>NZ_JBEPAL010000047.1:0-66039 GCF_040298625.1 Streptomyces sp. NPDC001532
CCGCACACCTCGTCCAACGCGGCAGCGAACACCGGATACGAAGCAGCCAGCTCACGCCCCATCCCCACCCGCTGCGCACCCTGACCCGAGAACACGAAACCCAGGGCGGTGTCGGAAGCGGTGGAGGTGTCGAGGGTGCGCAGGTCGGCGAGGAGAGCCTCGCGGTCGCCGCCGACGGCCACCGCCCGGTGGTCGAGGGCGGCACGGGCGGTGGCGAGGGTGTACGCCACGTCCTGCGGGTCCAGGCCGGGGTGCCGCTCGACGTGGTCGAGCAGCCGCTCCGCCTGCGCGGTGACGGCCTGGGGCGTACGGCCGGACAGCAGCCACGGCAGGACGGGGACCCGGACGGGCGCCGGCGCGGGCTCGGTGCCGTCGGCGTCCTCGGCGGCAGGGGCGGGCGCCTCCTCGAGGATGACGTGGGCGTTGGTGCCGCCGAAGCCGAAGGAGGAGACACCGGCCCGGCGCGGGCGGTCGCCGCGCGTCCACGGACGTTCCTCGGTGAGCAGTTCGACGGCGCCGGCCGTCCAGTCCACGTGCGGGGACGGCTTCTCGGCGTGCAGCGTTCTGGGCAGCAGGTCGTTGCGCATCGCCTGGATCATCTTGATGACACCGCCGACGCCGGCGGCGGCCTGCGCGTGCCCGATGTTCGACTTCAACGACCCCAGGTACAGCGGCTGTTCACGCTCCTGCCCGTAGGTCGCCAGCAGCGCCTGGGCCTCGATCGGGTCGCCGAGCCGGGTGCCGGTGCCGTGCGCCTCGACCGCGTCCACGTCCGCCGGCGCCAGCCGCGCGTCGGCCAGCGCCTGCCGGATCACCCGCTCCTGCGAAGGACCGTTCGGCGCGGTCAGACCGTTGCTCGCACCGTCCTGGTTCACCGCGCTGCCGCGCAGCACCGCGAGGACCTGGTGCCCGTTGCGCCGCGCGTCCGACAACCGCTCCACCACCAGCAGACCGACACCCTCCGACCAGCCGACGCCGTCCGCGCCCGCGCCGAAGGACTTGCAGCGGCCGTCGGGGGCCAGGCCGCGCAGGCGGGAGAACTCCACGAACGCGACCGGCGTGGACATCACGGTCACGCCGCCGGCCACCGCCAGGTCGCACTCCCCGTTGCGCAGCGCGTTCGCCGCCAGGTGCAGGGCGACCAGGGAGGAGGAGCAGGCGGTGTCGACGGAGACGGCCGGCCCCTCGAAGCCGTACGTGTACGACAGCCGGCCGGCGGCGATGCTGCCCGCGCTGCCACTGAACAGGTAGCCCTCGAAGTCCTCCGGCGGCAGGTGCGGCCGGGAGCCGTAGTCGCTGTACATGAGGCCGGTGAACACACCGGTGCGGGAGCCGCGCAGGGCGGTGGGGTCGATGCCGGCGTCCTCGAAGCCCTCCCAGGCCGTCTCCAGCAGCAGGCGCTGCTGGGGGTCGATGGCCACCGCTTCGCGCGGGGACATGCCGAAGAACTCCGGGTCGAACCGGTCGGCGTCGTGCAGGAAGCCGCCCTCGCGGCCGTACGAGGTGCCGGTGCGGTCGGGGTCCGGGTCGTAGAGGCTCTCCAGGTCCCAGCCGCGGTTCTGCGGGAACGCGGTGACCGCGTCCGTGCCGTCGACGACCAGCCGCCACAGGTCCTCCGGCGAGCCGACCCCGCCCGGGTAGCGGCAGGCCATGCCGACGATCGCGATCGGCTCGTGGCGCCGTTCCTCGATCTCCCGCAGCTGCCGGCGCGCCTCACGGGCGTCGGCGACGGCCTTCTTGAGATAGTCGCGGAGCTTGTCCTCGCCCGCCATGGTCTGTCAACTCCCGGGTGTCGTGGGGTGGTGTGCCTCGGGTTCCTGGGGTCCTCAGGTGCGCGGGTTACGGTGTGGCGCCCCGCGCACCCGAGGGCTCGTCGGCGGCCGGCTCAGTCGAACTCGTCGACGAGGGCGAACAGTTCCTCGTCGGTGGCCGAGTCCAGGTCGTCGTCGCCGCTGTCGGCGGGAGCGGCGACCTGGGCCGCCGTGTCGGCGGCGGCGAGGAGTTCCCGCAGCCGCGCGGTGATCCGGTCGTGGGCGTCGCGGTCCCCGGCGACGGACTCGATGACGGTCCGCAGCCTGGCCAGTTCGGTCAGCACCGGCTCGTCGGGTGTGGTCTCCTCGACCGCCAGCTGCCCGGCCAGGTAGCCGGCCACGGCCCTGGGCGTCGGGTGGTCGAAGACCAGGGTGGTGGGCAGGCGCAGGCCGGTCTCGGCGCCCAGCTGGTTGCGCAGTTCGACGGCGGTCAGCGAGTCGAAGCCGAGTTCCTGCACCGGGCGGTCGGCGTCGATCGCCGCGTGGTCGGAGTGGCCGAGCACGGCGGCCACGCGGGCCCGCACCAGGTCGGTGAGGAGCCGGTCGCGTTCGGCGGCGGACAGCGGCGCGAGCCGGTCGGCGAGCGTGGGACCGCCGTCCGTGGCGGGCCCGGCGGACGCGGCGGGCTTCCTGGCCCGGGCGCGTACGAGTCCGCGCAGCACCGCCGGGATCTCTTCGGCGGCCCGGTCGCGCAGCGCGCGCAGGTCCAGCCGGGTGACGCCGAGGACGCTCTCGCCCGCCGCGGGCGCGGCGTCGAGGAGGGCCATGGCGTCGTCGGTGGCCAGCGGCAGCAGCCCGGAGCGGGCGAGGCGGCGCAGGTCGGTGTCGGCGAGGTGCCCGGTGATGGTGCTGGACTGGTCCCACAGGCCCCAGGCGAGGGACAGCGCGGGCAGGCCGTGGGCGCGGCGGTGGGCGGCGAGGGCGTCCAGGAAGGTGTTGCCGGCGGCGTAGTTGGCCTGGCCGGCGGTGCCGAGGAGGCCCGCGATCGAGGAGTAGAGCACGAAGGCGTCGAGGCCGAGGTGGCGGGTGAGGTCGTGCAGGTGCCAGGCGGCGTCCGCCTTGGGCCGCAGCACGGCGTCCAGCCGCTCCCCGGTCAGGCCTTCGAGGGTGGCGTCGTCGAGGACGCCGGCGGTGTGGATGACGCCGGTCAGCCGCGGGCCGACGCGGTCGATCAGCTCGGCGAGCTGGGCGCGGTCGGCGACGTCGCACGCCTCGATCGCCACTTCGGCGCCGAGTTCGCGCAGCTCGTCGGAGAGTTCGGCGGCGCCCGGCGCCTGCGGACCGCGCCGGCTGACCAGCACCAGCTCGCGCACCCCGTGCTCGGTGACCAGGTGCCGGGCCAGGACGGCGCCCAGGGTGCCGGTGGCGCCGGTGACCAGGACCGCGCCCCGGTCCCAGCGCGGCAGCGGCTCCTCGGAGCGGCGGACCCGGGCCAGCCGGGGCACCAGGCGGTCCGTTCCGCGCAGCGCGCTCTGCGGTTCGCCGCCGGCGGCCACGCGGGCCAGCGCGGAGCCGAGTCCGGCGGGATCGGTGTCGGGGCCGGCGTCCAGCAGCTGGACGCGGCCGGGGTGTTCGGACTGCGCCGAGCGCAGCAGACCCCACAGCGGGGCGTGCGCCAGGTCGGTCACGTCCTCGCCGGGCGCGGTCGCGACGGCGCCGCGGGTCACCGCGAGGAGGCGGGTGGCGGTGAGCCGGTCGTCCGCGAGCCAGGTCTGGATGTCCGTCAGCGCGCTCCGCAGCGCCGCGCGCGCCGCCTCCGGCAGCTCGCCGGCCGTTTCGCCGGTGTACGGCAGGACCAGCACGGCGGGTGCCGGTGTGCCCGCGTCCAGCGCGCCGCGCAGCGCGGCGAGGTCCGGGTACGCGGTGGCGCCGGTCAGGCCCAGGGCGGCGGGGCCCGGCTCGCCGACCACGGCCCATGCGTCGGTGGTCGCTTCCGGCGCGTCGCCGGTCAGCGGTGTCCAGTCGACCCGGAGCAGGCCGTCGGGCTGCGCGGACGCGGCGGACAGGGCCTCGGCGGACAGCGGGCGCAGCGTGAGGTCGTCGACGGTGACGAGCGGGGTGCCCGTCTCGTCGGCGACGGTCAGCGCGGCGACCGGGGAGTCGGTGCCGGTGACAGCGAGCCGCACCCGCAGCGCCGAGGCGCCGGTGGCGTGCACGGTGACGCCGGACCAGGCGAAGGGCAGCAGCGGCTGTCCGCCCTCGCGGGCGACGCCTGGCAGCAGGGTGTGCAGGGCGGCGTCGAGGAGCGCCGGGTGGACGGTGAACCGGGCGGCGTGCCGGTGCTGGTCCGCGTCGAGCGCCACCTCGGCGTACAGGTCGGTGCCCGCCGTCCAGACGCGGCGCAGGTTGCGGAAGGCGGGCCCGTAGGCGTAGCCCTGGGCCGCGAGCCGGTCGTAGGCGCCGGTCAGGTCGGTCTCGGCGGCGCCGGGCGGCGGCCAGGCGGCGAGCGTGGCGGCCGGGGCGGGGGTGTCCTGGGGGTGCAGCGTGCCGTGGGCGTGCAGGGTCCAGTCGTCGTCCGCCGGTCCGTCCTCGGGCCGGGAGTGGATCCGCACCGGCCGGGTGCCGTCGGCGTCGGCTGCGCCCACCGTCACCTGGAGCCGTACCGCGCCGCGTTCGGGCAGTGTCAGCGGGGTGGCGAGGGTGAGGTCGCCGACGGCCGGGGTGCCGGTGCGCTCGCCGGCGGCGAGGGCTATCTCCAGCAGGCCCGTGCCGGGCACCAGGACGCTGCCGGCGACGGCGTGGTCGGTCAGCCAGGCGTGGGTGTGGCGGGAGAGGCGTCCGGTGTAGATGTGCTCGTCGCGGTCGGCGAGGGACACCCCGGCGCCGAGCAGCGGGTGGTCGGCGGCGGCCAGCCCGAACCCGGCGGCGTCGCCGACGGTGGCGGGCGCGTCGAGCCAGTACCGCTGCCGCTGGAAGGCGTAGCCGGGCAGTGCGGTGCGCCGCGCGCCGGGGAACACGGTGTCCCAGCGCGGCCGGACGCCGCGCGCGGCGAGCAGGCCGAGCGCCGTGGTGAAGGTGCGGTGCTCGGGCCGGCCGCGGCGCAGCGCGGCGGTGACGGTGCCCGCCTCGGCGGTGAGCGACTGCTGGACCAGGGCGGTCAGCACGCCGTCCGGGCCGAGTTCCAGCCATTCGGTGACGCCGTGCTCCTCCAGCAACCGTACGCCGTCGTAGAAGCGGACGGCCTCCCGGATGTGCCGCGCCCAGTACTCGGGTGAGGCGAGCTGCTCGGGGGTGGCGAACTCGCCGGTGACGTTGGAGACGACCGGGATGCGCGGGGCGTGGAAGGTGAGTCCGGCCGCGACGGCGCGGAACTCGTCCAGCACCTCGTCCATGTGCGGCGAGTGGAAGGCGTGGCTGACGGGGAGGCGCTTGGTGCGGCTGCCGCGGGCGCGGAACTCCTCCGCGAGGGCGTCGACGGCGTCGGCGTCCCCGGAGATCACCGTGGCGCGGGGCCCGTTGACGGCGGCGACGGACACCCGGCCGGCGTACGGCGCGAGGAGCTCGCGCACCTCCTCCTCGGTTGCCTCGACGGCGGCCATGGCACCGCCTTCGCGGGCCGCCTGCATCAGCCGGCCGCGTTCGGCGACGAGGACCGCGGCGTCCGCGAGGTCCAGCACCCCGGCCAGGTGGGCGGCGGTGACCTCGCCGATGGAGTGGCCGAGCAGGTGGTCGGCGGTGATGCCGTGGTGCTCGGCGAGCCGGTACAGCGCGGTCTCCACGGCGAACAGCGCGGCCTGGGTGAACGCGGTCTGGTCGAGCAGCGCGGAGTCGGCGGAGTCCTCGGGGGCGAACAGCACGGTCTTCAGCGGCCGGACCAGCGTGCGGTCGAGGTGGCCGCAGATCTCGTCGAACGCGGCGGCGAACACGGGTGAGGACGCGTACAGTTCGCGGCCCATGCCGAGGCGCTGGGAGCCCTGTCCGGTGAGCAGCACGGCGGTCTTGCCCGGCCGTCCGGAGGGGACGGTCAGCGCGTTCGGGCCGCTCTCGCCGCGCGCCAGGGCGGCGAGTCCGTCGAGCAGTTCGCCGCGGTCGGCGGCGACGACGACGGCCCGCCGGTCGTGCAGGGCGCGGGTGGTGGCCAGGGAGTGGCCGAGGTCGGCGAGGGGCACCTCGGGGTGCGCGGTGACGTGCTCGTGCAGCCGGGCCGCCTGGGCGCGCAGGGCGTCCGGGAGGTGTGCGGAGAGCAGGTAGGGCGCGGTCCCGGGGGCCTGCGGCTCGCCCGCGGGGGCGGGGGCGTCCGGCTCCTCGATGATGACGTGGGCGTTGGTGCCGCTGATGCCGAAGGAGGAGACACCGGCCCGGCGCGGGCGGTCGCCGCGCGGCCACTGCCGCTCCTCGGTGAGCAGTTCGACGGCGCCCGCCTCCCAGTCGACCATCGGCGTGGGCTCGTCCACGTGCAGGGTGCGCGGCAGCAGGTCGTTGCGCATCGCCTGGATCATCTTGATGACACCGCCGACGCCGGCGGCGGCCTGGGAGTGCCCGATGTTCGACTTCAGCGAGCCGAGGTACAGCGGCTCCTCGCGCTCCTGGCCGTAGGTGGCCAGCAGCGCCTGGGCCTCGATCGGGTCGCCGAGCCGGGTGCCGGTGCCGTGCGCCTCGACGACGTCCACGTCCGCCGGGGCGAGGCCCGCGCTGTGCAGGGCCTGCTGGATGACCCGCTCCTGGGAGGGGCCGTTCGGGGCGGTGAGGCCGTTGCTCGCGCCGTCCTGGTTGACGGCGCTGCCGCGCAGCACCGCAAGCACCTGGTGGCCGTTGCGGCGGGCGTCGGACAGCCGCTCGACGAGGAGCAGGCCGACGCCTTCCGACCAGCCGGTGCCGTCCGCGCCGGCGGCGAAGGACTTGGAGCGGCCGTCGGGGGCCAGGCCGCGCTGGCGGGAGAACTCGATGAAGACGTGCGGTCCGGCCATGACGGTCACACCGCCGGCGAGGGCGAGGTCGCACTCGCCGTTGCGCAGGGCGTTCGCCGCCAGGTGCAGGGCGACCAGGGAGGACGAGCAGGCGGTGTCGACGGTGACGGCGGGACCCTCGAAGCCGTAGGTGTACGACAGCCGGCCGGAGACGACGCTGGACAGGTTGCCGGCGAGCAGGAAGCCCTCGTACTCCTCGGGGCTGGCCGCGAGCCGGGAGACGTAGTCGTCGTACATGGCGCCGGTGAACACGCCGGTGCGGGAGCCGCGCAGGCCGGCGGGGTCGAGGCCGGCGCTCTCGAAGGTCTCCCACGCGGTCTCCAGCAGCAGCCGGTGCTGCGGGTCCATCGCGGTCGCCTCGCGCGGGGAGATGCCGAAGAACTCGCGGTCGAAGAGGTCGGCCTCGTGCAGGAAGCCGCCGTGGCGGACGTACGAGGTGCCGGTGCGCTCGGGGTCCGGGTCGTAGAGGGTCTCCAGGTCCCAGCCGCGGTTCTCCGGGAAGGTGCTGATGGCGTCCCGGCCCTCGGCGACCAGCCGCCACAGGTCCTCCGGCGAGCCGATCCCGCCGGGATAGCGGCAGGCCATGCCGACGATGGCGATCGGTTCGTCGGCCGCGACCCGCCGGGCCGGACGGGCCGGGACGGCGGCGGCGGTGACGCCGGTCAGCCGGGACAGCAGGTATTCGGCGACGGACTGCGGGGACGGGTGGTCGAAGACCACGGTGGCGGGCAGCCGCAGCCCGGTGGCCGTGTTCAGGCGGTTGCGCAGCTCCACCCCGGCGAGCGAGTCGAAGCCGATCTCCTTGAAGGCCCGCTGCGGGTCCAGGCGTCGCGGGTCGGAGTGGCCGAGGACGCCGGCGACGGTGCCGCGCACCAGGTCGAGGACGGTCTCGCGGCGCTCGTCCTCGGGCAGCGCCGCGGTGCGTGTCGACCAGTCGGAGCCGCCGCCCGCCGAGGCCGCGGCGGCGGTGCGCCGGGGCCGGGTGCGGACCAGGGCCCGCAGCAGGGCGGCGGGTTCGGTGCCGGCGGCGCGCAGGGCGGCCAGGTCGAAGGCGGCGGGCACGCGCAGGGCCCGGTCGCCCGCGAGCGCCGCGTCGAACAGGGCGAGGCCCTGCTCCGGGGTGAGCGGCCGGATGCCGGCCCGGCTCCAGCGGGCCAGGTCGGCCTCGCCGAGGGTGCCGCCCATGCCGTGCGTGGCGTCCCACAGTCCCCAGGCGAGCGACAGCGCGGCCAGGCCGTGGGCGCGGCGGTGGGCGGCGAGGGCGTCCAGGAAGGCGTTGGCGGCGGCGTAGTTGGCCTGGCCGGCGGTACCGAGCAGACCTGAGACGGAGGAGAACACCACGAACGCGGCGAGGTCCAGGTCGCGGGTGAGGTCGTGCAGGTGCCAGGCGGCGTCGGCCTTGGGCCGCAGGACCCGCTCCAGCTGTTCGTCCGTCAGGCTCTCCACGGTGGCGTCGTCGAGGACGCCGGCGGTGTGGACGACGCCGGTCAGCCGCGGGCCGACGCGGTCGATCAGCTCGGCGAGCTGGGCGCGGTCGGCGACGTCGCACGCCTCGACCGCCACCTCGGCGCCCAGTGCGCGCAGCTCGTCGGACAGTTCGGCGGCGCCCGGCGCCTGCGGACCGCGCCGGCTGACCAGCACCAGCTCGCGCACCCCGTGCTCGGTCACCAGGTGCCGGGCGAAGAGGGCGCCGAGTCCGCCGGTGCCACCGGTGATCAGCACCGCGCCGTCGGCGAGCCGGTCGGGCAGCTGTCCGCCGGCCGCCGCCCGGACGAGCCGCGGGGCGAGGAACGAGCCGTCGCGCACCGCCAGTTGCGGCTCTCCGGCCGCGAGGGCGGCACGCAGCAGCGGGGCGTCGTGGCCCGGCCCAAAGGCGCGTACGCCGTCGGTGCCCGCGTCGGTGTCGGTGTCGGCGTCGACGAGCACGATGCGGTCCGGGTGCTCCGACTGGATCGTGCGGGCGAGGCCCCACACGGGGGCGGCGGCCAGGGACCGGATGTCCTCGCCGGGTGCCGCGGCGACCGCGCCGCGGGTGACGACGACGAGCCGGGTGTTCTCGTGCCGGGGGTCGGCGAGGAAGCGCTGGACGAGGCCGAGGAAGGCGCTCGCCGTGCGGCGCGCGGCAGCGGCGCGGTCCGCGCCGGGCTCGGTCGCGAGCAGCTCGGCGCGCACCACCAGGGCGTCGGCCTCGGGGAGTTCGCCGTCCGCCGCCTCCGCGAGGGTGAGGTCCGGTGCGTCGGGCACGGTGACCGGCTGCCACTCGATGTCGTGAAGCGCGTCGGTCCGGCGGGTGACGGCGGCGGCGAGCTGGTCGCGGGCGATGGGCCGCAGGGTCAGCCGCTCCAGGGAGAGCACGGGCGCGCCGGCCGGGTCGGCGGCGGTGAGGGCGTAGCCGTCGGCGCCGGCGGGGGTGATGCGCACGCGCAGAGTGGTGGCGCCGCCCGCGTGCAGAGTGAGGCCGGACCAGGCGAAGGGCAGCCGGATGGAGTCGGCGCCGCTCTCCGTGCCGGCGGCGTGCAGGACCAGCGGGTGCAGCAGCGCGTCGAACAGCGCCGGGTGCAGGGCGTACCGGTCGGCGCCGGCGTGCTGGTCGGCGGGCAGCGCGACCTCGGCGTACAGCTCGTCGCCGGACCGCCACAGGGCGGTCAGCCCCTGGAAGACGGGTCCGTAGCCGTAGCCGAGGCCGGCCAGCCGGTCGTAGACGCCGTCCAGCGGTTCGGCGGTGGCGTGCGCGGGCGGCCACTCGGCCGGTACTTCGGCGGGGGCGGCGCCGGCCGGGCCGGCGCCGAGGGCGCCGGAGGCGTGCCGGGTCCAGGTCTCCGGTTCGCCGGACCCGGCGTCGGGGCGGGCGTACACGCCGAAGGTGCGGCCGCCGGAGGGGTCCGGGGCTCCGACGGCGACCTGGACGCGCACCGGGGTGTGCTCGGGCAGCACCAGCGGGGCCTCCAGGGTCAGCTCGTCGACCCGGTCGGCGCCGAGGCGCCCGCCCGCCGCAAGGGCGAGTTCGAGGAAGGCGGTGGCGGGCACCAGGACGGTGCCGCCGATGGCGTGGTCGGCGAGCCAGGGGTGGGTGTCCGTGGACAGCCGGCCGGTCAGGAGCAGGTCGTCCTGGCCCGCGACGTCCACCGCGGTGTGCAGCAGCGGGTGGTCGGCGGGGTCCAGGCCGAGGCCGCGGGCGTCGGTGGGGCCGTCGGGGGCGAGCCAGTAGTGGCTGCGCAGGAAGGCGTAGGTGGGCAGGTCGACGCGGCGGCCGCCGGGGTGGAAGGTGGTGGCGTCCAGGGGCGCGCCGTGCGCCCAGGCGAGGGCGAGCCCGCCGGTGAACGCGTCCGCTTCGGGCCGTCCGGTCCGCATCAGCGGGACGGCGGTCACGGTGTCGCCGAGCGCGGCGCGGGTGAGGGAGGTCAGGACCGGGTCGGGACCGGCCTCGGCGAAGACGCTCACACCGTGCCGGGCGAGGGTGCGCACCGCGTCGAGGAAGCGGACGGGGCGGCGGATCTGGTCGGCCCAGTAGTCCGGTGAGGTGAGCTGCTCCGCGGTGGCCACGTCGCCGGTGACCGTGGAGACGACCGGGATGCGCGGCGGGCGGAAGGCGAGGCCGGCGGCGACCTCGCGGAACTCGTCGAGGACGTCGTCCATGTGCGGCGAGTGGAAGGCGTGGCTCACGTGGAGCCTGCGGGTCCGCCGTCCGCGGGCCTCCCAGCGCGCGGCGAGTTCCACGGCGGCGTCCTCGTCGCCGGAGACCACCACGGAGGTGGGTCCGTTGACGGCGGCGAGGGCGAGCCGACCGGTCAGTTCCGCCAGCTCCGGGGCGAGTTCCGCCTCTCCGGCCTCGATGGCGACCATGGCGCCGCCGGGCCGCGCGGACTGCATCAGCCGGCCGCGCGCGGCGACCAGCTTCGCGGCGTCCTCCAGGGTGAGCACCCCGGCCACGTGCGCGGCGGTGACCTCGCCGATCGAATGCCCGGCCAGCAGGTCGGGCACCGTCCCGTGGTGCTCGGCGAGCCGGAACAGGGCGGTCTCCACGGCGAACAGGGCGGGCTGCGTGTAGGCGGTGCGGTGCAGCAGTTCCGCCTCGGGGCTGCCGTCGGCGGCGAACATCACCTCGCGCAGCGGGCGGTCGAGGTGCGGGTCGATCGCGGTGAACACCGCGTCCAGGGCGGCGGCGAACACCGGTGAGGACGCGTGCAGTTCGCGTCCCATGCCGAGGCGCTGGGCGCCCTGGCCGGTGAAGAGGAACGCGGTGCGGCCCGCTCCGGCGGCGCTGCCGGTGACCACGTCCGGCGCGCTGCCGCCGTCGGCCAGGGTGGCGAGGGCGGCGGTCAGCGCGTCCGGGGTCGCGCCGGTCAGGACGGCGCGCTCCGGCAGGGCGGTCCGGGTGGCGGCGAGGGACCAGCCGATGTCGGCGGGGTCGGCGCCGGTGATGGACTCGCGCAGGCGGGCCGCCTGGGCGCGCAGTGCCTCGGGGCTGTGCGCGGAGAGGAGCCACGGGCCGGCGGGAGCCTCGCCCGCGTCGGCGGCGGGGGGCTCGGTGGTGGCCGGTGCCGGGGGCTCGGGGTCCGCTTCCTCGATGATGACGTGGGCGTTGGTGCCGCTGATGCCGAACGACGAGACGGCGGCCCGGCGCGGGCGGTCGCCGCGCGTCCACGGACGTTCCTCGGTGAGCAGTTCGACGGCGCCGGCCGTCCAGTCGACGTGCGGCGAGGGCTCGTCGACGTGCAGAGTGCGCGGCAGCAGGTCGTTGCGCATCGCCTGGATCATCTTGATGACACCGCCGACGCCGGCGGCGGCCTGCGCGTGCCCGATGTTCGACTTCAACGACCCCAGGTACAGCGGGTCTTCACGGTTCTGGCCATAGGTGGCGAGGAGCGCCTGGGCCTCGATCGGGTCGCCGAGCCGGGTGCCGGTGCCGTGCGCCTCGACCGCGTCCACGTCGGCCGGCGCCAGCCGCGCGTCGGTCAGCGCCTGCCGGATCACCCGCTCCTGCGAAGGACCGTTCGGCGCGGTCAGACCGTTGCTCGCACCGTCCTGGTTCACCGCGCTGCCGCGCAGCACCGCGAGGACCTGGTGCCCGTTGCGCCGCGCGTCCGACAACCGCTCCACCACCAGCAGACCGACACCCTCCGACCAGGAGGTGCCGTCGGCGGCGGCGGCGAAGGACTTGGAGCGGCCGTCGGGGGCCAGGCCGCGCTGGCGGGAGAACTCCACGAACATGCCGGGCGAGGACATCACGGTCGCGCCACCCGCGATCGCGAGGGTGGTCTCTCCCGAGCGCAGTGAGCGCACGGCCAGGTGCAGGGCGACCAGGGAGGAGGAGCAGGCGGTGTCGACGGTGACGGCCGGGCCGACCAGACCGAGCTGGTAGGCGATCCGGCCGGACAGCACGCTCGGCGTGGTGCCGGTCAGCACGTGGCCCTCGACGCTTTCCGGGGCCTCGTGCATGCGCGGCCCGTACTCCAGGGCGGTCGCGCCGACGAACACGCCGGTGCGGGTGCCCTTGAGCGCGGCGGCGTCCAGGCCGGCCCGCTCGACGGCCTCCCACGCGGTCTCCAGCAGCAGGCGCTGCTGCGGGTCCATGGCAAGGGCCTCACGCGGCGAGATGCCGAAGAACTCGTTGTCGAACAGGGCGGCGTCGTGCAGGAAGCCGCCGTCGCGGACGGTGCTGTGGCCGCCGGCGGCCGGGTCGTTGTCGTAGAGGCCGGGGTCCCAGCCGCGGTCGACGGGGAAGCCGGATATGGCGTCGCCGCCCTCGGCGAGCAGCCGCCACAGGTCCTCCGGCGAGCCGACGCCGCCCGGGTAGCGGCAGGCCATGCCGACGATCGCGATGGGCTCGTCCGCTCCGGCGGCCGGGGCGGTGACGTCGTCCGCCTCGGCGGCGCCGGTCTCGGCGAGCCGGGTGTCGAGGTGGGCGATCAGGGCGGCGGGGGTCGGGTGGTCGAAGAGGAGGCCGCCGGGCAGGCGCAGGCCGGTGGCGGCGGACAGCGCGTCGCGCAGCTCGACCGACATCAGCGAGTCCAGGCCGAGGTCCTTGAACGTGGTGTGGAGCTCGACGCGGCGGTCCGGGCCGTACTCCAGGACGGCCGCGACGCTGTCGAGGACGACGGCGGTGGTGTCGGTGCCGGCGGCGGGGCGGCGTGCGGGGCCGGCGGCGGGGGCCGGCTGCTCGGCGGTCTGCGGCAACGCGGCGGCGGCACGCGCGGGGCCGCCGATCCAGTGGCGCTCCCGCTGGAAGGCGTAGGTGGGCAGCGGGACGCGCCGGCCGCCCGCCTGGGCGTGGACGGCGGCCCAGTCCACGTCGGTGCCGCGCGTGAAGGCCTGGGCCAGCGCGGTGAGCAGGGTGCGCGGCTCGGGCCGGCCGGAGCGCAGCGCGGCGATCGGCGCGACGGCGTCGGTGTCCTGGAGGCAGTCGGCGGCCATCGTGGCGCAGACGGCGTCGGGGCCCAGCTCCAGCAGGGTGGTGGCGCCCGCGGACTCCAGCGCCCGCACGGCGTCCAGGAACCGCACGGGGCGGCGTACCTGCTCGACCCAGTAGCCGGGCGAGCTCCACTCGCCGGGGGCGACGGGGCGGCCGGTGACGGTGGAGACGGCGGCGACGCGCGGCTCGTGGAAGGTCAGCTGTTCGGCGAAGCGGCGGAACTCGTCGAGCATGGGCGCCATCAGCGGCGAGTGGAAGGCGTGCGAGACGGTCAGCCGGCGGGTGCGGCGGCCGTCGGCGGCGAGCCGGTCCGCGATCCGGGCGACCTGCTCGGCGGCGCCGGAGATCACCACCGAGCGGGGCCCGTTGACGGCGGCGACCGCGACCTCGTCCTCCAGGCCCGCGAGCAGCGGCAGCACCTCGGCCTCGGCGGCCTGGACCGCGACCATGGCGCCGCCCGCGGGCAGCGCCTGCATGAGCCGGCCGCGCGCGGCGACCAGCTTGGCGGCGTCCTCCAGGGAGAACACCCCGGCGATGTGCGCGGCGGCGATCTCGCCGATGGAGTGCCCGGCGACCAGGTCGGCGCGCACGCCCCAGCCGGCCACCAGCCGGTGCAGGGCCACCTCGACGGCGAACAGCGCGGGCTGGGTGTAGCCGGTGTCGTCCAGGCCCTCGCCGGAGTCGACGACCTCGGCGAGCGGGCGGTCCAGCAGCGGTGCGAAGTGCGCGCACACCTCGTCGAAGGCGGAGGCGAACGCCGGGAAGGCGGCGCGCAGTTCGCGGCCCATGGCGATGCGCTGCGCGCCCTGCCCGGTGAACAGCAGGGCGGTGCGGCCGGGGCCGGCGACACCGGTGACGACGTTCCGGGCGGGCGTGTCGGCGGCCAGCGCGTCCAGCCCGGTCAGCATGCCGTCCCGGTCGTCGGCGAGGACGACGGCGCGGTGGGTGAACACGGTGCGGGTGGCGGCGAGGGAGAAGCCGAGGTCGGCGGCGTCCGCGTCGCGGTCAGCGGCGAACTCGCGCAGCCGGCCGGCCTGCGCGCGCAGCGCGTTCTCGCCGCGGGCGGTGACGACCCAGGGCAGCAGGGCGGCGCCGTCCACCGGGGTTCCGTCCCGCTCCGGGACGCCGTCCTCCTGCCGGGCGCCGGACGCCGCGGGCGTGTCCGGCGCCTCCTCCAGCACGACGTGGGCGTTGGTGCCGCCCATGCCGAAGGAGGAGACGCCCGCGATCAGCGGCTGGTCGGGCGCGGGCCAGCCGGTCAGCTCGCGCTGCACCCGCAGGCCCAGCTCGGCGAGCGGGATGGCCGGGTTCTCGGTGCCGAAGTTCAGGCTCGGGGGCAGCGCGCGGTGCGAGAGCGCGAGCAGGGTCTTCACCAGGCCCGTGATGCCGGCCGCGCCCTCCAGGTGGCCGACGTTGGTCTTGACGGAGCCGACGTGCAGCGGCCGGTCGCCGGTGCGGGCGGCGCCGAGCACCGCGCCGAGCGCGGCGGCCTCGATGGGGTCGCCGACCGGGGTGCCGGTGCCGTGGAGTTCGACGTACTGCACGGTGGCGGGGTCGACGCCGGCCCGCTCGTACGCCTCGCGCAGCACCCGCTCCTGCGAGTCCTGGCCGGGGACGGTGAGGCCGGGTGTGGCGCCGTCGTTGTTCACGGCGCTGCCACGGATCACGCCGAGCACGGTGTCGCCGTCGGCGAGCGCGCGGGACAGCGGCTTGAGGACGACGGCGGCGCCGCCCTCGCCGCGGACGAACCCGTTGGCGCGGGCGTCGAAGGTGTAGGTGGTGCCGTCCGGCGACAGGCCGCCGAAGCGCTCCTCGGTGACGGCGCCCTCGGCGAGGATGTTCAGGTTGACACCGGCGACGATCGCCGCGTCGGACTCGCCGGAGCGCAGCGACTCGCAGGCGAGGTGCACGGCGACCAGGGACGACGACTGGGCGGAGTCGACGGTGAGGCTCGGGCCGTTCAGGCCGAGGTGGTAGGAGACCCGGTTGGCGATGACGCCCCGGTTGACGCCGGCCATGGTGTGCTGGGTGACCGCGGCGGCGCCGTGCTGGTAGAGCAGGGCCGCGTAGTCGTCGCGCAGGGTGCCGACGAACACGGCGGTGCGGCTGCCGCGCAGGGCGGCGGGCACGATGCCGGCGTGCTCCAGTGCCTCCCAGGCGAGTTCCAGCACCAGCCGCTGCTGCGGGTCCATGGTGACGGCCTCACGCGGCGCGATGCCGAAGAACGCGGCGTCGAAGGTGTCGATCCGGTCGAGGAAGCCGCCGCGGCGCATGCCGGGGACGGTGTCCTCGGGGGTGTCCTCGCCGATCGCCGAGCGCCAGCGGTCCGCGGGGACCGGGGTGATGGCGTCCGAGCCGGTGCGCAGCAGCTCCCAGAACGCCTCGGGCCCGTCCGCGCCCGGCAGGCGGCAGGACAGGCCGACGACCGCGATCGCCTCGCCCTCGCCGCCACCCGTCACGGCTGTTTCCACGTTCCGCTGATTCGTCATCGTGCCCGACTGCCTTTCCGGCCGAATTACCGAGACTTCCGATCTGGTGCCGAAACCTGGGGCCGATCGTAGGCCGGGCATTCTCTCCCGCCCCTCAGCAGGCAATCTCGATCGGGTAATTCCGCGATGCGAGATCACTTGATTACCGCCCGATGAGCGGCCCGCAGAACGGCCTCGAATACCTTCCGTACCGGAAATGACTCGAACGCCGACAACGAGAAGGCAGGTCGACAGTTCTCATGTCACAGCTGCACGAGACCGTGGAAAAGCACACCTCGCAATATGTCGACGCGTTCAACCGCGGCGACTTCGAAGCCATGGACTTCTTTTACACGGACGAGGCCGTCGCCGTCTGGGAGCCGGGCCGGCCGCTGACCGGTGACGCGCGCCGGGAGTACCAGCGGGCATTCCTGGCCCGTGGCCCGAAGATCAGCACCAAGACGCGGCAGATCTTCGTGACCGGTGACACCGCGCTGCTGATCGTCGACTGGGAGATCGACACGGTCGACGACGACGGCAAGCCGGAGCACCTGACGGGCACCGGCGTGGACGTGCTGCGCCTCGGCGAGGACGGCATCTGGCGGTACGCCGTCGACGACCCGTACGGCCAGGAGTAGTCCGGCCCGGACGGTCCCCCCGCCTCTCGCCGTCCTCCCGTTCCCCCCCGCTTCCCGCCCCCGCATCCCATCCGTCGGGCCGTCGTCAGACGCGCACCAAACATCCTTGTGGAAGACATGAGACACCTAAACGACACCACCGCCAAGGCCACGACGTCGCGGCGCCCCTCGCGCCGGACCCTGCTCAAGGCGATCGGCGGCTCGGCTGCTCTGGCGGCGGCCCCCGTGCTCGCCGCCGCCCCGGCGCGGGCGGCCGAGGAGGGGCCGTACGACGTCATCGTGATCGGAGCGGGATTCGCGGGGATCACCGCCACCCGTGAACTGCGGGCTCGCGGCAAGCGGGTGCTGCTCCTGGAGGCGCGCGGCCGCATCGGCGGCCGCACCTACGTCGACACCTTCGGAGGTCACCAGGTGGAGATGGGCGGCACCTGGGTGGAGACCACCCAGCCGCACATCGCCGCCGAACTGAAGCGGTACAACATCGCCCTGGCGGAGGAGCACCCGGTGGACCGGGTCCTCCTGCCGACGCCCTCCGGTCCGAAGGAGTTCACCCCGGAGGACGCCTTCAACCGCACGGGCGCGGTGCTGGAGCGGCTCTTCGACGGGTCGCGCCAGTACTTCGAGCGGCCCTTCGAGCCGCTGTACCGGTCGGACCTCCTGGCGAGCCTGGACCGGCTGTCGCTGCGCGACCGGCTCAACCAGCTCGGCCTCACCGCCGAGGAGGAGCTGCTGGTCAACGGGCAGACGGCGATCTACTCGGGCGGGTCCAGCACGCAGGGCGCGCTCACCATGCTGTCGCACTGGTGGTCGCTGGCGGGCTGGAGCAACCAGGGCTGGGCCGACACCCAGCGCTGGCGCATGGCGAACGGCACGTCCGGGCTGCTCAACGCCATGCTGGCCGAGGCCAAGCCGGTGCTGCGGCTGAACTCCCCGGTCGCGTCGGTCACCGACACCGGTTCGCTGGTGTACGTGACGCTGAAGTCGGGGGTGCGCTACAGCGCGACCAACGTGGTCGTGGCCGTACCGGTCAACGTCTGGCCCACCATCAAGTTCTCCCCGTCGCTGCCGGCGGCGCACACCACGGCCGGCTCCCAGGGCATCGCGGTGCCGAACGCGTACAAGATGTTCATCCACGCGAAGGCCGGCGCCGGGAAGTTCTCCGCACAGGGCGCCGAGGGCGGTTCGCCGATCCCCATGCTCATGCCCTTCAAGGAGACGAGCCAGGGCCTGCTGTACGTGGCCTTCAGCACCGACCCGACCCTCAACCCCGCCGACAAGGCCCAGGTCACCAGTGCTGTCCGGCAGCTGGGCGCCGAGCTGGACATCATCGAGGTGCGGGCGCACGACTGGGGCCGTGACCCCTACGCGCGCGGCGGCTGGGCCTTCCGCAAGCCGGGCCAGCTCACCTCGCTGTACCCGTCCATCCACAACACCAGCGGCCGTGTCGCCTTCGCGAGCGGTGACGTGGCGAACGGCTGGTCGGGCTTCCTGGACGGGGCGGTCGAGTCGGGTCTGCGCGCCGCCCGGCAGACCCTCGGCCTGGAGTGACCGAGCGTTTCGAGTCCCACGACCCTGCACGTCCCAGTCATCCTTCACAGAGAGGCGGGCCGGTTCACCATGGCCTACGACTTCAGCACCGACTTCGACCCGAACAACCCTGACCTCACCGACGACCCGGACACCCAGAACGAGGTCTTCCTCCAGGCGTTCAACACCGGCGACGGGGCGATATTCGACAGCCTCTACCGCGAGGACGCCATCTCCAACTTCTCCGGCGAACCCCTCACCGGGGCGGCGCGGCTGGCGTGGTTCAAGGAGTTCCTGGCCGCGAAGCCCTCGCTGAAGGCGGAGCTGACGCACTCGTACGTGGCCGGCGACGTGGCCCTGGTCGGCGTCCGGTACAGCATCGACACCGTGGGCAAGGACGGCGAGCCGGTCCACCTGGAGGGCGTCTGCACCGATGTGCTGCGCCGTGTCGAGGACGGCCGCTGGATGATGGCCATCGACCGGCCGGTGGCCTCGACGGGCCTGGTGGCCGCCGAGTAACCACGCCGTACGCGGCATGCGAACGCCCCCCGGGCCGGCCCGGGGGGCGTTCGTGTGTCCGGCGGCGGCCGGTCAGCGCGTCTCGCCGTACCAGCGCCAGTCCGTCCGCCGGGGCAGTCCGGGCAGCGCGATCCGGCCCGCGCACCACAGGAGGGTGTCGGCGGGCCGGTGGCCGCTCGGCGCCCCGGGGAACAGGCGGTCGACAACGGGTGCGCACAGTTCGTCGTCCGGGGCGGTGGCCTCGATGCCGAAGCCCTGGGCGATGTCCCGGCTGTGCACGAGGAGTTCCAGGACGCCGGCGGCGGCGAACGCGCTGGCGTCGCCCGGACCCCAGGGGTGCCACGCCTGGGCCGCGGGGTCCGTGGTGCGCACGGTCTGGGCGAGCAGGGTGGCGCCGATCCGGACGCTCTCCGCGATCTCGTCGGCGGGTGCCGAGGGGTCCATGGCGACCCGCAGCGCCACATAGCGGTCGGTCGGCCGGGCGATGAGCAGCGCCGCGTAGCCGTACACCGCCTGGGAGAGGTGGTCGACGGTCTGCGTACAGCTCCAGGTCAGTTCACCGGCGGGCCGGGACCAGTCCCCGGCGCATTTCTCGATAAGTGCCGCGCTGTCCTCGGCGGCGGCGGAAACAAGGGCGTCCCAAGGCTCATTCATGCGCTCATAGTGCCAGACGGATCCGGGCCGCCGAAAAGCCCGCCCACCGCCCGTCAATCCGGCGGCAATCGATCGGTAATCGACGGGTAATCGGCTGTCCTCGCCGCGGTCCCGGCAGGCTCCCGTCGGGTTCCGCACGCATTACCGGGATGAGATCACGGGTTTTCCGTTCCGCGAATCATCCGGCATAGCGTGAACGCACAGCGTGACCCGCGCCGTTTTGAATCCCGTGCGACGAGGAGAAGTCCGATGGCCACCGAAGAAGAACTCGCCTCCGTGCTCGACGGCGTGCGTGCCGCCGTGCCGACGCTGCGCCGCAACGGGCAGGAGAGCGAGCAGCGGCGCTGGATCGTCGAGGAGAACATTCAGCTCCTGGAGAAGGCCGGGGTCTTCCGCTCCGCGGTGCCCAGGACGTACGGCGGTCTCGACCTGGACGCCGCGCAGCAGGCGCGGATCATCTCCGAGGTCGCCCGCGGCTGCCCGTCGACCGGCTGGCTGACGATGGTGTGGCTGACCAGCGCCTGGGCGGTCAGCCTCTACCCCGACCGGGCGCAGGAGGAGGTCTTCGCCTCCGGTTCGACGCGGGTGTCGATCGTGTTCGCGCCGAGCGGCACGCTCAAGCCGGTCGACGGCGGGTACCGGCTGGACGGCACCTGGCGGTACAACTCCGGTGTCCGCGGGGCCGACTGGGACCTGCTGGCCGCGCTGGTGGAGCAGCCGGACGGGACTCACCAGGAGCTGGTCGCGCTGGTGCCGACGGCCGAGCTGACCCTGGAGGACGACTGGCACGTCACGTCCGGCGCGGGCACCGGCAGCGGCACGGTGAAGGCCGCCGACCTGTTCGTGCCGGCGCACCGCACCGTGCCGCTGGAGGAGGCCATGGTCAGCGCGACCGGTGACCGCTCCAACACCGGTGCGACCGGCCGCAACTACGGGCTGCTCGGCTACATCCTGTCCAGCGTGGCCGCGACCCTCGTCGGCATCGCCGAGGGCGCGTACGAGCTGTTCCTGGAGCGGGTGCCGGGCCGCGGCATCACCTACACGGACTGGACGGACCAGCGCGAACACCCGCCCACCCAGCAGCAGCTGGCGATCGCCGCCAACAAGATCGAGGCGGCGCGTGCCCTGTCGGAGCGCTGGCTGGAGGTGCTCCAGCGGGCGGCCGACGCGGGCGAGCAGCCGACCGACGCGGAGAAGGCCGTCATCCGCGGCCAGACGGCCTACGCGGGCCAGCTGGCCAAGGAGGCGGTCGAGACGCTGTACGCGGCCAGCGGCGGTTCGGTGATCCGCTCCGACGTGGACCTCCAGCGCTTCCACCGCGACATCCAGGGCTTCTCGCTGCACGCCCTGGTGCAGCTGGGCGCCAACCTGGAGGTGCAGGGCCGGGTGCTGATGGGTCTGGAACCCGGCACGTACTTCCTGTGAGGCCCGCTCGCACCCCACCGACCTCTGTGTGAGGGGGCCGGTGCGGCGGCCCCCGGCCGGCGGCGGCCCGCGCGACCGACGAGGTCGTGCGGGCCGCCGCCGCCGTCTCCGCACGGAGGCGCAGGTGCGGGTAGATGCACAGGGCCGGCGGACGACACACACGAAGGGCCCGGAGCGGCGGGGGAACCGGTCCGGGCCCTTCGGTATTCGGGTGGCTCGTCTACTTCACTACTTCTCCGGGGTGCGGAACAGCTCGATCATGCTGGCGTAGCTGTTCTTGCCGAAGCCCGCGGCGATGGTGCGCTGCATCAGCCCGTCGACGAACCGCGGCAGTTCGGCGTTGACGCCCTGCGACTCGCTCTCGTGCAGCAGGTGCTTCAGCGCACCGGCGTGCACCTCCATGGTCGCGTCCCGGGCGGGGTAGGCGCCGTCACCGGCGTCGATCTGCCCGGCGTAGTCCGTGGCGAACATCTTGACGGCGTCCACCCACTTGGTCGCCCAGGGCAGGAACTCCGACGCCTTGACGTCCGCCGTGGCGAGCAGCGCGGCACCGTGCAGGAAGCTGTTGAGCGTCCCCCACATCGTGCCGAGCAGCGCCACGTCGTACAGCGGCGCCAGGGCGTGGTTCTCACCGAGGTAGGTGGTGCCGCCGCCGAGCAGGGCCAGCGCTTCTGCGTTGCGGTCGTAGGCCTCCTTGGGGCCGGCGTAGAAGAACACCGACTCCGGGGCCCCGACGCCGGCCGGTACGGTCATGATGGCGCCGTCGAGGTAGCCGAAACCCCGCTCCGCGGACCACGCGGCGTTGGCCCGCGCCTGGTCCGAGGAGCCGGAGGTCAGGTTGGCCACCACGCGGCCGCGCAGCTTCTCGGCCACCGGGTCCAGTACGGCGTGCAGCGCGTCGTCGTCGGACACACAGACCACGATCAGCTCGGCGGCCGTGACCGCCTCGTCCGGGCTGCCGGCGAGCACGGCTCCCCCGGCGACCAGGTCCGCCGCCTTGTCGGCGGACCTGTTCCAGACGGTGGTCGGGTGACCACCCTTCAGGAAGGCGGAGGCCAGCGCCTGGCCCATCAGCCCGAGGCCGATGACGGTCACCGGTGAACGGTCATTGCCGGTCATGTACAACTCCAATTCCCACTCCGTGGTGCTTTTACAGACGTGCCATGAAAGCAGGGGCGGGGAACGAACAGTTCACGGTCACGGCATTCGCCGATCTCATCGCGGTCATGAACGGGTCATCGGATCGCCTTGCCGCCTTTTCCCGGCCTCCGGGAGGCCGCGGGTCAGCGCGCGGACAATTCGGGGCGGCCGAATCGGCCGTCGACGAACAGCAGTCCACGGCCCTCGGTGAACTGGCCCGCTCCGATCACGGTGCCGATGAAGATGGTGTGGTCACCGAACTCGTGCGCGGCGGTGAGTTCGCATTCCAGCCAGGCCAGCGAGCCGCCCAGCAGCGGGGCGCCCGTCCGCTCGCCCGGCGTCCACGGGACGCCGTCGAACTGGGCGGCGCCCAGGGTGCGGTTCTTGTCGGCGAAGTGCCGGGCCAGCGGTTCCTGTCCGACGTCGAGTATGTTGACGGCGAACCGGCCCGCCGAGGTCAGGGCCCCGTGCATCACCGCACTGTGCCCCACACTGCACAGCACCGACGGCGGTTCCAGGGACACCGAACTGAAGGCGTTGGCGGTCATCGCGTGCAGGTGCTCGCCGCCCACGGTGATCACGGTGACTCCGGTGGCGAACCGCGACATCACGGATCGCAGCACCGCGGGGGTCACCGCGTCGTGGGCTGGCGGGCTGGGGACCGCGGTGACTGCGTCGAGGTCAGCGGGCGCGGAATTCATTCCGTATTCTCCGATCCTTTTCGCGGGGCACGCTCAGGCCCTGCCGTTGGCGAACCAGGGCCCGCGTTCGTCAACGTACCGCCACGTTTTCGAAGGCTCCTCATCGGCCGGTAATCGCCTGCTCCCGCCCGCCTGTGCGGTGCTTATGAGCTGGCAATGACCGGCCGTTGACCCGAATGGCGCAATCTGTGCTCATGGACACCAACAACTCCGCGGCCGAAGGGCCGGAACTCGCCGAACCGTATCTCCGCGAAGTCCTGGGCATGGCCGGTCTGGCCGTCGAGTACGTGCGCTCCAAAGGGAACACGCTGTACCAGCGCGGTGCGGACGGTGGCGAGATCGCGATCACCGATTTCGCCGGCGGCTACGGGTCGGTGCTGCTCGGCCACAACCATCCGGAGATCGTCCGCTGCGCCCGGGAGCTGCTGGAGGCCGGGACCCCCGTGCACGCCCAGTTCTCCCGCCACCCCTACGCCAACCGCCTCGCGTCCGAGCTGAACCGCATCGTCCACCGCGAACTCGGCACCGACGAGCCCTACTTCGCCATCTTCGCCAACACCGGCGCCGAGGCCGTCGAAGCGGCCGTCAAGCACGCCGAGATGGACCGGGGCATGCGCATCGCCGCGCTCGGCGAGGAGCTGGAGCGGTCCGCGCGCTCGGCGCGGGACGCCGTCGCCGGCGACGGCGCCGTCGTCGCCGACCGGGTGCTGCGACGGTTCGGCGTCGGCGCCGCGGAGGGACCGGCCGCGGCGCTCGCCGAGCTGGAGCGCCGGCTCGCGGAGCACAACACCGCTCAGCTGGAGCGCCCGCCGCTGTTCCTCGCCCTGGAGGGCGGCTTCCACGGCAAGCTCGGCACGAGTGTGCAGCTGACCCACAACGAGGCGTACCGCACCCCGTTCCGGTCACTGGCCGCGCAGGCGCGCTTCGTGCCGTGGGACCGGCCCGAGGCGCTGAAGGAGATCCACGAACGCGACCGCGGTGTCGTCTTCGAACTCACCGTCGCCGGCAAGCAGGTGGACGTCGTGGAGCGGGAGTTCCCGGTGTTCTGCGCCTTCCTGCTGGAGCCCGTCCAGGGCGAGGGCGGCATCCACGTGCTGACCGCGGAGTTCGCCGAGGCGATCCAGCGCTTCTGCGAGGAGATCGACTGCCCGGTCGTCGTCGACGAGATCCAGAGCGGCATGGGCCGCACCGGCACCCTGCTGGCCTCGTCGCAGGTGGGCCTGCGCGGCGACTACTACACGCTGGCCAAGACGCTCGGCGGCGGCATCGCCAAGACCTCGGTGATGCTGGTGCGCGAGGCCCGCTACCGGCGGGAGTTCGAGATCGTGCACAGCTCGACCTTCGCCAAGGACAGCTTCTCCTGCACGATCGCGCTGAAGGTCCTGGAGCTGCTGGAGGCCGACGGCGGGGCCGCCTACCGCCGGGCCGAGGAACGCGGCGCGGCCCTGCGGGCCATGCTGGAGTCGGTCCGCGACGACTTCCCCGAGCAGGTCAAGGAGGTCCGCGGCAAGGGGCTGATGCTGGGCCTGGAGTTCCAGGACCAGTCGGACGCGGCGTCGGAGGCGGTGCGCGGGCTGGCCGGATCAGGCCTGTTCGGGTACTTCCTGGCCGGTCATCTGCTGCGCGAGCACCGGGTGCGGACCTTCCCGACGGCCAGCGCGGTCAACACCCTGCGGTTCGAGCCGTCGATCGAGCTGGCCGACGAGGAGATCGCCCGGCTGGGGGCCGGCCTGCGGGACATCTGCGAGCTGCTGCGCGACGGTGATGGCGCGCGACTGGCGGGAGCGGCCACCGGCTGACCCGGCGAGAACAAACGTGCGCGGCCGGACGTTGTCCCACCTGGGGCCATCCGGCCCGCACAGCACCGCCGGCGCGCGTTGGCCGCCGGCGCGGACGACGGGGGAGACACATGGAGTTCCGACTGCTGGGACCACTCGAAGTGGGAAGTACGGCCGGACCGGTCCGGCTCGGCGGCACACGGCAGCGCGCGGCCCTGGCCTATCTGCTGCTGCACGCCAACCAGGTGGTGTCCGCGCGGCAGCTGACGGCGGCGCTGTGGCCGGCCGACCAGGTGCCCGGCACCGCGCGCAAGATCCTTCAGAACGCGGTGTGGCGGCTGCGCCGGTCGCTGACCGTGCCGGACGACGAACCGGACACGGCGCAGCTGCTGACCCGGGCGCCGGGATACATGGTGCGGGTGCCCGCCGAACGCGTGGACCTGCTGCGGTTCCAGCGGCTGGCGGCGCAGGGCCGGGCGGCCCTGTCGGCCGGTGACGCGGAGCGGGCCCGGGGCGCGCTGCGCGAGTCGCTGGCCCTGTGGCGCGGGCCGGCGCTCGCGGATCTGGCCGAGGTGGGGCTGGAGTGGCCGGAGCTGTTGGCTCTGGAGCAGAAGCGGCTCGACGTGATGGAGGACTGCTTCGAAGTCGAACTCCAATGCGGCGAACACCAGTCCATACTGCGGGACCTGGACGGGTTCGTCCGCGCCGAACCGCTCCGCGAGCGCGCCGCGCAGCAGCTGATGCTGGCGCTGTACCGGTGCGGGCGCCAGGCCGACGCGCTCGGCGTGTACACCCGTATCCACGCCGCCCTCGTCGAGGGCCTCGGGCTCGAACCCGGCCGGGGCATCCAGCAGCTCCAGCGCTCCATCCTCGCCCAGGACCCCCAGCTGGACCTCCTCGCCCGGCCGCGCACCGACCGCCCCCTGCCCCCCGCCACCACCCCGGCCGTGCCGGGCCGTGCCGACGGCCGCCCGACGCGGCCCGTGCCACGCGCCGCCGGGCCCGGAGGCCCCGCCGACGAGCACCACGACCGGGCGAGACCCGCGGCCCCGACCCGGTCCGGACACGACGCCCACGCCCCGGCCGGACACGACGCCCACGCTTCGGCGGGGCCGGCTGCCGCCCCGGACACCGCCGGCACCCGGCCCCGCCCGGCGGCCGCACCCACCGCACCGTCCACGCCCGCGGGCATCGCCGCGCGCGCCGAGGCCGAGAGGGGCGGGCACATCGAGCAGACCGGCACGGAGAGCCAACGGCCCGGCAGTGTGCTGATGCTGCGGATCGGCTTCGGCACCGGTTCGTACGACGGCATGTCAGCCGACGACGTCGACCGCGTCCTCGACAGCGTGTGCGAGTTCGCGCGGGAGGAGGTCACCGAGGCGGGCGGCATGGTGGCGACCTCGATCGGCTCCGTGCTGCTCGGGCTGTTCGTGGGAGACCCGCATGCGCCTCAGGACGGCGCCGAGCGCGCCATCCGGGCCGCGCTGGCCGTCCGGGACTTCCTCACCACCCCCGGCTCCCCGCTCGGCCCGCCCACCCCGCTGGTCCAGGGCCTGTCCGTGCACGCCGCGGTCGCCACCGGCACGGCCCTGGTGTACCGATCGCCCGCACCGGCACCGGGCACCGGCCGGCCGTGGACCGGCGGCGACCTCGTCGACCAGTGCGAGGCGATGCTGGGCCGCACCCCGGCGGGCGAGGTCCACGTGTGCGACGTCACGCGCCGCGCGACCCAGCACCGCTTCGACTACCGCCGGGTGGCCACCGCCCCCGCCCGCTGGCAGGTCCTCGCCACCGAACCGGGCCCGGGCGGCGACCCCACCCGCTCCGGCGCACTCCCCCACTCCCCCCGCTGAGCGATCACCGCGCGGCCTTTGGCACCGGCAGCACCTCACCACCGGTAGGACCGAGTCGGACCGGGCGGCGTGGTGCTCCCGCCGGGAAGGCCCCACCGGCCAAGAGCGACATGCCGCCCGGAAGGACCCATCGGACGGGAGCAGCACGCCGACGGAGAGGGCCCGCGCCGGGGGAAGGTGCCTCCCGGCGGGGGTCTTCTCGGATGGGCATCCGTCCGCCTGGTGGGCTGCGCGTTCGCAGGGTCCGGACTGGTCGGCCTTCACGCTCGGCGCGGGTCCTTCCGTCCGCCGCGGGTCCTCGCGTCGGGTCGGGTCTTCCGGTTCGGGGATCCGTCCGGTGGCCCTTCCCTCGGCGCGGGACGTCTCGGCCGGTGCCGGCAGCCGCTCGAACTCGCCGCGCGCAGCGGGCTTTCCGTCCCCTGCGCGGGGCCTCGGCCCCGGTGGAGCCCTCCGGTCCGGGGTTCGCCCGATGGCTCCTCGCCGGCGCGGGACTTCTTGGCCGGTGCAGGGCTTTTCCGTCCCCTGCGGGTCCTCGCCTCCGGTGAGGGCTTCCGGAGCGGGATCCGCCCGGTGGTCCCTCCCCGGGCGCGGGACATCTCGGCCGGCGCGGGGCTTTCCGTCCCCTGCGGTGCCTCGCCCCCGCTGGGGTCCTCAGGTCCCGGGCCCGCCCGGTGGCCCCTCCCCGTCGCGGGGCTTCTCGGCCGGCGCGGGTTCTCCCGTCCGGCAGGCGGAGTCTTGGCGTTCGAGGATCCGGACCTCCCACTCCCGCTCCTCCGACCTCGGGGCCCGGTCCCCCAGCACTCCGCTCCTCCCACCCTCCGGGCCCGGTCCCCCGACACTCCGCTCCTCCCACCCTCCGGGCCCGGTCCCCCGACACGCCGCTCCTCCCACCCTCCGGGCCCGGTCCCGTCGGCCGCCGTACGGCGCGCCCTCCGTGACCCGGCCCTCTCCCCTCCTTCGCCGTCACCGCCCGCGCAACCGGGCGACCAACCTGGCCCGCCCGGCACCGCACCCGCGATACCCGTACCGGCCGCTGACCGCCCGGTCATGCGCACGCCCGGCACCGCGCCCGCGGTACCGGTGCAGGCCACTCACCGCCCGGTCGTCTGCCCACCGGCGCCACGGCCGCGGCGCCGGCCACTCACCGGCCGCCCGGCGCCGCACCGACCGTTCCCGTGCCGGCCGCTGACCACCCGGTCATGGGCCCGCCCGGCGCTCCACCCACGGTGCCGGCGCTCACCGCCCCGACGTATGCCCGCCCGACGGCTGATGGACGGCGGGTTCGCGTACCCAGCCCGCGCCGAGCGCGTGGTCGGTCGGGCCGGGCATGCCCTCCAGGGTGAGGGTTCCGGTGTGGCGCAGTCCGGCGCCCCAGAAGGGCCGCCGTTCCAGCAGGGCCGGCCGGGCGCACGCGACCATGAACAGGGGCGCGTCCTGCGGTTCGGAGGCCAGCCACTCCAGCAGGTCCAGCACGGCGTCCTCGGCGAGGTGGGCGTCGTCGACGCACAGCACCAGCGGCTGTTCCCGGGCGAGCAGCACCAGCAGTTCGCGCCAGCTCTCCAGCGCCTCGCGCTCCTTGCGGTCCGCGTCGCCGTCCTCGGCGCCGCACTCCTGAGCCGCGCGGATCTGCCGCAGCAGCCGTTCGGCGGTCGTGCCGCGGCCGGCGACCCTGCGGACGACCTCGGCGAGCCGGTCGCTCTCCGCGTCGGCGGCGCCCAGCCCGCAGCACAGCCGCAGCAGGTCGGGCACGGTCCACCAGGCGCCCCGGTCGGCCCGCACGCGTACCACGCGCGCCGCCCCGCCCTGGATGTCGCGGACGAAATCGGTGAGGAAGCGCGTCTTGCCGGTGCCCTGTTCGCCCAGGATGGTCACCAGGTGCGGCACGTCATGCCGGCGGGTGCGGTCCATCAGGCCCTTCAGCACCGCGCGTTCGGCACCGTGGCCGCCGGGCGGGGCGGGCAGCGCGGCGTCGTCGTCGGACCGCAGTCCGGCCACCACACGCACGCCGGGCCGCTCGTGCGGGGCCTGCCGGACGAGTCCGGCGGTGTCGCGCACGGCGTCGCCGGTGAGCTGGATCTCCCCGGCGGGGACGCCGGCGAGCAGCGAGCGCGCCTCGTCGACCAGCCGCCCGACGACGGACACGGACGTGGGTTCGCCCTGCGTGTCCCGGCGGACCAGCACCTCGCCGGCGGAGACGACCGCGTGCCAGGTCGGTCCGGGCACCTGGCTCAGCCGGGCGCGCAGCTCGATGGCCGCCAGCACCGCGTCGAAGGAGGCGTCGCTCCCGTCGTCGTCCAGCCCGAACACCGCCATCGAGACGTAGCCGAGCGATCCGGCGAGGGTGCCGCCGAGTTCGACGACGCTCTCGGCGACGGCGGTGACGGCGTCGTGCAGGGTGACGGACGAGCGCAGTTCGGCGAAGGCCGTGGCCTGATCGGGGAAGCGGTTGCGCACCAGCAGCAGCGCGACCGTCCTGCGCTCGGTGCGCAGGACCGGTTCGGCCGCCCGTCCGCGTGGGGCGCCCGCCTGCGGCGCATCGGTCGTCAGGCGGTGCGCGGGAAGGCCGGCGGGCCGCCGCTCCGGCGCCCGCTCGAACACACCGGACCGGTCGCCCGGCCGCCGCTCCGGCGCCCGCTCGAACGCGGCCGCCGCGGCCGCCCGGTCGAACGCGGCCGGCCGGTCGGCGGGCCGCTCGGGCGGCGGGACCGGGCTGTGCCGGGGCGCTTCGCGCTCCGGCGCGGCGGCGGCCCTGGGCGTCAGGGACAGGTCGTGGGTGAGGATGTTCTGCTGGAGCGACTGGAGTTCGCGCGACGGTTCCAGTCCGTGCTCGTCGACGAGGGACCGGCGGACCCGGCTGAAGACGTCCAGCGCCTCGGCCTGCCGGCCGCACCGGTACAGCGCGAGCATGAGCTGGCCGCAGAGCCGTTCGCGCAGCGGCTCCTCCTCGGCGAGGGAGACCAGTTCGCCGAGGATCTCGTGGTGCCGGCCGCTGCGCAGCTCGGCCTCGAAGCGGTCCTCCATGACGTCGAGGCGCAGCTGGCTCAGAGCGGTCAGCTCGGGCCAGTCGGTGCCCGTCTCGGCGAGGTCGGCGAGCGCGGTGCCGTGCCATTCGTCGAGGGCGGCGCGCAGCAGACCGGCGGCCTCCTCGTGGCGGCCGGCGGAGAGGCAGGCCCGGCCTTCCGCCACCCGCTGGTTGAAGCGGTGCAGATCGACGTGCTCGGGGTCCACGCGCAGGACGTAGCCGGGGGCCTGGGTGACGAGGGCGGGTGCGGCCGGGTGCTGGCCCCCGTTGTCCTCGGCGAACAGCGCGCGCAGACCCCACACCGCGTTCTGCACGATCTTGCGGGCCGTCGTGGGCCGGTTGTCCTCAGGCCACAGCGCTGCCAGCAGTTCGCTGGTCGCGACGACCCGGTTCGCGCGCAGCAGCAGCATCCCCAGCACCGCTCGCTGCTTGTGTCCGCCCAGCGCCAGCTTCCGTCCGCCCGCCGACGCTTCCAACGGGCCCAAGATCCGGAATTCCACTGCTTCCCCCACTCAGTGTCGTCAAGCGGCTGGTGACGATCGCGTGCACCTCGTCCAGCCGCTCGCTCAGATAGAAGTGCCCCCCGGCGAGGACCAGGACCTCGTTGTCCTGTCGCGTCTGTCGTGCCCAGCCGTCCACCGACGCGACCGGTACGACCGGGTCGGAGTCGCCCACGAGCACGGTGAGGGGGCTGTTCAGCGCGGGGCCCGCGGTCCAGCGGTACCCGGCCAGTGCTCCGTAGTCGGCGCGCAGCGTCGGGAGCACCATGTCCCGCAGCTCGGGATCGTCCAGGAACGAGGCGTCGGTGCCTCCGAGGTTCCGGACCGCGGCGAGGATGGCCGCGTCGTCCACGAGCCGGTCGTGCGGGTTGTGGTCGGGTCCGGGCGCCCCGCGCCCGGACAGGAAGAGACGGACGGGAGCCTGGGCGGACCGGCTGTGCAGGACGCGCGCGGTCTCGAAGGCGACGAGGGCTCCCATGCTGTGGCCGAAGAAGGCGAAGGGCCTCGGGTCGTCGAGGTCCATCCCGTCGGCTATCCGGGTGGCGAGGTCGAGGATGCCGTCGGCCGGCGCCTCGTTGCGACGGTCCTGGCGGCCCGGATACTGGACGGCCACCACGTCGACCTCCGGGGACAGTCGGCGGGCCATCGGCGCGTAGGCGCTGGCCGCTCCGCCGGCGTGCGGGAAACAGAGCAACCGGGGCGCCTCGGCCAGCGGCTCACCGAACCGCCGGAACCACCTGGTGTCCATGTGCTGTCACTCCTCCGCGTACACGTGGGCCGGATCCTCGTAGGGCTCGATGGCGCGGGCGCGCCGCAGGGCCCGGGCCCACCAGCCGAGCCGTCCGAGCATGGCGGTGGCCTGCGCCTGGCAGACCGCCGAGTCGAGCAGTTGGCCCTCGGGGCCCCAGCGCTTCTCGTGGTGGTGGAAACTGACGGTCTCGGTGACCGTCATGGCGTGGATCTCGGCGAAGGCCTGCCGCAGCTGGACGATGGCGCCCAGTCCGCCCGACGCCTCGCCGTAGCTGAGGAAGCCGACGGGCTTGGCGTGCCATTCGCGGTCGTACCAGTCGATGGCGTTCCTGAGGGAAGCCGGACAGCCCAGGCGGTAGTCCTGGGTCACCACGGCGAAGGCGTCCGCGGCGGCGAGCCACGGCGAGAGGTCCCGCACCGCGGAGGGCCGCGGCACGACGGGGTCGGCGGTCATCAGGTCCGGGAGCCAGGCGGTGGCGAGGTCGATGACGTCGACCTCGAAGTCCTTCTGGAGCCGGGCCTGGACGGCGAGCCATTCGGCCGCCGCCAGTCCGAAGCGGCTCTCCCGCGCCGCGCCGACCAGGATCACCAGCCGCAGCCGGTCCTCGCCATTCATCACAAGCCCCCTCGGCCCCACCCCGCCGTTCCCACGCACGCTTCCCACTGTGCGGCACGCACCTTCGGATCCCCCTCGGGTCTCCTTACGGTTCCGCTTATGGCCCCGGGACGCCGCTTACGGTGCCGGTGTCCCGCTGACGGCGCCGTGGTCCGGCCTGCGGCGACACGACGGCGGCGGTCGTCTCCCGGCCGCCGGCGCACGCCGTCCCGTCAGGCTCCGTCCGCATATGCGCCGGGGCACGGCCGGTCACCCGGCGCACCGGCCGGTGCCGGATCGCAAGGGGCGCCGCCGGATCGCAAGGGGCGCCGCCGGAGGCGGAGTCGCCGGCCGCGGCGGCGGACCCGACGTGAGTAGGCGCGGCCGCGCCCTAGGTAGCGCTACTCATGTCCGGTCCGCCGGGCCCGGCCAGACTTCGGGGCATGAGAAGACTTTCCGGCGCGGCACTGGCCGCGCTCTGCGCCCTGGCCATGAGCGCGTGCGGCACCGAGCGGGCGGCGGACGACGACGGCACCCGTGCCCGCCCGGCCGCGAGGGCCGGGGCCGAGTCCCCGGCGGACGAAGGGGCCGCCTCCGGCGACGCGGAGCTGCTGGAGTACATGCGGCTGCTCATCGACCTCGCCGAGCCGTGCGTGGGCGAGCCGCCGATGCCCACGCTGCCGGAGGAGGAGGCGCGCGAACTGGCGGAACTGGAGGCGGCACGGCAGTCCGGCTCCGCCCCGCCCGAGCCCGCCGCCCCGCCCCTGCCCACGGACGAGCCGCCCAGCGGCACCCCGGTGGACCCCAGCCGGGAGGTGGAGCTCGCCCCGGCGGAGAAGTGCGAGGCCGACGTGCACGCGCGCCGGATCGCCGAGACACTGCGGGAGCTGTCCGAGCCGCGGCCCGCGCAGGTCGCCGAGCGGCTGCGCGGCCTCGGCTACCCGGAGGCGAGCGTCGACGGGCCGCGATCGTCCGGGGACCGGGTGGAATTCATCGTGGACCTGCGGCTGATGGACGGTCAGCTGTGCCTGGCGGGCTCGACCTCCGGCGGGCGTACGGAGACCGAGCCGTACGGGGCGTCGCCGGAGGTCGAGTGCGCCGACGTCAGGCGGTGAGCCGGACCGGCAGCTCGAACAGGTCGTTCTGGGTGACCACCGGCTTGTTGCGCAGGGCCGACGCCGGCACCGCGAGGTCGAGCCGCGGGAAGCGGGCGTAGAGCGCGGGCAGGGCGACGCCCGCCTCCAGCCGGGAGAGCGCCGCTCCGGGGCACACGTGCGGGCCGTGGCCGAAGGAGATGTGCCGGGTCCGCGTCTCGCGGGTGATGTCGAAGTCGCCGGCCGTCGGCCCGTGCGCCAGCTCGTCGCGGCCTATCGCGCCGTACGACACGATGAGCGCGTCCCCGGCGGGGATCACCTTGTCGCCGACCGGGACGTCCTCGGTGGCGAACCGGATCAGGACGTGCGAGGTCGGGGTGGACCAGCGCAGGGTCTCCTCGATCACCGCCGACCACGGCACCTCGCCGGAGAGCACCAGGGCCCGCTGCTCGGGGTGCGTGGACAGGTTGACGACGGCGTTGACGATGAGGGAGATGGTGGTCTCGTGCCCGGCCGCCACCATCAGCTGCAGGGTGGAGACGATCTCCTCGTCGGTCAGCCGGTCGCCGTCCTCGGAGGCCAGCACGAGCGCGCTGGTCAGATCGTCGCCCGGGGCGGCCCGCTTCGCCGCGACCGTCTCGGCCATGATCCCGGCGAGTTCCATCAGGGTGGCGACGACCTCGTCCGGCGGGGTCTGGGTCGAGAAGAACTTCTCGAACAGCACCTTCAGCCGCGGCAGCCGGTCCTCGTCGATGCCCATGAGGTCGGCCACCACGTACATCGGCAGCGGGTAGGCGAACGCCGCCTTGAGGTCGACGACGTCCGCGTCCGCGGGCAGCGCGTCCAGCAGCCGCTCGGTGAGCTCGGTGATGCGGGCGCGCATCTCCTCCACGCGCCGCGGGGTGAGGGCCTGGGCGACGAGCGTGCGCATCCGCCGGTGGTCGGCGCCGTCCACGGTCAGCATCGAACGGCCCGGGTTCACCAGGCCGATCAGCGGCCAGTCCGCCGGGATCTCACCGCGCTGCCAGGCACTCCACCGGTTGATGTCCTTGACCAGCCGCGGGTCCGTCAGCAGGGCCTTGGCCTCGGCGTGCCGGGTGACGGCCCACACGGGGACCCCGCCGGGCAGCTCGACCGCCGCGAGCGGTCCCGCAGCGCGCAGCTTGGCGCTCTCGCCGTCCAGGTCGGTGACGAAGGGGTCCAGGGGGATCCGCACTTCTTCGGTGGCGGACGTCATGGTCAGTTGCCTCCCAGAGCAGGGGTGGGTGTGAACCGCACGGGCAGCTCCGTCAGTCCGCGCAGCCACGGCGAGGGACGACGGGTCAGGGACTCGGCCGGGACCGCCAGGTCGATGTCGGGCAGCCGGTCGAGGACGACCTCGATGGCCGTCCGGGCGATCACCTCGGCGATCTCCTGCGCGGGGAACGGGCACCGGTGGTCCCCGTGGCCGAACGAGAAGTGCGCGCTGTTGCCTCCGGTGAGCGCGGAGGCGTCGGTGCGCACCTGCGGGTCGGCGTTGGCGGCCTGGAGGCCGAGCAGCAGCAGGTCGCCGGCGCGGATGTGGCGGCCGGCGAGATGGGTGTCGCGCGACGCCCAGCGGCCGGCCACGTTCTGCGTCGGCGTGTCCTCCCAGAGCACCTCGTTCATGGCCTCGGCGACACTGTGGCGCCCGCCGAACAGGGAGGCCGCGAAACGGTCGTCGGTGAGCATCAGGCGCAGCGAGTTGCCGATCCAGTCGGCGGTCGGCTGGTGTCCCGCGGCGGTCATGACCATGAGGTCCTGCATGACCTCCTCCTCGGTGAACCCGCCGGGGTCGGCCAGCATCCGGGAGACGACGTCGTCGGCGGGCACCGCGGCGCGCTTGGCCACCAGCTCGGCCATGGACCCGGCGAGGTGGCGCTGGCCGTCGAGGGCCCGCTCCCGTCCGTCGATCATGTCGTTGAGCGCGGTGACGAGGCCGGGGCCCTCCTCGTCGGAGAAGCCGTACAGCTTGGCCAGCACCCGCACCGGCAGCAGCATCGCGTACTGCCCGACGAGGTCCGCCGTGCCGGTGGTGCAGACGGCGTCGATCAGCTCGTCGGCGAACCGCTCGGAGTGCCGGCGCAGCAGCGACGGCTCGACCGCCTCCAGGGCCTTGCCGATCATGCCGGCGCGCTGGTGGTGGCGTTCGCCGACGGTGTAGAGGACGGACGGCTGGTCGCGGCCGATCATCGGCAGCAGGGGCCAGTCGTCGGGGATGGTGTCCCACTGGTTCCACAGGCCCGAGTCACGGCTGAAGAGGACCGGGTCGCCGGTCACCTGGTGCAGTTCGCGGTAGCCGAGCACGAGCCAGGCCGGTACGTCGCCGTCCAGCAGGACGGGGGCGACGGGGCCGTGGTCGCGGCGCATCTCGCGGTACAGCTGGGCCGGTTCGGTCTGGAAGCGGGAGCCGCTGAGCGGAACGGCTTCGGTGGTCACACGGTCTCCCGGAAGGACGAGGCGGGGGCGGTCCGTTCGCCGAGGTGCCGCTGGATGTGCTCGACCAAGGTGATCAGGACCTGCTTGCTGGATTCACGGGAGCGGGCGTCGCAGTCGACGAGCGGCACCTCGGGGTCGAGGTCGAGGGCGTCCCGGACCTCCTCGTGGGTGTGGCGGGGGCCGCCGAAGTCGTTGCAGGCCACGATGAACGGCGTGCCGTGCCGCTCCAGCCGGTCGATCGCGTACCAGGAGTCCTCGATACGGCGGGCGTCGACCAGGACGACCGCGCCGAGCGTGCCGGAGAACAGCCGGTCCCACAGGAACCAGAAGCGCTCCTGCCCCGGCGCCCCGAACAGGTACAGCACGTTGCGCCGGTCGAGGGTGATCCGGCCGAAGTCGAACGCCACGGTGGTCGCGGTCTTCCCGCGCACCTCGCTGATGTCGTCGACCGTCTCGCCGGCCCGGGTCATCGTCTCCTCGGTGTTGAGGGGACGGATCTCGCTGACCGACCGGACCATGGTCGTCTTTCCGACGCCGAAACCGCCCACGACGACGATCTTCAGACCGTTGTCGGCGGAGGCACCCAGCGGGGTGCGCGCGTCAGAGGCTGCGGAGTCCAACGAGCACCTGCTCCAGGATGTCGGGATCGGGAAGGGCGGATGTGCGGGGGTGGCGGGCGCTGACCCGCCCCGCGGCGAGGAGGTCGGACAGCAGGATCTTGGTGATGCTCACCGGCAGCCCCAGCTCCGCGGCGACCTCCACCACGGCGATGGGCAGCTGGGCCATCCGCAGGATCGCCGCGTGCTCCGACTGCATGCCGGGAGCCGGGTCGCTCTCCGCCACCACCAGGGTGACCAGGTCGAACGGACTGTCCGGCCCGGAGCGGCTGCGGCCCCCGGTCAGCGTGTACAGACGGTCGGGAGCGTCGTCCCTGCCGGGCCGCCTCATGAGGTGCGCGGCTGGGCGGTCAGGTGCTCGCCCAGCTGCTCCACCAGCTCGCTCATGTTGTGCCCGACCAGGCCCGGCTCGGCTTCCTCGGTGGTGACGACGGCGAGGTGGGCGCCTTCACCGGCCTCGACGATGAACAGGGTGCCGCCGTAGAACTCCGTCATCGACGAGCGCACTCCGCCGCTGCCGTCGCCGAACTCCATGGAGGCACCGTGCGACAGCGACTGGATCCCGGCGGCGATCGCGGCGAGCTGGTCCGCCTGGTCGACCGTCAGTTCCGGCGTGCGGCACAGCTTGAGCCCGTCGCGGGAGAGCACGAGGGCGTGTCGCGCGCCCGGCGTGCGCTCCAGGAGCCCTTCGATGAGCCAGGTGAGCTTCTCGTCGACGGTGGTCGTGCCGGTCATGAGGTGGTGTCGCCTTCCGGGTGCGAGGGGGTCGGTACGTCGAGTGCCGTGTCGGTGGAACGGGTGCGCGCCTCGGGATCGTCGGGCGGCTCCGGCAGCGGGTGGCGGCCGGTCGTCTCGGAGCCGGACTCCGCGGAGCGGACCGCCCGGCGGAAGTCGCCGAAGCGCGCGGCCCGGACCTTGAGGTCCTCGGCCGCGTCGACGCGGGGAGCGTCGGCGCGGGAGGTGGTGCGCGTCCGCTCCGCGGCGGCGAGCGTGTGGCCGCGGCGGCGCTTGGGCAGCCCGCCAAAGGCCCGGCCGGGCGCCTCCGCCTCGCTCCGCTCGTGGACCGGGGCGGCCGGGGCGTCGGAGGCGGCCGGGGCGGGGTGCGCCGCGCGGACCGGGCGCGGCGAAGCGTCCCGGACGGGCCGCGGTTCGGCGGGCGCCTCGGTGAGGATGTCCTGCGGGATGAGGACCAGGACGCCGGTGCCGCCGCGCGCCGAGGGCCGGAAGGAGACCTTCAGGCCGTGCTTGCGGGCCAGTCGGCCCACCACGGCGAGGCCCAGCCGGGTTCCGGTGAGGCCGCCCAGCTCCGTCGCGCCGCCGGAGACGGCCTGCTCCGCGCGGCGCAGCTGGATGTCGCTCATGACCAGGCCGCTGTCCTCGACGGAGACGATGACGCCCGCCGGGACCTCTTCGACGTAGACGTGCACTTCGGCGCTGGGCGGCGAGAAGTTGGCGGCGTTGTCGAGGATCTCGGCGAGGGCGTGCATGACGCCTTCGGCGGCGTGCCCGACGACCGCCGTGCTGCTGGCGGCGTGCAGCCGGATGCGCTGGTAGCCGCTGATCCGGCCCATCGCGCCGCGCAGGATGGACTCCATGCCGATGGGGCGCGCCCAACGGCGGCCGGAGCGGGCGCCGGAGAGCACGGCGATGGAGTCGGCGAGGCGGCCGGCCTGCGCGGTGCGGTGGTCCAGGTGCAGCAGGTCGGCGAGGACGTCCTCGTCGCTGTGCCGTTCCTCCATGGCCCGCAGGTCCGCGAGGGTGCCGGTGGCGAGCGCCTGCATCCGGGCGGCGGCGTTGGCGGTCGCGGAGATCGCCGCGGCGCGGTCGGCGACGGCGCGCTCGACCTGTCCGGACAGGCGCCGCACCTCCTGCTCCAGCCGGTTGCGGTCGGCCTGGTGCTGCTGGGCGAGCCGGTCCCGCTCACGGGCGAACTCGTCGAGCAGCAGGGCGCGGTCGTGCGCGGCGCTCTCCGTCAGCCGCTGGTGCTCCTGGCGCCACTTGGCGGTGAGCGCCTCCCGTTCGCCCAGCAGGCGTCCGGTCTCGGTGCTCACCGAGTGCAGCCGGGCCCGGGTCTCCTTGGCGGAGCGGAGTCCGTGCGCGGCGACCGTGACGGCCGCGCACAGCAGGACGGCGGCGACGCCGCCGACCCAGCCGACGGCACCGCGCGCGGAGGCCGGTGCCTCGGACACCGCCCAGCCGACGGCGAGCGCCGACGCGGCGGCGGCCGCCAGGGCGATGAGGAGCAGGGGTCGTATCCGGGGGCGGTCGCCGGGACTGGCTTGCGCGGTCATCAATCAGGTCCTCGGGCAGCCGCTTCGAGTGCGGCCTCGATGTCGTCCAGGGGGGAACGTGCGCGTAGTCGAGTGTTCACGTGATCAACCGACCGTAACTATACGAGAGTTAGTGATCGAAATGACAAGGGTCACGTGCATCATTTGGCGATGTGGTGAACACGACGGACAGGCAGGGCGGGAGCGGCCCATGGACGGGTTCCGGTCCGCCCGCTTGGGAGCGCTCCCACCCTGCCCCGCCCTGGAAGCTAACGCCCACCGGGACGGTTGTAAACGGTCGGCGCACGGCGAAGGGCCGCACCCCCGGGAACGGGGATGCGGCCCTCGACCGCTCTGGCGTTCCGCTTACTTGCGGATCAGGCTGCGCAGCACGTACTGCATGATGCCGCCGTTGCGGTAGTAGTCCGCCTCGCCGGGGGTGTCGATGCGGACGACCGCGTCGAACTCCACACCGGTGTCGGTGGTGACCTTGACCGTGCGCGGCGTGGTGCCGTTGTTCAGCTCCTCGACACCGGTGAAGGAGAAGGTCTCCTCGCCGGTCAGGCCGAGGGACTGGGCCGAGGCGCCCTCCGGGAACTGGAGCGGCAGGACGCCCATGCCGATGAGGTTGGAGCGGTGGATGCGCTCGTAGGACTCGGCGATGACGGCCTTGACGCCGAGCAGCGCGGTGCCCTTGGCGGCCCAGTCGCGGGACGAGCCGGAGCCGTACTCCTTGCCGGCCAGGACGACCAGCGGGATGCCCTGCTCGATGTAGTTGCGGGAGGCGTCGTAGATGAACGACACCGGACCGCCGTCCTGGGTGAAGTCGCGGGTGTAGCCGCCCTCGGTGCCCGGCGCGATCTGGTTGCGCAGGCGGATGTTGGCGAACGTGCCGCGGATCATGACCTCGTGGTTGCCGCGGCGCGAGCCGTAGCTGTTGAAGTCGCGGCGCTCGACGCCGTGCTCCGTGAGGTACTTGCCGGCCGGGGTGTCGGCCTTGATGGCGCCGGCCGGGGAGATGTGGTCGGTGGTGACCGAGTCGCCCAGCTTGGCGAGGACGCGGGCGCCCGTGATGTCGGAGACCGGGGTGGTCTCCATCGTCATGCCCTCGAAGTACGGGGGCTTGCGGACGTACGTCGACTCCGCGTCCCACTCGAAGGTGTTGCCGGTCGGGATCGGCAGCGCCTGCCACTGGGCGTCGCCGGCGAAGACGTCGCTGTAGGACTTGGAGAACATGTCCTCGCCGATGGCGCTGGCGACGACGTCGTTGACCTCGGCCTCGGAGGGCCAGATGTCCTTCAGGTAGACCGGCTTGCCGTCCTGGTCGGTGCCCAGGGCGTCCTTGGTGATGTCCACCTTCATGGAGCCGGCGATCGCGTAGGCCACGACCAGCGGCGGGGACGCCAGGTAGTTCATCTTGACGTCGGGGTTGATCCGGCCCTCGAAGTTCCGGTTGCCGGAGAGGACCGAGGTGACCGCGAGGTCGTGGTCGTTGACGGCCTTGGAGACCTCCTCCGGCAGCGGGCCGGAGTTGCCGATGCAGGTGGTGCAGCCGTAGCCGACGAGGTTGAAGCCGACCTTGTCGAGGTACGGCGTCAGGCCCGCCTTGTCGAAGTAGTCGGTGACGACCTTCGAACCCGGGGCGAGGGTGGTCTTGACCCACGGCTTGCGGGTCAGGCCCTTCTCGACCGCCTTCTTCGCCACGAGCGCCGCGGCGACCATGACGTACGGGTTGGAGGTGTTGGTGCAGGAGGTGATGGCCGCGACCGTCACCGCACCGTGGTCGATCTCGTACGTCGAGCCGTCGGGGGCGGTCACGGTGACCGGGTTGGACGGGGCGCCGTTCGGGGCGACGGCCGGGGCGTCGGAGGCCGGGAAGGACTCCTGGCCGGCCTCGTCGACGGCGTCGACGTAGTTGCGGACGTCCTGCTTGAACTGCTCGGCGGCGTTCGCGAGGACGATGCGGTCCTGCGGGCGCTTCGGGCCGGCGATCGACGGGACGACCGTCGACAGGTCCAGCTCCAGCTTCTCGGAGAAGTCCGGCTCGGCGGCCGGGTCCAGCCAGAGGCCCTGCTCCTTGGCGTACGCCTCGACCAGCGCGAGCTGCTGCTCGGAGCGGCCCGTCTGCTTCAGGTACTTGATGGTCTCGCCGTCGATCGGGAAGATCGCGGCGGTGGAGCCGAACTCCGGCGACATGTTGCCGATGGTGGCGCGGTTCGCGAGGGAGGTGGCGGCGACGCCCTCACCGTAGAACTCGACGAACTTGCCGACCACACCGTGCTTGCGCAGCATCTCGGTGATGGTGAGCACCAGGTCGGTGGCGGTGGTGCCGGTGGGCAGCTCGCCGGTCAGCTTGAAGCCGACGACGCGCGGGATGAGCATGGAGACCGGCTGGCCGAGCATCGCGGCCTCGGCCTCGATGCCGCCGACGCCCCAGCCGAGGACGCCGAGGCCGTTGACCATGGTGGTGTGCGAGTCGGTGCCGACGAGGGTGTCGGGGTAGGCCTGGCCGCCTCGGACCATGACCGTGCGGGCCAGGTGCTCGATGTTCACCTGGTGGACGATGCCGGTGCCGGGCGGGACGACCTTGAAGTCGTCGAAGGCGGTCTGGCCCCAGCGCAGGAACTGGTAGCGCTCCTTGTTGCGGCCGTACTCCAGCTCCACGTTCTGCGCGAAGGCGTCGTGGGTGCCGAACTTGTCGGCGATGACGGAGTGGTCGATGACCAGCTCGGCCGGGGAGAGCGGGTTGACCTTCGCCGGGTCGCCGCCCAGCTCCTTCACGGCCTCGCGCATGGTGGCGAGGTCCACGACGCACGGGACACCGGTGAAGTCCTGCATGATCACGCGGGCCGGCGTGAACTGGATCTCCTGCGACGGCTGGGCCTGGGAGTCCCAGCCGCCGAGGGCACGGATGTGGTCGGCGGTGATGTTCGCGCCGTCCTCGGTGCGGAGCAGGTTCTCCAGCAGGACCTTCAGGCTGTAAGGCAGCCGGGCGGAGCCCTCGACCTTGTCAAGCCGGAAGATCTCGTACGACTCGTCGCCCACCTGCAGCGTGCTGCGGGCGTCGAAGCTGTTCGCCGACACGACAGTCTCCTTCATTGATGTGCGCGTTTCACCGCATCCTGCCGCCACGCCGTGTAGACCGATCCGCTAAGGTAAGGCTAAGTTAGGTAACCCTTACCAGGGTGGCGGCGGCAGTGCGCCTCGGCAGATATCTCGATATCGAGATAACTCTAGTACATGGGGGCCGGATGGTCATGCCCCGGCCCGGCGCGGTGCGCTGTCCGCTGTCGTCCGGTCGAGGCGTTCTCCAGCGAACCCGGTCGCACGAGGGGCCTACCAGGGGTGCCGGGCGGCCGTACCGACAGGAGTGCGAGTGGGCTCCATCGACTCCAGGACGCGGTCGAGTGTCCTGCGCCCCAGGCGGCTCATCGTCGGGTTGCTCTCGGCGTAGTACCAGACAAGACCCATCGCCTGTTCGAACGCCCAAGCCTTGCCGCGCTCCCACTCCAGATCGTCACAGGCCAGCGCTCGCCTGAGCACCTCCCGCGGCCCCGTCCGCAACAGATGCCAGGCACCGACCAGATCCAGCGCGGGGTCGGCCGGGCCGAAGCCGCCGGTGTCGAGCACACCGGCGAGCCGGTCTCCCGCGACCAGCACATTGCCGGGAATCAGATCACCATGGCTCATCACGTCGGCACTCGTGCGCGGCAACTCCCGGAAGCGGCTCCACACCCGGCGCAGCCGGGGCACGTCGAGCAGCCCCTCACTCTCCTCGAAGCACTTCGCCATCCAGTCGTCATGGTGAGCGAGAACGCCGCCGCGGTTCTCGCCGCTGAACCGCCGCCCCCGCGTCCCGGCTTCCCGCAGGGCCGCGATGAAGGCCGCGAGGTCTTCGGCGAAAGCGTCCGACCCACTCGGGTCGGCATCGAGGGCGACCGTTCCCGGCAGCCACGTCTGGACCGACCACGGCATGGGATAGCCCGCTCCAGGCTTTCCCAGAGCGACGGGTTCCGGAACGGGGAACCGAGACACCACCTGCGCCAGCTCCGCGCTCGCCCGGGCTTCCCGTTCCAGGACCGCCAGCGCCTCCGCGGCCTCGGCCGGACGCAGCGGGAAACGCGCGGAGAGGTCGTCCCCGATGCGGAAGATGGCGTTGACCGTCCCGGTCGACGGCAGGTGCCGGACCGCCTTGCCGCTCCACTGAGGGAACTGCTCGCGGATCAAGGCCGCGACGATGTCGATGGTCACGTCCACTTGGTCATCGTGCATGGCCAATCTCTGAGGCCCTTCAACTGGTCCGGATCGACTCCGGATCGACTGAGACGACAGCCAGTATTCAGGCGCCGGGTTCCGGATCAACCGAGATTTTCTCGGCGCAAGGACGCCGGCGCGGTGTGCCATCCCGACGTGTGCCGTCCCGACGTGTGCCGTCACCGGGGGTCATCAGTGCGCCGAGTCGGGGTAACCGCACCACAGGGACCCGACCCCGACCTGGAGGCATCCATGCCCCTGACGTTCCGTAAGAGTTTCCGCATCCTTCCCGGGGTGCGCCTGAACATCAACCGGCACTCCTGGTCCATCACCACGGGCGGCCGGAACGGCCCGCGGCAGACCGTGAGCAGCACCGGACGTCGTACGACATCGGTCGATTTGCCCGGACCTTTCGGATGGCGTCGCACGCGTACCACGAAGCGGCGTTGACGAGCCGTCACCCGAATGGACCCCCCAAGAGGTGCCATCTCATATCTGAGATAACCTCAGTCCCATGGCAGACGACTACCTCGTACGCATCGGCAAGCTCATCCGTGACGCCCGGCAGCACCGTGGCTGGACCCAGTCACAGCTTGCCGAGGCGCTCGGCACCTCGCAGAGCGCCGTCAATCGCATCGAGCGCGGCAACCAGAACATCAGTCTTGAGATGATCGCCCGCATCGGTGAGGCCCTGGACAGCGAAATCGTCTCGCTCGGCTACGCGGGTCCGATGCACCTCAGGGTGGTGGGGGGCCGCCGGCTGTCCGGCGCGATCGATGTGAAGACGAGCAAGAACGCGTGCGTAGCCCTGCTGTGCGCCTCGCTGCTCAACCAGGGGCGCACGGTGCTGCGCCGGGTGGCCCGGATCGAGGAGGTCTACCGCCTGCTGGAGGTGCTGAACTCCATCGGCGTGCGGACCCGCTGGATCAACAACGGCGTCGACCTGGAGATCGTGCCTCCGGCCGACCTCGATCTGGGCTCCATCGACGCGGACGCGGCCCGACGCACCCGCTCGATCATCATGTTCCTCGGCCCGCTGCTGCACCGCCTGGACCGCTTCATGCTGCCGTACGCCGGCGGCTGCGACCTCGGCACCCGCACCATCGAGCCGCACATGATCGCGCTGCGCCGGTTCGGCCTGGACATCGCCGCGACCGAGGGCCAGTACCACGCGGTGGTGGACCGCGGCGTCCGCCCCGACCGCCCCATCGTGCTGACCGAACGCGGCGACACGGTCACCGAGAACGCGCTGCTGGCCGCCGCCCGCCACGACGGCGTCACCGTCATCCGCAACGCCTCCTCCAACTACATGGTCCAGGACCTGTGCTTCTTCCTGGAGGCGCTCGGCGTCAAGGTCGAGGGCATCGGCACCACCACGCTCACCGTGCACGGCATGCCGCGGATCGACGTGGACGTCGACTACTCCCCCTCCGAGGACCCGGTCGAGGCGATGAGCCTGGTCGCCGCCGCGGTCGTCACCGAGTCGGAGCTGACGGTCCGCCGCGTCCCCATCGAGTTCCTGGAGATCGAGCTGGCGGTCCTGGAGGAGATGGGCCTCGACCACGACCGCACCCCGGAGTACTTCGCCGACAACGGCCGCACCCGCCTGGTGGACCTCACCGTCCGGCCCTCCAAGCTGGAGGCGCCGATCGACAAGATCCACCCGATGCCGTTCCCCGGCCTGAACATCGACAACGTCCCGTTCTTCGCGGCCATCGCCGCTTCCGCGCAGGGCAAGACGCTGATCCACGACTGGGTCTACGACAACCGCGCGATCTACCTGACCGACCTCAACCGCCTCGGCGGCCGGCTCCAGCTCCTCGACCCGCACCGCGTCCTGGTCGAGGGCCCGACCCGCTGGCGCGCCGCCGAGATGATGTGCCCCCCGGCCCTGCGCCCGGCGGTGGTCGTCCTGCTGGCGATGATGGCGGCGGAGGGCACGTCGGTGCTGCGGAACGTGTACGTCATCAACCGAGGTTACGAGGACCTGGCGGAGCGGCTGAATTCGATCGGGGCGCAGATCGAGATCTTCCGCGACATTTGAAAGATCGTCAGATAATAACTGACGAAACCTCTCTGACCTGCGCCAATGCCCACCATCAGGAGGCGTGGCGACGCTTCGTGGGATTCTTCTGGGACTTTGCGCCCACGCCGTACCCGCCCGCGAACAGCGAAATCAGGCTATGCGCCGGCCCGGCCCGCGGCGAGACCGCGGACCGGGCCGGCATGGGCATGGATGCCCGGTGTCGTCGAACAACGTGGCTGGGTCAGTCGGTCATGTTGCCCATCTTCCAGACGGTCATGGACTTGACGGTACTGCCGTCGCCGAACAGGCGCAGGCCGAGGGAGTCCTGGCGGAAGGGGTAGGCGCGGGTGGTGATGGACTTGTGGTCGTTCGCGTACGCCTCGATCATCGAGCGGTCGACGAAGACGTCGAGGGTCAGAGTGTTGTTGGTGAGGGTCAGCGGGCCCTTGTGGATGCCGAAGCCGGGTTCGGCGCTGGAGTTGTTCCCGGAGCGTGTCCGGTCGACGCCCAGCTGTCCTGCGGGGGCGTCGTAGAACAGGCGGGTCCGTTCCTCGTCGCCGGGGCTGCGGAGCACGTCGAGGCCGAACGTGCCGGCGCTACCGCGTTCCATGGTCAGCTTGATGTGGAGCATGTCGCCCTTGATGCCGGCCAGGCGGTTGTTGGCGTCGGCGAGGGAGGTGGGGGTGGTGATGTCCAGGAGCGGTGCTCCGGTGTGGAGGCGGGAGACCTCCTCGACGGGGCGGAAGCCGAGGTCTCCGTCGGGGCGCATGGACAGCTCGATGGGCAGGCCGGCGTTGTGGGCCCAGCCGGCGTCGTAGTGGGCACGTTCGGTGCGTCGGTCCTGGGCGATGCTGAAGACGAGGGAGCGTCCCTTGTCGTCCACCGTTCCGCTGGGGCCGGTGAAGTGGTCGCCGTAGTCCATGAGCTTGGGCTCGGTGGTGTCGGGGGTCCAGCGGCGGTTCGCGGCGTCCCACGTGCCGACCCAGTAGTAGACGTACTTGCTGCTGTACTCGCCGGGGCCGGCGGGGAAGGCCGGGTTGATGAGCAGTGCCCGGCGCTCGCGGCCCTGGGCGTCCTTGCCGATGGGCAGGAAGGTGGGCAGCTCCCAGACCTGTCCGGTCTTGGGGTGGGCTGCCACGTCACCGACCATGAGGGGGCCGGAGTAGGTCCAGTCGGTGAGGTTCTTGGAGGTGTAGAGGAGGGCGGTTCCGCCGATGTCCTTGCCGTCGGTGCTCTGGACGCCCGAGCCCATCAGCTGGAACCAGGTGTCTCCCTCCTGCCAGACGAAGGGGTCGCGGAAGTCGCCGAAGCGGACCTTGCGGCCGGCGCCGACGTTCAGGTCGGCGGTCTGGCTGGTGACGAGGGTGGGGTGCATCTTCCACTCGACCAGGTCGGTGTCGGCCGGGTCGACGGGCTGGGCGAGACCGGTGGCCTGGTTGGGGCGCTGCGCGTCGTTGCCGGCCGTGAACAGCAGGACGGGCACACCGTTGCTGTCGTAGGCGGCATCGCCGGACCAGACCCCGTCGGGCGCCACGCTGTCCTCGGTGGGCGCGAGGGCGACGGGCAGGTCGCGCCAGTGGACCAGGTCCTCGCTCACGGTGTGTCCCCAGGCGATGTTGTGCCAGTAGGGGCCGTGGGAGTTGAACTGGTAGAAGAGGTGGTACTTGCCCTTGTACTGGATGGGGGCGTGGGGTTCGTTCATCCAGTGGTTCGGGGCGGTGAAGTGGTAGCCGGGACGGTAGCGGTCCCCGTCGTACCGGGAGCGGTCCATCTCCATCTGGGCCTTGGGAGTGGTACCGCCCGCGAAGGACTGCACGTCCTTCTGGTGGCCGGCCGTGATCGAGGCCGGGGTGAGGGCGCTGTTGTGGACCTTCACCTCGTCGATGAGTCCGTTGAACATGTTCACGGCGAACGTGCCATTGATGATGGCCGGCTGGTTGTGACGGCCGATGATCAGGGGAACGTCGGCCTTGGCCAGCCGCGCGGTGGTGGGGACGGCGGTCTGGGCGACCTGCTCACCGTTGAGGAAGAGCCTGATCGCTCCCTCGTTCGGAGCGAAGACGGCGGACAGGTGTGCCCACTTGCCCGCGGCCAGGGCCGCCGGCTTGGGGACCGTCACCTCGTACCAGGCGTCGCCGGTTCCGATGCCGAACTGCCACCTGCCGTGTCGGCCGACACCGAGGGAGAAGCCCCGCTTGGCCGCCTTGTCCTGCTGGTTGACGACGACGGACGGCTTGCCGTCGTCTCCCCACTCGAACGCACGCGGCGCGACCCATGCCTCAAGGGTCAGGCCGTCCGTGGACAGCTGCGTCTGATCCGCGGCCCGGGTGACCCAGGTGGAGTAGCCGTCGAACAGCAGGGCGCCGGAGAGAACACCGTCAGCCTCGTTCTTCGGGCGCCAGAGCGGGTCGCTGTCCGGCTTGTACTGCGCGTCGGTGAAGACGTAGCTGATGGGGTCGGCGGCCTGGCTGACCTTCTCCCTGGTCGTGGTGCCCTGGCCTTCGGTGAAGTCCCAGTGGGCGGCCAGTCCCTTCACGGTCGGATCGGGTGCGGGGTCGGTGCCGACGCGGACGTCGTCGAGGTTGATGTGGCCCCAGCCGCCGGTGGCCTTATCGACGGCGGTGATGCGCAGCTGCTTGCCGAGGTGTTCGCGGGCGTCCCAGGTGACGCGGCGGTACGACTCGTTGTCGGTGCCGGTGGCCTTGTGCAGGACGGTTCCGTCGAGGGTGGTCAGGGCGGCGTAGAGGTCGTTGTCGTTGCGTCCGCCGGAGACCAGGACGCTGACCATGCCGGTACCGGTCAGGGTGAACGGCTCGGACGTCACCGTCCCGGTGGCGGCGTCACCGCCGCCGGCGAATCCCCACAGGTGGTGGGAGCCCTGCTGGTTGAAGCAGCAGCCCCAGCCCCAGCCCGGGTCGTCGGTGACCGCCCCGGTGAAGGCGGTGCCGGTGGTGGTCCAGCCGCTGAGGTCGCCGGTCTCGAAGCCGGGGTTCGACAGGCTGGTTTCGGTCGCGCTGGCGGTCTGCGTCATCACGGGCGATGTCAGACCCAGACATATCGCGAGCGTGAGCAGCAGGCGCTGCAAACTGCGGCTGGTCGCCGTTCTCGATGGAGCACGGGTTCGCATACGAATCTCCGTCGGTGTGGGGTTGGGTTGATCGGGCGGGGTGAACGTCGGCCCTGGGCGCGGCACGGCCCGGGGCCGACGCGTGCAGGGGGTGGGGGTCAGGGGCGCCGGACGGGGACGTTGACGTCGGCGACGTTGATGTGGCCCCAGCCGCCGTCGGCCTGGTCGACGACCTCGATGTAGATCCGGTCGCCGATGTGGGCGGAGAGGTCGAAGACGACTCGGCGGTACTGCTCGGTGCTCCGGCCGGTGGTCTTGGCCAGCACCTTTCCGTCGCTGGCGCGGACGGCGGCCGCGTAGAGCCGGTCGGGGTCGTTGCCGCCGGACACGAGCAGGTCGATCACGCCGTCTCCGCCGAGGACCACGGTGGCGGAGCGCAGGACGCCGGTGGCGCCGTCGCCGCCTCCGGCAGGGTTGAATCCCCACAGGTGGTGGCCGGTCGGGTCGGCTTCGGTCTCGGCCTGGTAGAAGGGGCCGCCCCAGCCCCAGTCGGTGCGGGTGGTGACGTTGGCGTCGCTGAAGGTCGTGCCGGAGACGACGGTCCATCCGGTGAGGTCGCCGGTGGCGAAGTCGTGGTTGGGCAGTGCGTCGACGTCTGCCGGCCGCGGCGGGTCGTACGCGGCGGGTGCGGCCGGGGTGTCGTAGGCGCCGTTCATGCGCCAGGCGTCCAGGGACACGACGCGTGCCGACCCGCCGTCGGCGGCCAGCCGCAGGCCGGTGGCGTCCTCGCGGGTGGGATAGATACGGCTGGTGATGCTGTTGGTGCCGTTGACGTACGCCTCCAGCATCGAGCGGTCGAGCAGGACCCTCAGGGTGAGGCGTCCGCCGTCGAGTTCCACGCTGCCGCCGTGGACGCCCTTGCGGACGTCCGGGTCGAGGCTGGAGCGGCCGCGGTCGATCAGGAAGCGGCGCTCGTCCGTGTCGTAGGTCAGCAGGGTCTCTTCGGTGCCGTCGGCGCAGGCTCGAACCGCCAGGGTGATCGTCCGCGCGCCGCGCGGCTCGATGACGGCGTGGATGTCCAGCAGGTCGCCGGAGACAGCGGCGAGCCGCCGGTTCGCTTCCGCCACCGAGGTGTGCCGGATGCGGGCCAGTCGCGTGCCCCGCAGACCGGCGGCCTCGGCGATCGGCTCGACGCCGAGGGTGCCGTCCTGGCGCAGGGAGACGGACACGGGCATGCCGGCGTTGTGCGCCCAGCCGGACTGGGCGTGCTGCTGCTCGGTGCGGCGGTCCTGGGTGATGCTGAAGACCACGGATCGGCCGTCGGGGGTGACGAAGCCGGAGGGGCCGGTGAAGTGCTCGCCGAAGTCGAACTCGCGGGGCTTTTCGTGGTCGGGGACGAAGCGGTGCTCGCGCTTGTCGAAGGTGCCGATCCAGTAGTACGTGTGCTTGACGGCGTTTGGGTTGAACCCCTCCCACCACGGACAGATCAGCAGGATGTGCTTGCCGGTGCGCCTGCCGCGGGGACCGGGGAGCGGGAGGAGCACAGGCAGCTCCCACACCTCACCGGGCTCGGGCAGTGTGGCGAGGTCGTTCCAGTGCAGCGGGCCCTTGTAGGCCCACGGGCCCTCGGGCCGGCGTGCGGTGTAGAGGAGAGCGGTTCCGCCGTGCTTGCGGGTGACCTGGGCGCCGTCGTAGTCGACGATGCCGCTGCCGACGAGCTGGTACCAGACGCCGTCCTCTTCCCAGACGAACGGGTCACGGAAGTTCTCCGCCCACGCGGTTCCCGGTCCGGCCGGCAGGTTCGCGGGGGCTTCGGTGACCGGCTCGGAGCGCATCGTCCAGGTGGGGAGGTCGGTGTCGCCGTCCGCCGGGTAGGTGGAGACGGCGAGCCCGGTGCGCTGGCGGTAGGGCAGCCGGTCGTCGCCGCCGGTGAAGAAGAGGACCGGGCCGCGGTCGCCGTCGACGCAGGCGGATCCCGACCAGATGCCGTCAGGGCCGGCGGAGTCCGCGGCGGGGGCCAGGGCGATGGGAAGGTCGCGCCAGTGCACCATGTCGGTGCTGACGGCGTGGCCCCAGTGGATCTGTCCCCAGAACGGTCCGAGCGGGTCGTGCTGGTAGAAGATGTGGTACTTGCCCTTGAAGTACACCGGGGCGTGCGGCTCGTTCATCCAGTGCCAGGGCGGCAGCATGTGGAACTGAGGGCGGTGCCGGTCGCCGTCGAAACGGGACCGGTGGTGGGTCAGGTCCGGGCGAGGCACGCGGTGACCGGGCAGCGCGGCGATCTTCTCGGCGTGCTCGCGCTGCGCCGTCGCGTCGTCCAGGGCGCCCGGGCGCAGGGTCAGGCTGTCCATCAGGCCCATGTACATGTTGGCGTGGAACTCGCCGTTGAGCAGGGTCGGGCGGTTGTGCTTCCCGATGAGCAAGGGCTCGCCCGGCGCGGGCTCGGGGGCCTTGTCGGGGGTGACGGTGGTGCCGATCAGGCGGCCGTCGAGGTAGAGGCGCAGCTGGTGGGCGGCAGGGTCGTAGGTGGCCGTGACGTGGCTCCACCGGCCCTTGGCGGCCGGCTGGTCCGGGGCGCCCTTGACCTCGATCAGGTCGGTGCCGAAGCCCAGCTGGAAGACGATCTGCCCGAAACGCCGCAGGCCGAGCAGGAAGCCGGTCCTCGCGCCCGGGTCGTGCTGGTTGACCAGCGCCTGGGGCTTGCCGTCGATGCCGTGCTCGTAGGCGTAGGGGGCGATCCACACGTCGACGGTCATGCCTTCGGCGAGGTCGAGCTTGCCGGGTCCTTCGGCGGTCACGTAGGTCGAGTAGCCGTCGAAGTACAGGGCCCGGCCTTGCACGCCACGGCGGCGTACGGGGTCGCTGTCGGGCTTGTACCGGGCGTCGTTGAAGACGTAGTCCACCGGGGCGGCCGATCCGGAGACCGCCTCGCGGGCGACCGCGCCGGACCGTTCGTCGAAGTCCCAGCGGGCGGTGGGCTTTTGGGGGCCTTCGGGCCGGCCGCCGGGGGCGGCGGAAGCGGGGGCGAACGAGAGCGGCACGACGGCACCGCCGACGGCGGCGGATACGACCCTGAGGGCTGTTCTTCTCCTCATGCTGCCTCCTGGGCTGCGTGACAGACGGCGACCTGACGGCCTGCCAATTCGATTTAGGTGATGGATCGGCATGGTTCGGGCGCCGTCGCCGCTAAAGCAAGAGCTAACGCATACGAATCTCAGCTTCGCACTACCCAGAGCTGTGCAAATCGGTACAGAAAGTCACCGTTACGCAGGCGAGATGTCCGGGGTGTTGACAGCGCATGACGAGTGAAGCAATCTCATCGCATCTTGCTAATCCGATTTAGCCGAGCGGAGCTGATCCACCGATGTCCGAACGCCGCGTGACCATGGCCGACGTCGCCCGCGAGGCGGGCGTATCGCCGACGACCGCGTCGTTCGCCCTGTCCGGCCGCACCGACATGCGCATCTCCGACGCCTCCCGGGAACGGGTCCTGGAAGCGGCCAGGCAGCTGGGCTACCGCCCGAACGTCACCGCGCGCAGCCTGCGGACGAAGTCCACGCAGACCATCGGGTTCGTCTCGGACCGGATCACCACCACCCCGTTCGCCGGCGACGTCATCCGCGGCGCCATGGAGGCCGCCCGCGAGCGGGACAACCTGCTGTTCATCACCGAGGCGGGCGGCGACCGCGCCGCCGAGTCCTCGCTGGTCCACGCGCTGCTGGACCGCCAGGTCGACGCGGTGATCTACGCGACGATGTTCACCCGGTACGTCACTCCGCCCAAGGAACTGTTCGGCCGCCGCGTGGTGCTGCTGAACTGTCTGGCCCCCGGCTTCGACGCCCCCTCCGTCATCCCGGACGAGCTGGAGGCCGGCCGGGGCGCGGCCCGCGCCCTGCTCGCGGCCGGCCACACCCAGGGCATCTGGGCGATCGGCGGCCACCAGGCCGTCCCGGCCACGCCCGAGGGGATCATCGCCGGCAACGAACGCATGCGCGGCCTGGAGGAAGTGCTGCGCGAGGGCGGCGCCCGCCTGGACGGCGTCATCGAATGCGACTGGGACACGCTGGACGGCTACCGGGAGGTGTCCGCCCTGCTGGCGGCGGGGACCCGGCCCCGGGCGCTGGTGTGCCTCGCCGACAGGGTGTCCTTCGGCGCCTACCAGGCGCTCGCCGAGGCGGGGCTGTCGGTGCCCGAAGACGTGTCGGTGATCTCGTTCGACGACCAGGACATCGCCTCCGTGCTGCGGCCCGCGCTCACCACGCTGAAGCTGCCGCACTACCAGCTCGGACGCCTGGCCGTGGAGCTCATCCTGCGCGGAGGGCCCCTCGACCCGATCGTCCACCGGGTCCCCATGCCGCTGCGGGAGCGTTCTTCCCTCGGCGCCCCAGCCGGGAACTAGGCCGGCGACACAAGACAGCCGTCCCGCCACCCGCTCCGAGAGTCCGGAGCGGGCGCGGGACGGCCACCAAGAACAGCGACCGACGCAACCGGTCGCCCAGGGCGGGTCCTGCAAGACCCGCCTCCGTGAGATGGAGGAACCTCGTGGTGTTCAGAACAAGGCGCCTCGCTGCTGCGAGTGTAGCCGCCGCGGCGGCAACCGCGCTCGTCGCCGGATGCGCGTCCGGCAGTGGCGGGAGCTCGTCCGGGGCCAGCGGTGACACGCTGACCCTGTGGACGCACAACGCCGGCAACTCGGCCGAGCTCGACGTCGTCAAGAAGATCATCAAGGACTTCAACGGCTCCCAGAGCAAGTACAAGGTCGAGCTGCAGTCGTTCCCGCAGACCGACTACAACAACTCCGTCGTCGCCGCCGCCTCGGCCCGCAAGCTGCCCTGCCTGCTCGACGTGGACGGCCCCAACGTGGCGAACTGGGCCTGGGGCGGCTACCTGGCCCCCATCGACGTCACCGGCAGCCAGGTGCCGGTCGAGGACCAGCTCGACAGCACCGTCGGAACCTACAACGACAAGCTGTACTCCTTCGGGCACTACGACGTCTCCCTGGCCTTCTTCGCCCGCAAGTCCGTCCTCGACGAGCACGGCATCCGTATCCCCACCATGGACAAGCCCTGGACCAAGGACGAGTTCGACGCCGCCCTGGCCAAGCTGAAGAAGAGCGGCAAGTTCACCTACCCGCTGGAGATGGGCACCGGCGGCAGCGGCGAGTGGTGGCCCTACGCCTACTCCCCGCAGCTGCAGAGCTTCGGCGGCGACCTGATCGACCGCAACGGCTACAAGACCGCCACCGGCACCCTCGACGGCAAGGAGTCCGTGGAGTGGGGCGACTGGTTCCAGTCGCTGGTGACCAAGGGCTACATGGCCAAGAAGTCCGGCGCCGACCCCAACAAGGACTTCCTCGCCGGCAAGAGCGCCATCCAGTGGGACGGCAGCTGGAACGCCACCAAGAACGCCGAGAAGCTCGGTGACGACCTGGCGATCATCCCGCCGGTCGACTTCGGCAAGGGCCCGAAGATCGGCGGCGCCTCCTGGCAGTGGGCCATGAGCTCCACCTGCTCCAACAAGGAGGGCGCGCAGGAGTGGCTGAAGTTCTCCCGCCAGACCAAGTACTTCGTCGATTACGCCAAGGCGACCAGCACCATCCCCGCCACCAACGAGGCCGCCACACAGGTCGAGGACTACCAGCCCGGCGGCAGGTTCGCGGTGCTCGTCCAGTTCGCGCAGAAGTACGCGACCCTGCGACCGGTCACCCCGGCCTACCCCTACATCTCCACCGAGTTCCAGAAGGCGGCGCAGGACATCCTGGCCGGCGCCGACCCCAAGAACGCCCTCGGCCAGGCCGCGAAGAACATCGACAACAACCTGAAGACGAACAACAACTACTCAGGCTGACCCGCCCTGGTCCGGTTCGGGCCCCCGACCACCCAGCCCGAACCGGACCGGCTCCCTGGAGATACCGTGACCACCAAGACCGCAGCCCCCCAGCGGCTGCGCCCGGTCCGGCGAACCCGCACGAACAACGCCCGTCGCCGAGAAAGCCTCACCGCCCTCGGCATGGCCACCCCGGCCGTCGTGCTGCTGATCGTCTTCCTCGTCGTACCGGTCGCCCTAGCCTTCGCCCTGGCCTTCACCGACGCGAGACTCATCTCGCCCACCCCAGCCCGCTTCGTGGGCCTGAGGAACTTCACCCAGCTCTTCACCGATCCGGTCTTCTACAAGTCCCTGCGCAACACGATCTACTTCGCCGTGGTCGTCGTCCCGCTCCAGGCCGGCCTCGCCCTCGTCCTGGCACTGCTGGTCAACGCCAAGGTGCGGGGCATCAACTTCTTCCGGACCGTCTACTTCCTGCCCGTCGTCACCTCGATGGTCGTGGTGTCCCTCCTGTGGACCTTCCTCTACCGGCAGGACGGCCTGGTCAACAACATCGTCTCGACCCTGACCCTCGGCCACTTCCAGGGCCCGGACTGGCTGGGCGACCCGGCCACCGCGATGCCCGCCATCATCCTGATGTCGGTGTGGCAGGGCGTCGGCTTCCACATGATCATCTGGCTGGCCGGTCTGCAGACCATCCCCGCCGAACTGTACGAGGCCGCCGAACTCGACGGGGCCACCACCTGGCAGCGTTTCCGCCACGTCACCTGGCCCGGGCTGCGCTCCACGCGCACCTTCGTGCTCGTCACCATCACGATCGCGGCGTTCAGCCTCTTCACCCAGATCAGGGTGATGACGCAGGGCGGCCCGCTCGACTCCACCACCACCGTCGTCTTCCAGGCGGTGCGCACCGGCTATGACCAGCAGCAGACCGCCTACGCGGCGGCCATCTCGCTGATCTTCTTCGTACTCGTCCTGACCGTGTCGCTCGTCCAGCGGTTCCTGACCCGGGAGAAGGACTGACATGACCTCCCTCCTCAAGCGACTCGGCGGTCATGCCGGACGCATCGTCCTGGCCCTGGTCTTCGCGCTCCCGCTCGTTTTCATGCTGGTCTCGTCGTTCAAGACGGACGACCAGATCTTCGGCGACCTGGGTTCGGTGAGCGCCTTCCTCCCGGTCGGGGCTCTGTCGCTGGACAACTACACGGCCATGTTCGACCGGGTCCCCGCGGCGCGCTTCCTGCTGAACTCGGTACTGATCTCGTCGATCACCGTGGTCCTCGGCATCATCGTCAACAGCCTGGCCGCCTTCGCGCTCGCCCGGATGCGGTGGTCCGGCCGCAAGGTCGTCCTGACCACGGTCATCGCCACGCTCATCGTGCCGTTCGAGACGTTCGCGCTGCCGCTGGTGTGGTGGGTCAACCAGCTGCCGCTCCTGCGCGTGAACGGCTTCCACCTGGAGTGGACCACCGGCTGGATGGACACCTATCAGGTGCAGATCCTGCCGTTCGTCGCCAACGCCTTCTCGATCTTCTTCTTCCACCAGTTCTTCCAGAGCATCCCCAAGGAACTCGACGAAGCAGCGATCATGGACGGCGCCGGCTGGTTCACCATCTACCGCCGCATCGTGATGCCGCTGTCCGGCCCGGCCGTCGCCACCGTCGCCATCCTCACCTTCCTGCCGGCCTGGAACTCCTACCTGTGGCCGCTGATGGTCGTCCAGAGCGAGGAACTGCGCCCGGTGATGGTCGGCATCTCCTACTTCTTCCAGCTCAACGTGGGCTGGGGCCAGATCATGGCCTACTCCTCCATGATCACCGTGCCGATCCTCGCCCTGTTCGTGGCGTTCCAGCGGTCGTTCGTCAACAGCATCGCCTCCACCGGCGTCAAGGGCTGACCCCGCACCCGCGCTGTCGGATCCGCCCCGTCCTCATGACTTCCGTGTGCCTCGCACGCCCTGAGAAAGGCCCCGTGTGTCCACGTCGCCTGCCGACCCCCACCTGCCCGCCGTCCATCTGCGACCGCCCCGCAACTGGATCAACGACCCCAACGGCCTGGTCTTCCACGACGGCCACTACCACGTCTTCTTCCAGTACAACCCGCACGGCCCCCAGCACGCGAACATGCACTGGGGCCACTACCGAAGCCCCGACCTGCTCACCTGGGAACCCCTCCCCGTCGCCCTCACCCCCACGCCCGGCGGATACGACGCCGACGGCTGCTACTCCGGCAACGCCATCTCCACCGGCGACCGCATGGTGGCCTTCTACTCCGCCCACCGCAACGACCGCTGGTGGCAGCCCGTCACCACCGCCGAGTCCCACGACAACGGCCACACCTGGACCAAGCGGCCCGACCTGCTCATCCCCGAACCGCCCGCCGGCACCACCATGTACCGCGACCCCTACGTCTGGCGGCAGAACGAACGCTGGCGGATGCTGGTCGGCTCCGCCCTCGACGACGGCCGCGCCGCGGCGCTGCTGTACGAGTCCGAGGACCTGGAGCACTGGACGTACCGCGGCCCCTTCCACACCAGCGACACCACCGCTGATGCGGGCCCGATCGGCTGGGAGTGCCCCCAGTACGCCACCTTCGGCGATCACGGCGTTCTGATCCTCAGCGACTGGACACCGCAGGGCGGCCCCAGCCACACCACCGTCGTCACCGGCCAGGAGAAGGAGGGGCGCTACGAAGCGGCCACGGCCCCCGTGCCACTGGACCACGGTCCCGACTTCTACGCCCCCGCCCTACTGAAGGCGCCCGGGGAAGACCGCTGGCTGATGTGGGGCTGGGCCTGGGAGGCCCGGGACGACGCCTGGGCACACGAAACCGGCTGGGCAGGCGTCCTCACGCTCCCCCGAGAGGTCAGCCTCACCGCCGACGGCACGGTCGCCCAGCGCCCCGCCCGCGAACTGCTGGCCCTGCGCGGCCCGCGTGTCCTGCACGGAACCGGCCACGTCACACGGGCCGAGCCGGCCGAACTCGGCCGGATCGGCCACACCTTCGACCTCACGGCCGCCCTGACACCGGACACCACCGGTACCAGCGGGCTGCGCCTGATCACCTCCGCCGACGGCTCCGAGTACCTCGACATCAGCCTCGACCCCACAGCAGGCCGCCTCGTCGTCGACCGCACCCACGCCTCGACGGACACCCGCGCACGGGGAGGCGTGTACACCGCTCCCTGCCCGGCCGCGGCACACCCCAACACCCCCGTCGAGCTCCGCGTGATCGTGGACCGCTCGATAGCCGAGGTCTACCTGGCCGACGAGCAGGTCCTCACCCTGCGGTTCTACCCGTCCACCGACGGGCCGTGGCAGCTGCAGGCCCGCACGACAGGGTCAGGACGCGGTGAGTTCGCCGTCGCGGCCTGGAATCTGATCCCGGAAGACCTCCCCCGAGAAGCCCAACTGGCGGGCCGGGGAATGCAAGGCGCTTGATTCCAGGGCCACACGAGCCCTGGAGGCCGGCCCACCACACGGAAAGGCCACGCGCATTCCGCACCGGGCACGGCAGACATGTCCACCGCAGCTCCCACGCCCTTGCCGCGCCCTCGGCTGCGTTCCGCGGCGCGGGGCGACAGCCCCGCGCCCTACCTGAAAGGCAGAAAGTCACCATGGCCCGACCCGGGTCCCCCGGCAGTGTCGACGTCCTCGGCGAGTGCGTCGCCGACATCTTCGAGGACCACGACCGGTCCGATTCCGGCGGACTGGCCCTGCGGGCGCTGGCCGGAGGAGGCCCGGCCAACACCGCTGTCGCCCTCGCCCGGCTCGGCACCCCCACCCGATTCCTCGGACGCTTCTCCCGTGACGCCTTCGGCACGCTCTTCCGCACCCGCCTCAGCGCCTCCGGCGTCGACCTGGGTGACAGCGTGACGACCTCCGAGCCCAGCACACTCGCCGTCGCCGACCTCGACGCGACCGGCCAGGCCGCATACACCTTCTACGCCGAGGGCGCCGCCGACTGGCAGTGGACCAGCAGCGAACTCGCCGCGACGCGGCACGACGACGCGGTCTGCCTGCACACCGGCTCCCTCGCGTTGATCCGCCGGCCCTCCGGCAACCGCATCGAGGAACACCTCGCCCAGGTCCGCGAGCACGCCACCGTGTCCATCGACCCCAACGTCCGCCCCCTGCTCGTACCCCCCTCCGCCTATCGCGAACGGTTGCCCCACTGGTGCGCCCTCGCCGACATCCTCCGCCTCAGCGAGGACGACTGCGCCGTCCTCGCCCCTGACACCGGGCTAGACGAGGCGTGCGACATCTGGCACGCGGCCGGCGTCCGCCTCGTCGTCATCACCCTCGGCGGCAACGGCGCCCTCGCGTCATTCGACGGCATGCGCGTCACCGTCACGGCCCCTCCTGTCACCGTGGTCGACACCGTCGGAGCCGGAGACTCCTTCACCGCGGGCCTCCTCCACCGCCTCGCCGCCCTCGGACACCTCGGCGGCCGGCTCGATGGGCTGACCCTCGACGACGTCACCGACGCTTGCTCGTTCGCTGCTCAGGTCGCCGCCCTGACATGCTCCGTCGCCGGTGCGAACCCGCCCTGGGCGGACGAGACGGAGGCCGGGTCCGGCGCCGGTCGATTCCTGACCCGGCGGGCAGGCTGAAGGGCTCCGGCTGCCTCTGGGACTTTTCTGGGACTTTCAGCTGCATCAAGCGGCACGAAGGTGAAAGAAGGGAAAGGACATTTTCCCAGGTCACCTGCCTCACGCAGTGAATCTGCGCAGCTCACAGGGTCGTCGAGTCTTTTCCGGGACATCTGACCGCCGGCGATCGCCCGCGCCCCGGCCGGGGGTGCGGACGATCGCCGCATGCCGGCCCCCTCCCCCGCACCGCCCGCCACCCCTGCCCCCTGGGCGGTGAACCGGTCAGGGGCGTGTGGGGCCGCATGCCCGGCTCGAGTTGCCGCCGGACTCCCTCTCGCACGAGGGATGAAGGCCGCGCGCTGACGGCTGGTCAGTTCATCGGGGGAGGCGGGTGACACCTTGCGCGTGCTCGGAGATTCCGCCTTCCGGCTCTTCCTGGCCGGCGCCGTGATTTCCGCGCTGGGCGACAGCATGCTGTTGTTCGCGGCCGGCATCTGGGTCAAGCAGCTCACCGGGAGTTCGGGATCCGCGGGCACGGTGTACCTGGTTCTGGCGCTGGGTGGCCTTCTCTCCCCGCTGTACGGCGTTCTCGCCGACCGCGTCCGGCGCGGGCGCCTGATCGTCACGGTGAACTGCTGCATGGCGGCGGCCCTGCTGCCCCTGCTGCTCGTGCGGGACGGCACCGGGCTGTGGATCGTCTACGCCGCGATGGCCCTCTACGGCATCGCCAACAGCGTCATCTCCACCACGCAGACCGCTCTGCTGCCGTCGGTCGTGCCGAAGGAGCTGCTGGCGGAGGCGAACGGTGTCTGGCAGTCGGCCGCGCAGGTCGTCCGCCTCTTCTCCCCGACCCTGGGCGCGGCGCTGCTCACCTGGGCGGGATCCGTCGTGCTGGTGCTGATCGACGTGGCCTCCTCCCTGCTGGGCGCCGCCGTGGTCGCCCTGCTCAAGCTCCGCGAACAGACGCCCGGTCCGGGGGCCGGACACTGGCGGCTCGACATGACCGAGGGAGCACGCTTCCTGGTACGGGACGCCATGGTCCGGCAGATCGCGGTGGTGGTCGGCGTCTCGACGCTGGCGTTCGGCTTCATGGAGACGGTCAACTTCGACATCGTGGACGAGGTCCTGGGCCGGGACGCGGCGTTCCTCGGTGTGCTGGTGACGGTGCAGAGCGTGGGAGCGGTCCTGGGCGGCCTGCTGGTCGGCAGGATGTCGCGGCGCATGCCCGAGGGAATGGTGATCGCAACGGCCCTGGTCGCGAGAGCGGCGTCCACGGCCGTCCTCGTGATCCCCGATGTCCTCGCCGTGTCCGCGGGCTTCCTCGTCGCGGGCTTCCTCGTCGCGGGTGTTCATCATGCCGTTGATCGCCGTCGCCTCCACCACGGCCATCCAGCGCCGGGCTCCCGCCGAGGCGCTGGGCCGGACGTTCGGCTCGTTCTCCTTCACGGACCGACCGTGAAGTGGAGGACCGGATCACCGAGTGGGACGGCGCGGGCCCGGCGTAGGAGCCTGCCGGTGCGTGTCGCGGGCGGCGTCGCCGGGTGATCGGGCAACCGGGGAGACGGTAGTCAGAGAGCGGCGAGCAGGTCGTTCAGCGGGGCCGGGGTGTGGTCGGGGTCCAACGCCTCGACCAGGACGCGGCCGTAGCGGATCTTGCGGCCCTTCTTGGTGCCGAGGAAGCGGCGCAGCTGGTGCTGTGAGGTGCGGTCGCGTTGGGCGGGCTGGTTCAGGAAGGTCCGCAGGGCGCGTTCGTCGCCCTCCGCCCGGACCAGTTCGGTCACCCGTGGCACGCCGAGCGCGCGGATCAGCTCGTCCTCCAGGTCCGCCGCGCAGACGAAGAAACCGTGGGAGCCCGCGTCGGCCCGCTCCCAGCCGCGGGCGTAGAAGGGGCGCTCCCGCTCGTCGCACAGGCCGGTGAGGCGCAGGCCCAGGCCGGGGGGTCCGAGGAGGCCGGCGAAGCGTCCGACGTTCATCGCGCCGCCCATCGACACGACGCAGACACCTTCGGCCTCCAGGTCCCGGCCGCGGCGCGCGGCGAGCGCGTCGACCGCCTCGAAGTCGCTCGGGCCTTCCAGCAGGACGACCGCCCGGACGGGCAGCCGCGCGGCCAGTTCGCGGGCGGGACCGCCGGGGCCTCCGGCCGCCCACGTGGTGACCGCTTCCCGGAACGACGCCATGTCAGCCATGGGACGAGTCTCCGCCCTTCCCGGCCGGCGCGGTAGGGAGTTTTCCCGTGCCTGGTGGCGTGTGTGGTGTCGGTGCGTCCTGACAGACTGCCCGCAGTCGTGCACAGGGGGGCGTATGGACGAGCGGGATGCCGAGGTCCGGGTCGAGGAGCTGACCCGGGGGTTGCGGCGGCTGGCGGCGGGGCTGCTGGAGGCGGCCGCCGAGCATCCGGACGCCGTGCGGGCACGGGAGTTGTCCGCGGCGGCGCGGGCGCTGACCGGTGACGTGCTGGCCCGCCTGGACGGCGTCGCCGTCGACGGCTCGGCCGCCGCGCCGGCGGAGCCCGAGGTGGCCGAGGTGGCTGAGGTGCACGACGCCGTACCGCCGGCCAAGGCGGGCGCGGAGTCCTCGTGCGGGTCGGCGCTCGAGGAACTGGTGGAGCTGTACGTCCCCCGGCGCGCCCGGCGCCTGACCGAGGACCCGGTGATGACCGAGCCGGGCCTGCGCTACGAGCGGTGGAAGCATCTGCACCGGGTCCGGTACGGACGCGGGACGCCGTTCGAGAAGGCGCCGCTGTGGACCGACGAGGTGCCCGGCCGGGGCCGGCGGGTGGTGCGCGGCGTGCACTCGCGGGCGGAGGTGCTGCGCCGCCTGCACCACACCTACGTCACCCGGCGGGACCTGGACGGCCCGGAGGGCGAACTGGCGCTGCGCGTCCTCGCCGGGTGCGGTGCGATCAGCCGCTCGCGGGCGATGGAGGACGCCGAGCTGATCGACTCGTCGCAGCTGGCGTCGCGGCTGGAGGCCGTGAAGTGGCGGGCCCTGGTGACCGCCGCCGAGCGGGGCGAGCACGCCCGTGCCGAACTCCGTACCCAGTTGCGGCAGCTCGACGTGCTGGCCGCCGCCGTGCTGGAGCTGGACGTCGCCTACCGGCGCCGCGACAGCAGCCCCGCCCTGGGCGCCCGGATCGCGGGCGCCGCGCAGGGCGTGAAGGCGGTGCTCCGGCACTGGCCGCCGGCAATCGAGGGAGCCGAGGCGGAAGCGGCGGCGCCGTAGTCCCGGAGCACGGCCGTACGGTCAGCCCGCGAGCAGCGTGACGTCCTGCCGCAGCGCCGCGTGGAAGCGCGGCAGCGGCAGGCCGCTCGCGGTGTTCAGCTCCATCAGGACGGCCTCCACCTGGGCTGCGCCCGCCTTCAGGGTGCTGGGCAGGGGCTTGGCGCTGTTCTGCCAGACGCGCGTCAGGCCGTCGCACACGGCCCGGCTGCCGCCGATGCCCTGGCGCACCGATCCGTCGGACTGGGCGACGGAGGAGCTGACGAAGACGGGGCCGGTGGCGCCGGTGCAGCGGTAGGTGCCGCTGAGGGTGAGCGTGCCGTCGGCGGCGATCCGGCCGACCTGGTCGACGGTGATCGTCTCGGTGACGTCGGCGGTCGCGGGCGTCGCGGGGGCGGCGAGGGCGAGGGCGGCCACGGCGGCGACGCCGAGGAGCGAGCGGATCGGCATGGGAGCCTCCTGGTGTGGGGGCTTCCACTGGTACCCGGCGGCCGCGGCCTCCGGCGTGATCATCACTCTTCCGGTGGCGCGTCATCCACGGGTGCGCTCACGGCAGTACGGCGAACCCGTCCAGCTCCACCAGCGCCCGCTCGTCCCACAGCCGTACGACCTCGACGACCGCCATCGCCGGATAGTCGCGGCCCGCCAGCCGCCGCCAGATGCGGCCGAGTTCGGCGGCGTGGGCGCGGTAGTCGGCGACGTCCGTGGCGTAGACGGTGACGCGGGCGAGGCCGGCGGGGGTGCCGCCGGCCGCGTCGAGTGCCGTGAGCAGGTTGCCGAGCGCCCGCTCGAACTGCTCGGGCAGACCGCTGCCGGTGATCTTGCCGTCGGTGTCGAGCGCGGTCTGGCCGGCCAGGAAGACCAGCCGGGAGCCGGTGGCGACGACGGCGTGCGAGAAGCCGGTCGGCGGGGAGAGGTCGGGCGGGTTGACGCGCTCGACGGTCACGGGGCCTCCCGGTACAGCTCTTTGGCGATGATGCCGCGCTGGACTTCGCTGGCCCCTTCGTAGATGCGGGGCGCGCGCACCTCGCGGTAGAGGTGTTCGAGCAGATGGCCGCGGCGCAGGGCACGGGCGCCGTGCAGCTGGACGGCCCGGTCCACGACGTACTGCGCGGTCTCGGTGGCGAGCAGCTTGGCCATCGCCGCCCGTTTGGGCACGTCGTCCGCGCCGTCGTCGTAGGCCGCCGCCGCCGCGTACACCAGCAGCCGGGCCGCCTCGGTGCGCAGGGCCATCTCGGCGACCTGGTGGGCGACCGTCTGCTGGGCGCTGAGCGGTCCGCCGAAGGCCTCCCGGCGGGCGGTGTGGGCGAGGGTGGCGTCGAGGGCGGCCTGCGCCATGCCGACGGCGAAGGCGCCGACGCTGGGCCGGAAGAGGTTGAGGGTGCCCATCGCGACCCGGAAGCCCCGGTCGGGCTCCCCGAGGACGTCGTCCGCGGTGACCGGTACCGCGTCGAGGTCGAGGGCGCCGATGGGGTGCGGCGAGAGCATGTCGAGCGCCCGTCCGCTCAGCCCCGGCCGGTCGGCGGGCACGAGGAACGCGGTGACTCCGCGGGCGCCCGCGCCGGGGGTCGTGCGGGCGAAGACGGTGTAGAAGTCCGCCTCGGGGGCGTTGGAGATCCAGCACTTCTGCCCGGTGAGCCGCCAGCGGGCGGAGCCGTCGGGTGCGGCGGCGGGGGCGGCGTCGAGGGTGGCGGCGGGGGCGGCGTCGAGGGTGTCGGGCTCGCGCTCCGCCGCCAGTGACAGCGCCGCCGCGTCCGAGCCCGCGCCCGGTTCGGTCAGGGCGAAGGCGGCGACGGCGGTGCCGGCGCGGACCGCCGGGAGCCAGCGGGCGCGCTGGGCCGGGGTGCCGTGGGTGTGCACCGGGTGGGCGCCGAGGCCCTGGAGGGCGAGGGCGGTCTCCGCCTCGGTGCAGGCGTGGGCCAGGGCCTCGCGCATCAGGCACAGGTCGAGCGCGCCGGAGGTGAACAGCCGGTCCAGCAGGCCGAGGCGGCCCAGTTCGGCGAGGAGCGGGCGGTTGACGTGCCCCTCCTGGCCCTTCTCGGCGAGCGGGCGGAGCCGTTCGGCGGCCAGGGCGCGCAGTTGCGCGCACCAGGCGGTGCGTTCCGGGTCGAGTGAGAATGCGGGCACGGGCGGTCCTCCTTCACGAAGGTCTGACGCCTCACCCGAACGGTATCGCGCTCCATTGACTGCCGTCACCAACACGATACGCTCCGAGAGCGACCGCGACCCGTGACCGCCATCCGACCGCGACCCACCCGACGCCCACCAGGCAAGGGGGCGAACCGCCATGGACCGCCACAGCCGCCCGATCCCACCGACAGGCCCGCTCCCCCCGACAGGCCCGCTCCCTCCGTTCCGCCCGCTCCCCCCGTCCCGTTCGGCCCACGTCGACACCTTCGCGCGCGACCACCTCCCGCCGCCCGACCAGTGGCCCGAGCTCCGCTTCGACCTGCCGGAGCTGCGCCACCCCGAACGGCTCAACTGCGCCACCGCGCTGCTGGACGGCCCGCCGGACGACCGCCCGGTCTTCCACACCTCCGACGGCCCCTCCTGGACCTACGGCGACCTGCGCACCCGCGTCGACCGGCTCGCCCACCTCCTCAGCGCCGACCTCGGCATCGTCCCCGGCAACCGGGTGCTGCTGCGCGGCCCCACCAGCCCCTGGCTCGCCGCGTGCTGGCTGGCGGTGCTGAAGGCGGGCGCGGTGGCCGTCACCGTGCTGGCCCAGCAGCGCCCGCACGAGCTGGCCACGATCTGCGAGATCGCCCAGGTCCGCCACGCGCTGTGCGACGTCCGCGCGGTCGACGACCTCGCCAAGGCGGAGATACCGGGGCTGCGGATCACCGCGTACGGCGGGGACGCCCCGGACGACCTGCTGAACCGCCCGACGCCGGTGACGCCGTACCCCACGGTGGACACCGCGGCCGACGACGTGGCGCTGATCGCCTTCACCTCCGGCACCACCGGCCGCCCGAAGGGGTGCATGCACTTCCACCGGGACGTGCTGGCGATCGCGGACACCTTCTCCCAGCACGTGGTGCGCCCGCACGAGGGCGACGTCTTCGCGGGCAGTCCTCCGCTCGGCTTCACCTTCGGTCTCGGCGGTCTCGTCGTCTTCCCGCTGCGGGCCGGGGCGAGCGCGCTGCTCCTGGAGCAGTCGGGGCCGCGGCAGCTGCTGCCCGCGATCGCCGAGCACCGGGTGTCGGTGCTGTTCACCGCGCCGACCGCGTACCGCGCGATGCTCGCCGAGCTGGACGGGCACGATCTGTCCTCGCTGCGCCGCTGTGTCTCCGCGGGCGAGAACCTGCCCGCGGCGACCTGGCACGCCTGGCACGAGCGCACCGGGCTGCGGATCATCAACGGCATCGGCGCCACCGAGCTGCTGCACATCTTCATCTCGGCGGCCGACGAGCGCATCCGGCCCGGGACGACCGGGGTGCCGGTGCCGGGCTGGCAGGCGCGGGTGCAGGACGAGCACGGCGAGCCGGTGCCCGACGGGGAGCCGGGGCTGCTGGCGGTGCGCGGCCCGGTCGGCTGCCGCTATCTCGCCGACCCGCGGCAGGCGGAGTACGTGCGCGGCGGCTGGAACGTCACGGGCGACACCTATGTCCGCGAGCCCGACGGCTACTTCCGGTACGTCGCCCGCGCCGACGACATGATCATCTCCGCCGGGTACAACATCGCGGGGCCCGAGGTGGAGGACGCCCTGCTGCGGCACCCGGACGTGGTGGAGGCCGCGGTCGTCGGCCGGCCCGACGAGGAGCGCGGGGCGGTCGCGGTGGCGTACGTGGTCGTCGGGGAGGGCGCGGCGCGGGACGCCGGGGCGCTGCGCGCCTTCGTCAAGGCGGAGCTGGCGCCGTACAAGTGCCCGCGGGAGATCGTGTTCCTGGACGCGCTGCCGCGCACGGCGACCGGGAAGCTCCAGAGGTTCCGGCTGCGCGACGGAGGTGACCTGCGGTGATCCGCACGGCTGACACGACTTAAAATGATCAACGTGTCCGACCAGCACGCTCCCCGGTCTCTCATCGTCACGCTCTACGGCGCGTACGGCCGCTTCTTCCCCGGCCCGGTGCCCGTAGCCGAACTGATCCGGCTGCTGGCCGCCGTCGGCGTGGACGCGCCCTCGGTGCGTTCGTCGGTCTCCCGGCTCAAACGGCGCGGACTGCTCGTCCCGGCCCGCACCGAGCAGGGCGCGGCGGGCTACGAGCTGTCCCCGGACGCCCGTCAGCTGCTCGACGACGGCGACCGGCGCGTGTACGCCACCGCGCCGCCCGCGGACGAGGGCTGGGTGCTCGCGGTGTTCTCCGTCCCGGAGACCGAACGGCAGAAGCGGCATGTGCTGCGCTCCCGGCTGGCCGGTCTCGGCTTCGGCTCGGCGGCGCCCGGCGTGTGGATCGCCCCGGCCCGGCTGTACGAGGAGACCCGGCACACCCTCCAGCGGCTGCGCCTGGAGACCTACGTCGACTTCTTCCGCGGTGAGCACCTGGGCTTCGCGCCGACCGTCGAGGCGGTGTCCCGCTGGTGGGACCTGGCCGAGATCGCCAAGCAGCACGAGGCGTTCCTGGACCGGCACGCGCACGTGCTGCGCGACTGGGAGCAGCGGCCGGACACCCCGCCGGAGGCGGCCTACCGCGACTACCTGCTCGCCCTGGACTCCTGGCGCCATCTCCCGTACGCCGACCCGGGACTGCCGGCGGGGCTGCTGCCGCAGGACTGGCCGGGCGTGCGGTCGGCGGCCGTGTTCCGCGGGCTGCACGAGCGGCTGCGGGAGGCGGGGGCGGCGTTCGCCGGGCTCGCACCCGCCGCCGAGGGCCCGTCCGACCGGCGCTAACGGAACCCTCAGGTTTCTCTGTCCTCCCTCTCAAGTTCCTTGCCTAACGTCCCTCGGGTCGTTCGCCGGGAGAGATGAGGACAGGAACACATGACCACCACGCCAAGGTCGACGGGAGCCACCGTCTGGCTCACCGGGCTGCCGAGCGCGGGCAAGACCACGATCGCGCGCCTCCTCGGCGACCGGCTGAAGGCCGAGGGACGTCGTGTGGAGGTCCTCGACGGTGACGAGATCCGTCGTTTCCTGTCCGCGGGCCTCGGCTTCTCCCGGGCGGACCGCCATACGAACGTGCAGCGCATCGGCCTGGTCTCCGAGGTGCTGGCGCGCAACGGCGTGCTGTCCCTGGTGCCGGTCATCGCCCCGTACGCCGACAGCCGCGAGGCGGTGCGCAAGCGGCACGAGGCGAGCGGGACGCCGTATCTGGAGGTCCATGTCGCCACCCCGGTCGAGGTGTGCGGCGAGCGGGACGTGAAGGGGCTGTACGCCCGGCAGGCGGCGGGTGAGCTGACGGGGCTGACGGGTGTCGACGACCCGTACGAGCCGCCGGCCGACGCGGCGCTGACGCTGCGCACGCAGTCGCAGACCCCGCGGGAGTCGGCGGACGCCGTGCACGCGCTGCTGGCGGAACGAGGGCTGGTGTGAGCGACTTCGCCCTCTCCCATCTGGACGCCCTGGAGTCCGAGGCCGTCCACATCTTCCGCGAGGTGGCGGGTGAGTTCGAGCGGCCGGTGATCCTGTTCTCCGGCGGCAAGGACTCCATCGTCATGCTGCGTCTCGCGCTGAAGGCGTTCGCGCCGGCGCCGGTGCCGTTCTCGCTGCTGCACGTCGACACCGGACACAACTTCCCCGAGGTCATCGACTACCGCGACCGTGCGGTGGAGAAGCACGATCTGCGGCTGCACGTGGCGTCCGTGCAGGACTACATCGACCGGGGAGTGCTGCGCGAACGTCCCGACGGCACGCGCAATCCGCTCCAGACGCTGCCGCTCACGGAGAAGATCCAGAGCGAGAGGTTCGACGCCGTCTTCGGCGGCGGCCGCCGCGACGAGGAGAAGGCCCGCGCCAAGGAGCGCGTGTTCTCCCTGCG
>NZ_JBEPAL010000048.1:0-64583 GCF_040298625.1 Streptomyces sp. NPDC001532
CATGGCTCCGCCGTGCCGCCCTCCTCCGCCTTGCGATGCACGGCACCAGACGCCGCTCGCTGATCCGGCCTGATCGACGAGACACCCCCTAGCGCCGCGGCGCGCGACGGTACGGGCCCGGGCCCCGCGAACGCGGGGCCAAACCCCCTTCGGCGCGCGGATCCTGTGACCGTTCCACGGACGGGTGGGGCGGTTCCGGGGCGGTTGCGGGCAGCCGCCGGATTCCGGGTGACGGATCGCCGCCGCCGTGCGCTCTTCACGGTGTGACGACGACACAGCAGGAGACCAGGCCCACCGCCGCGACCAAGCCGGCCCGGTGGGCGGCCGACGCGGTCGCGGCGATGCGGGAGGGGGCGCGGATGCGCCTGGACTACTCGGCGCAGAGCCTGTGGCGCGTCGACCGGTTCATCGACGAACTGCGCCGCGAACAGCCGCCGCGGGCCGCCGTGGAGGCCGTGCTGCGCGGCTTCGGCGCCTACGCCGGCGAGGTGATCGTCCGGCAGACCGGTGCCGAGTGGTGGGCCAGTGGCGGCGACCACTGGGTGCGCACCCCGGACGGCCGGCTCTGGGACCCGGTGGCCGAGGCCGGCCGCTGCTTCACCGGCCAGGGCTCGCTGCGGCTGCTGTGCCGGGACGCGACGAGCCGCGCGCCCCGGCCCTGAGGTCCGCCGAGGACCGCGGCCCTCACGGCGCCAGTACGTCTCCCAGGCCGAGGCCGGCGAGGCCGTCGCCGGTGGGGGCGGCGAGGGCGCGGATCGCGGGCAGGTCGGCGTAGAGGTTCTGGCCGGGACACTCGGTGGGGTAGCCGTCGCGGTGGCCGGAGATCCGGTGCAGGGTGACCTTCTGGCCGGCGGTGTACTTGCCGTTGCTCGCGCCGGCGGTCAGCACCACCGTGCCGGCCGGGTCGTGGCCGTAGAGGCCGAGCTTCCAGGCGGCGACCTTCGCGATCGAGGCGCGGGCCGCGCTGCTGGTGGTCGCCGTGTTGTAGTCGCCGAGCACCGAGATGCCGCTGGTGTCGGTGTTGAAGCCGTAGGTGTGGGCGCCCTGCACCGGCTTGTCGATGCCGCCCGCGCGGCCCTCGAAGACGGTGCCGCACTTGTCGACGAGGAAGTGGTAGCCGATGTCGTTCCAGCCGTTGCTCTGCACGTGGTACGTGAAGACGCCGCGCACGATCGACGCCGACTCGGCGCAGGTGTAGTTGTTGGTGCCGGCCGTGTGGTGGACGAACACCGCCTTGGTGTCGGTGGTGTAGGTCGGCGGGTTCTTGACCAGTGACTCGTCGGCGCCCCAGCCGGAGCGTGAGGTGACGGTGGGCCGGGGAGCGGCGAACGGCGCGGCGGCGGTGAGGACCAGCGGGTCCGTGCCGGTGCCCGCGCCGGTGCCGGTGCCGGCACCGAGGCCGCTGTCGCTGTCGCTGTCGCTGTCGCCGTCGGGGTCGACCAGTTCCACCCGCAGGCCCTCGGGCAGCCCGTTGCCCGTCACCCGCACCTGCACCCCGTCGGAGAGGCCGGTCCACAGCGGCTGGGTGCCGCCGCGCACCCCGTCCCGGTCGTGCTCGGGGCCGCTCTCGGGGACGCGGACGTCGGTGTCGAGGGCCTGCCAGCCGCTCCACTCGCCCGTCGCGGCGGAGCGGGTGCGGACCTCGGCCCGGCCGTCGAGGAGGGTGTGCGGGTCGTCCCAGGTGACGCCGATCATGCTGAACGGCCGGGTGGTGCGCGCGGAGACGGCCCGGTGCAGGGGGTCGGCGCCGGGGACGTCGATGGTGTGGACGGTGCCCTGGCGGGCGGCGTGGGCCGGTTCGGCGGGGCCGACCAGACCGATGGTGCCGAGCGCGAGCGCGGTGGCGACGGCGGTGCGCAGCAGGAAGCGCATCAAGGGGTGACCTCTCCGTGGGCCGTTGCTGACAGGGGCCGTTGCTGACATGGGCCTGACTCTTCTCGTCGGCAGCTTCGGCGAGCACCCTGAGGGCAAAGCACCCCAATGGGGGGCAAAGCAGAACGGCCGGGGTCCCCGTGGTGCGGGGGACCCCGGCCGTCTCGTGACGTCCGGCGCGCGGTGTTACGGCGTCAGCGTCTGGCCCAGGCGGGCGTCGGTGGGCGTGCCCAGGGTGGTCTTGCTGTAGATGACCGCCTGGCTGTAGCCGAGGCCCGTGCTGTTGCTCGGCAGGTGGAGCAGGATGCCGTCCGTGCCGTCCTCGCCGTCGGCGCCGAAGGTGAGGTCGGCGCGACCGTAGCCGGACAGGTCGGACAGGGTGACGGACGAGGAGAAGCGGTCGTCCTTCTCGGCGGCGCCGGGGATGCCGGCGGTGTCCTGCGAGACGGCGATCGAACCCGTGCCGGTCAGGCCGGAGGCGCCGCCGGGGACCAGCACGGCGGTGCCGGCGTTGGCGTAGTTGACGCCGCTGCGGGCGAGGTCCTCGCCGGGGGCGCCGGCGAGGGCGTCCAGATGGCCGTCGGCGTTGAAGTCGCCGACCGACACCCAGCTGCCGAAGGCGTCGCCGGACTCGTTGCCGCCGGGGACGGAGGCGGAGTCCTGATGGATGACGGTCATGCCGGTGGTGGTGAAGCCGGACGCGGTGCCCGGGACCATGGTGATCTGGCCGCCGGAGATGGCACCCGACTCGGAGGCCACCGGCTGGCCGATGACGATGTCGTCGTAGCCGTTGCCGTTGATGTCGCCGGCCGCGATCGACCGGCCGCCCTTGACGGAGATGACCCCCACCTTGGTGAGGCCGGAGGCCGAGCCCGCGAAGCGGACGACCCGGCCGATGCCGCCGGTGTCCCGGTAGTTGAGGGCCACGTCCGCGTAGCCGTCGCGGTTGAAGTCGCCGGTCGCGGCGTCCAGGTAGGCGATCGCACCGGTGGCGGTGGTCAGGGCGCCGGTCCTGGTGGTGCCGCCGGTGTGCCGGACGTTGTAGTGGCCACCCTTGCCGGTGCCGGCCGTGAAGACGTCCGCCTTGCCGTCGGCGTCGAAGTCGCCGACGGTGACCGTGGAACCGAGCTTGGCGCCGGCCGCGGTGACACCGGAGGTGGTGTACGAGAAGCCGGTGGTGAGCGCGGGCCCGTACATCACGGAGACCTGGCCGCGGTCGGCGTTGCCGCTGGTGTCGTCCTCGCCGGGGGAGCCGATCGCGAGGTCGGCGTAGCCGTCGCCGTTGACGTCGCCCCAGGCGGTGGCGGCGCCGAAGCCGTCACCGGTCTCGGAGGAGCCGGGGACGCCGGGGCTGTTCTGGGTGAGCGTCACCTTGGCGGCGGTGTCCGGGCCGTTGACGCCGCCCGGGACGATCTTCACGGTGTTCGCCGTGGGCACGCCGGTGACCAGGTCGGTGACGCCGTCCCGGTTGTAGTCGGAGGTGGCCAGGGCGTGCGAGATGCCCGGGGTCTTCGCCAGCGCGCGGATGAAGGAGAGCTTGCCGTACAGGGACACGCCCGGGCAGGCCGTCGCGTTGGTGTCCTTGTGGCCGAAGACCCGCGGCAGGGTGATCTGCTCGCCCAGCGGCACCTTGTTGCCGCTCTGGTTGAGCGCCGCTCCGGAGGTCAGCGTCACGCTGGTGGTGGGGTCGACGCCGTACATGCCGAACTTCCAGGCGACGACGCGGGCGATCGCGTCCATGCCGGCGCGGCTCGGCTTGGCCGACTCGAAGTTGCCGATGTAGGAGATGCCGACGGTGTTGGTGTTGAAGCCGACGTCGTGGGCGCCGACCACCGGCAGGTCCATGCCACCGCTGCGGCCCTCGAAGATCTGGCCGCACTTGTCGACGACGAAGTTGTAGCCGATGTCGAAGTAGCCCTGGCTGAAGTGGGCCTGCTGGATGGAGCGCAGCCGGGCCGCGGACTCGGCGCACGACAGCGTGTTGTCGGAGTCGACACCGGTGTGGTGGACGACGGCGGCCTTGATCTCGGTGCCGTAGCTCGGCGTGCCGTCGTAGTCCGTGGACGCGCCCCACTCGGCCTGTGTGATGACCGGCGGCTTGACGACCGTGGACGGGCGGGGCGCCGGGACCGTGGGGGTCGGCGACGCGGTGGCCGTCGGGGACGACGTCGTGGGCGCCGGAGTGGTGGGCGCGGTGGTGGTGGGCGCCGCCGTCGGCGAACCGGTCGCCGTGGCGGTGTCCGTCGGTGTGACCGGGTCCGTCGGCGTCGCCGCCGGCGTGGTGGTCTCCGCGGCGAACGCGGCCGGCTCGGGGGCGCCCTCCGGGTCGGTGCCCGGGTCCAGCAGCTTGACGTCCATGCCGGACGGCTGGCCGGTCGCCTCGGTGCCGTCGGCGTTCACGATCCGCACCTCGACACCGTCGGACTCGCCGGTCCACACCGACTCGGTGCCGCCGCGCAGGGCGGCGCGCTCACCTTCGGCGCCGTCGGCCTGCGGCGGCTCGGTGATCACCTTCTGCCAGGCGGACCAGGTGCCGGTCTCCACGTCGCGGGTGCGCACCTCGGGCGTGCCCTTGGCCTTCGCCTCGGGGTCGTTCCAGGTCAGCACGACGGCGCTGAACTGCTCGGTGTCCCGGCGGCTCAGGCCCTTGCGGCCGGAGCCGCGGTCCTTGAGCTTCACCGTGTGGATGGCCGGCTCACGGCTCTGGGCCTTGTCGTCGACCGGCTGGGCCGGATCGGCCATCGCGTACGTGACGACGCCGGCGCCGCTCAGCACGACGGCTCCGACCGTCAACCACGCCCGTCTTCTCAGACTGAGCGGTTTGTACGCATGGGCCTTGCGAGGACTCAACTTCCCCACCCCTAGAAAATGGACACATTCGCATCACCTGTCATGCAGATGACACCTGTTCAGCGTGCGAGGGCCGCCAAACGTCACCGGTCCGGCGCCCCTGTCACGAACGACAACCGAGATGCCAAAAGGTTGTACGGGTCCCATGAGGTTGCTGTGTGCGAATGGACACAGCCGTGACCCGTGATGCTTCCGGGGCGCCGTCCGCTTGGTCATCCGGGAGAGCCGGAGGGGACTTTCCCACTTGAGCGAAGGGACGGGGCTCATGAACGGGGCGGACAGCGCAAGACCGGGCGCCAGAGAGATGCGCGCGTACACCACGGCCTTCGTGGCACGCGTCACCGCCCGCAACCGGCTGCCACTGGACTTCTCCGTGGCCAGCCTGCGCGTGGTCGACTTCCTCATCGACGGACTGCGCAAGGGCGGAGCCGAACGGGACCGGGTGGGGGAGACGCTGTTCGGGCTCGGCGCGTACGTCGGCGAGGTGCTGGTGCGGCGCGCGGGGGCCGCCTGGGTGGACTTCGACGCCCACCAGTGCGCCTACTTCGGCCAGCCGGTCGGCGTCCGGATGCCGGACGGCCGGGTCTGGAACCCGCTCGGCAAGGTCCACAACCGCTTCGACTCCGGCGGCCCCGAGGAGTCCTTGCAGACCTTCTACCTGACCCTGCACGGGCGGGCCCGCAGGGCGGTGGCGTGAAACCGGGCCCGGCGGGAGCGGCGGCCGACTCGCTGTGACACTTCTGTGAGGCCCGGCGCTGATGACCGTGGGGGACGTGGGCAAGGGCGGCCGTGTTCCCCGGTGCGGATCCGCCACAGACCGGCAAGGCAAGGACAGTTCTTGGGCCACGGAGGGGAACCCCGCCGCGCGCAGGCGCACGACGGGGAACTGGGCGCGGCCGTCGCGCGGGCGCAGGAGGGCGACGAGGCGGCCTTCGCGGTCGCCTACCGGCTGGTGCAGCCGGCGCTGCTCGGCTATCTGCGCGGACTGGTCGGCGACGACGCCGAGGACGTGGCGTCCGACGCCTGGCTGGAGATCGCCCGCGACCTCGGGCGGTTCAAGGGGGACGGCGCCGGGTTCCGCGGCTGGAGCGCGACCATCGCCCGGCACCGGGCCCTCGACCATCTGCGCAGACAGCGGGTGCGGCCGCGGTCGTCGGCGCTCGAGCAGGACGTACTCGAACTGCCCGGCCCGCACACCACCCACGACCAGGCCCTGGAGTCCATCTCCACCGGTGAGGCCCTGGAACTGGTGCGCGCGCTGCCGCCGGACCAGGCCGAGGCCGTGCTGCTGCGGGTCGTCGTCGGTCTCGACGGCCCCGCCGCGGCCCGCGTCCTCGGCAAGCGTCCCGGCGCCGTGCGCACCGCCGCGTACCGGGGGCTGAAGCGGCTGGCCCGGCAGCTGGGCGCACGGGGTGTGACGGATGACGGCCCCGGGACGCTGGGGGAGACGAAATGAACGTCGGCGCGGAACGCCGGCACGAGGGTCGGAAACGAACGCCGAAATGAACAGTGACGACGACGGCGAGGGCGACAGACCCGGCCGGGCGGGTCGCGAAGGCCGGACAGGACGGGAAGCGGACATGGGTGAACGGCTAAGCGGTGACGGGATTCCCGGCCGTCGGCATGTGCCCCCCGCCGCTCCCGCGGACGCCCGGCCCGCGCTCGACGAGGCCGGTCTGCAGGCGCTGCTCGCCGCCACGATCCGCGTGGACGGTGTCGACGCCGAGGCCGAGGGCCGGGCCGTGGCCGCGTTCCGGGCCGCCCGGGACGCAGGCGCCCATCAGGCCCGCACCCGCCGCCGGGACGACTGGCGGCCCCGCGGACAGCGCGGCCTCGCCCGCTCGATGAAGGCGACGCTCTCCCTGATCGCGGCGAGCCTCGCCCTGGGCGGCGTCGCGTTCGCGGCGATCGGCTCGGCCGGCTCCGCCCCCGAGGACCCCGCGGGCGAGCGCCGCGGCGGCACCCCGTCCGCCGCCACCACGGACCGGCTCACCGCCGGCCCCTCCGGTACGACGCCCGGCACCGCCACCGCGCGCCCGGACCGTCCGCTCTCCGCCGCCGACACCGAGGCCCACTGCCGGGCCTACGAGCGGGTCGAGGGCCGCGGCAAGGCCCTGGACTCGACGGCCTGGCAGCGCCTGGTCGCGGCGGCGGGCGGCGCGGACGAGGTCGCCGCGTACTGCGCCGAGCACCAGGACGCCTCGCGGAGATCGCCCGGCCCCCAGCACACCGCCGCTCCGGACAGGCCCGAGCCGGCCGCCACGGGCCGCCCGACGGACGCCGGCGCCCAGGCGGAGGAGAACCGGCCCGACAAGGGCACGGACAAGAAGAACGGGAACTGAGCGACTCAGCCGCTCCGCGGTGGAGTGAGCCTGCCGAGGTCGACCTCGATCTCGAAGGGCACCGGGCGCCGGAGGGAGTCCGGGAAGATGCCGGCGGGTGCGCAGGTGCCCGTCCCGTAGCGGCTGTGGCCGCGATCACGCTGAGCCGAGAGGCCTCGTTGCGGAGCGATACAAGCCGGAGACGGCCGGGGCCGCCACCCCCCACAGGAGAGGCCCCGGCCGTCGCGCGGTACGGGCCGCGCGGCGACCCGTACTTCCTACAGCGCCATGGGTGCGTTTTGTGTCACACCCCCGTCACCGCGCCCGCGCACCACCGTCGCGTCACGAGTCAGTTGCATCTTCTACCGACCTCCTGAGGACATGGACGGGGAGCGGTTTCAGGTCGTAACGTGCCATTCGCGCCGGACCGCGGACAGACGGAAGACGAAGCGAACGTGGCAGACGCCCGCGCGACAGCGGCGCCGGTGAGGCGCAGAGGGAGTGCGGTGCTGGGGGACGACGCCGAGTTGACGGCAGCGGTGCTTGCGGCACAGGACGGGGACGAGACCGCGTTCCGGACTGTGTACCGCACGGTGCATCCGCGCCTGCTCGGATACGTACGGACGCTGGTCGGCGAGCCCGACGCCGAGGACGTGGCGTCCGAGGCCTGGCTCCAGATAGCCCGCGACCTGGAGCGCTTCACCGGTGACGCCGACCGCTTCCGCGGCTGGGCCGCCCGGATAGCCCGCAACCGCGCCCTCGACCACATACGCATGCGCGGCCGCCGCCCCGCCATCGGCGGCGACGAGACGGAACTGACCGGCAAGGCGGCCGAGTCCGACACCGCGGGCGAGGCCCTCGAGGCGCTGACCACCGACCGCACCCTGTCGCTGATCGCCCGGCTGCCCCAGGACCAGGCGGAGGCCGTCGTCCTGCGTGTGGTGGTCGGCCTGGACGCCAAGACCGCCGCCGAGACGCTGGGCAAGCGGGCCGGTGCGGTGCGCACCGCCGCGCACCGCGGACTGAAGCGGCTGGCCGAACTCCTCGGTGACCCCGGCACCGATCCGGAATCGGCCGGGGTGCTCGACGCCCTGCCTCCCCAGCGAGAACCGCGCGGCCGCGCGGTGACGTCCGCGAGTGTGACGCATACGCGCGCGCGGACGCAGAAGGACATGTGATGGCCGACGAGCAGTACAGGTGGCTGGACCGCGAGATGGCGGAGCGTTTGCTGCGCGGTGAGTCACCCGACGCCGTCGACCCCGCCGCCCGTGAGCAGGCCGACAGGCTTGCCGAAGCGCTCGGCGCACTCTCCGCCACACCACCTCTGACCAGCGAGGAAGTCCCCGGCGAGGGGGCCGCGCTGGCCGCCTTCCGCAAGGTGCGCGCGGAGCGGGACGAGCAGCGCGCGGCCCTCGCCGACCCCGCCCGCGAACGCCCGGCCGACGCCGGTGTCTTCCGGATCGGCGGGCGCGCGGACGACCGTACGACGCCTGGCCGCAGGGCCGGCCGGCACCGCCCGCTGCGGCTGGCGCTGGCCGCCGCGCTGGCCGCCGGCATGGTCGGCGGCGTCGCCTTCGCGGCCGGAACCGGAGCGCTGCCGACGCCGTTCGACAAGGCCGAGCCGGAACCCGCCGCGTCCGTGTCGGCCGCCGCGACCCCGCATCGGCCGCAGGTCACGCCCTCGCCGGAGGGCACCCGGGGCGGCGCGGTCGCCAGTGCGCCGCCCGACGCCGGACAGCCCTCACGGGAGACGTTCGAGCGCACGCCGGGAACCGGCCGGGACGGCGAGGACCGCGAGGCCGCGCCCTCCGCGGGCGGCGCCGGCCGCTCGTGGACCGAGATCGCCTCGTCCTGCCGTGCCGTGCGCGACGGCCGCGGCCTGGACGCCGACCGCCGGCGCGCCCTGGAGGGCGTGGCGGGCGGCTCCTCGCGGGTCGGCCGGTACTGCGAGACCGTGCTGCGCGGCGGCACCGGCGGTTCCGGCGTGGAGGCGGGCCAGGGACAGGGGCAGAACCAGGGCGACGAGGACAACGGCGGCGACGACGGCAGGGGCCACGGCGGGGACGGCGACAGCGGCTCCGGCGGTGACGGCAAGGGCAACGGCCGGGGCGACAACGACGACGACGGTCACGGCATAGCGCGTCCCGGTGACGGCGGCCACGGCCGCTCCGAGGACCGGCGGCCCGGGTCCGGAGCCGGGGACGACCGGCCGGGAGCCGCGGACGGCGGGCCGGGGCGGGCGCAGCGGGTGGACGGCGCGGAGCGCCAGGACCGGGCGGCCGGGTCTCCGGTGTCCCCGAGCCCTTCCCTCACCCCTCCCTACACAACCCGCTGACCTGCGACTTTGTCGCGGGCTCAATTTTTTTCCGCGAGGGTGTGACGTTTTCGGCCGCTGTGGCGCAGTACAGAGTGAGCCGACTGGTCATCGGCCGTCGCACCGAGCCGGGGTTCCCCCCGTACCCACGGCTCGTGCACACGGCGCGGGCGGGACACGTTCCCCCGGTCCCGCCCGCGCCCCGCATCCCTCCTCGCGCCTCGCCCCTCACCAGTGGACGACGACCTTGTCGCCGGTCCGCACCTGCCCGAACAGCTCGGCGATCGCCGTCTCGTCCCGTACGTTGACGCAGCCGTGCGAGGCGCCCGCGTAGCCGTGCGCGGCGAAGTCGGCCGAGTAGTGCACCGCCTGCCCGCCGCTGAAGAACAGGGCGTACGGCATCGGGGAGTCGTACAGCGTGGAGTGGTGGTCGCGGGACTTCCAGTAGACGTCGAACTCGCCCTCGCGGGTCGGGGTGTACTCCGAGCCGAAGCGGACCGGCAGGGTCGTCACCGTCCGTCCGTCGATCATCCAGCGCAGGGTCCGGCTCGACTTGCTGACGCAGAGCACCCGGCCGGTCAGACAGCGCGGGTCGGGCGCGTCGGCGGGCTGCCCGCCCATCAGATACAGCTCCCACTGTCCCGGCTCCCGGGTCATCCGCAGCAGCCGCTGCCAGGTGACGGTGTCGGTCTCGCCGGTCCTCGGCAGCCCGCGCTTGCCCTGGAAGCCCTCGACGGCCCGTTCGGTCAGGTCGTCGTAGGTGCCCGTCGGGCCGTCGTACAGCCAGGCGACCTGGCGCAGCCGGGCCTGGAGTTCGCGGATGTCGCGGCCGGTGTCGCCGCGCGACCACAGGACCGGTGCGGCGGGCTCGGGGGCGGCCGCGCTCGGCTTGTCGTCCGGGGTGGCGGTGGTCGTGGGCGTCGCGGGCGCGGTGCTGGTGATGTCGATGCGGACGGGGCCGCGCGTCGTTCCGTCCGCGTCCACGGCCTGGGCGGTGCAGCCGCCGGCCGCCGCCAGCGCCACCAGCGCGCCGGCCGCCCGTCCCCAACCCGTCGTCCGCATGACAGCCCCCGTCGTCCCGCGTTCGCGCCGCCGATCGGCACCGGTGTCCCTTGAGATGTTCCCCGCGCGTGACGGGTTGCGAACGGCGCGGCATCGTTGTGAGGAAGGTCCCAGCGTGGGGCCCTCCACCGGGCGCACGGCCGCCGCTACAGTCCGTCGCGAGGGTCGATACGTACTGGCGAGTAACTGGCGATCACGAGCGAAGTGAACGCTCGGCAGGAGGCAACACCATGGCGCGCGAGTCGGAGTCCGGACTGCCCATCGAACCGGTGTACGGACCAGATGCCCTGGAGGACTGGGACCCCGCCGAGAGGCTGGGCGAGCCGGGCGGCTATCCCTTCACGCGCGGCGTCTACCCGTCGATGTACACCGGCCGCCCCTGGACCATGCGCCAGTACGCCGGCTTCGGCACGGCGGTGGAGTCCAACGCCCGCTACAAGCAGCTGATCGCCAACGGCACCATGGGCCTCTCGGTCGCCTTCGACCTGCCCACCCAGATGGGCCACGACTCCGACGCGCCCATCGCGCACGGCGAGGTCGGCAAGGTCGGCGTCGCCATCGACTCGGTCGACGACATGCGGGTGCTGTTCGGCGGCATCCCGCTGGACAAGGTCTCCACGTCGATGACGATCAACGCCCCGGCCGCCCTGCTGCTCCTGCTCTACCAACTCGTCGCCGAGGAGCAGGGCGTCAGCGCCGACAAGCTGACCGGCACGATCCAGAACGACGTGCTGAAGGAGTACATCGCGCGCGGGACGTACATCTTCCCGCCCAAGCCGTCCCTGCGTCTGATCGCCGACATCTTCAAGTACTGCAAGGCCGAGATCCCGAAGTGGAACACCATCTCGATCTCCGGCTACCACATGGCGGAGGCGGGCGCCTCTCCCGCGCAGGAGATCGCCTTCACCCTCGCCGACGGCATCGAGTACGTCCGCACGGCCGTCGCGGCCGGCATGGACGTCGACGACTTCGCGCCCCGGCTGTCCTTCTTCTTCGTCGCCCGTACGACGATCCTGGAGGAGGTCGCCAAGTTCCGCGCCGCCCGCCGGATCTGGGCCCGGGTGATGAAGGAGGAGTTCGGCGCCAAGAACCCCAAGTCGCTGATGCTGCGCTTCCACACCCAGACGGCCGGCGTCCAGCTCACCGCCCAGCAGCCCGAGGTCAACCTGGTCCGGGTCGCCGTCCAGGGCCTCGCGGCGGTGCTCGGCGGCACCCAGTCCCTGCACACCAACTCCTTCGACGAGGCCATCGCGCTGCCGACCGACAAGTCGGCCCGCCTCGCCCTGCGCACCCAGCAGGTCCTCGCCTACGAGACCGACGTGACGGCGACGGTCGACCCGTTCGCCGGTTCGTACGTCATCGAGAAGATGACCGACGACGTCGAGGCGGCGGCGGTCGAGCTGATGCGGAAGGTCGAGGAGCTGGGCGGCGCCGTCTCCGCCATCGAGCACGGCTTCCAGAAGGGCGAGATCGAGCGCAGCGCCTACCGGATCGCCCAGGAGACCGACTCCGGCGAGCGGGTCGTCGTCGGCGTCAACCGCTTCCAGCTGGACGAGGAGGAGCCGTACGAGCCGCTGCGCGTCGACCCCGCCATCGAGGCCCAGCAGGCGGAGCGGCTGGCCAGGCTGCGCGCCGAGCGCGACCAGACGGCGGTGGACACCGCACTGGCCGCCCTGAAGAAGGCCGCCGAGGGCGAGGACAACGTCCTGTACCCGATGAAGGACGCGCTGCGGGCGCGGGCGACGGTCGGCGAGGTGTGCAACGCGCTGCGGGACGTCTGGGGGACGTACGTCCCGTCGGACGCGTTCTGACGTACGAGACACCCGGGAGGGGTGTCGTACTCGCATGCGACACTCCTCTCCATGTTCGGCGTCATCGACCTCCCCACCTATCTGGCAGGCCTCGTCCTGATCGTCCTGCTGCCCGGGCCCAACTCGCTCTACGTCCTCTCCGTCGCCGCCCGCAAGGGCGTACGCACCGGTTACGCGGCGGCGGCCGGGGTCTTCACCGGCGACACCGTCCTGATGACGCTGGCGGCGCTCGGCGCGGCTTCGGTGCTCACCACGACGCCGCTGCTGTTCCTGGTGGTGAAGTACGCCGGTGCCGTGTACCTGGCGTGGATGGCGTACGGCATGCTCCGCTCGGCCCGGAGCATGTGGACGGCGCGCGGCGAGGTCTCGCGGGAGCAGCCGGCCGAGGTGTCCGCCGACGCCGCGTCCGCCGTCCCGTCCGCAGCGGAACGGCCGTTCCGCCGGGCCCTGGTGGTCTCGCTGCTCAACCCGAAGGCGATCCTCTTCCTGATCTCCTTCTTCGTGCAGTTCGTCGACCCCGACTACGCCTACCCGGCGCTCTCCTTCGTGGTCCTCGGCGCCCTGCTCCAGACGGCCAGCTTCCTCTACCTCTCGCTGCTGATCTTCAGCGGCACCCGGCTCGCCGACGCGTTCCGCCGCAGGCGCCGGCTGGCCGCGGGCGCCACCTCGGCCGCGGGCGCGCTGTTCCTCGGCTTCGCCGTGAAGCTGTCCCTGGCCGGCGCCTAGACAGCCACCTCCCGGTCCGCCCGCACGGGCACGCCCAGGCTCGTCGCGTACCGCGCCAGGCCCGCCGCCGTGTCGCCCGCCCAGCCGACGTAGCCGTCGGGCCGGATCAGGAACACGCCGGGCGCGTAGGCGCCGTGCGCCGGGCTCTCCGGGAGCCGTACGACCGGGGCCGCGAGCGGCGGCAGCTCCGCCTCGACGCCCACCGCGAGCAGCGTCCAGTGCGGTCCGCGGAAGGCGTCGAAGAGGCGTACGCCGGCCATGACCGCGTCGGGTGCCCGGTCCCCGGCGCGCACCCCGGCCGGGGCCTCGCGGGTCTCCCGGCTGAGCGCCGACTCCCGGTAGCCGAGGCCCAGCTGACGGGTCGCCGCACCGCGCCGCTCCTGGCCGCGGTGCACCCGCGTCGACAGGTCCAGCATCTCGGCGGCGATCGGGCGCCGCTCCGCCTCGTAGCTGTCCAGCAGGCCCGGATCCGCCCCGTCCCGCAGCACCGCGCCCAGCTTCCAGCCCAGGTTGTAGGCGTCCTGGACGCTGGTGTTCAGGCCCTGCCCGCCCGCCGGCGAGTGCAGGTGCGCGGCGTCCCCGGCGAGGAACACCCGCCCGTCCCGGAACCGGTCCGCCAGGGCCGTACGCGGCCGGAAGTCGGAGGCCCACCGCACCTCGGTCACGTCGCGCGGCGCGAGGTGGGAACGGGCGGCGACCGTCTCGCGGATGCCGTCGAGGGAGAGGTCGACGGTGGTCCCCTCCGGGAAGCGGGCCATGACCTGGAAGTCCTCGGTGCCGGCGAGCGGGCAGATCGCGAGGAGGTCGGTGTCCGCCCCGCGCGGCGGGAAGATGTGCCAGTTGTCGCGGTCCAGGCCGCTGATCCGCACGTCCGCCACCAGCATCGCGGCCGGCTCGACGGCCTCGCCGGCCATGCCGATGCCGAGGGCCCGCCGCACGGTCGAGCGCCCGCCGTCGGCGGCGACGAGGTAGCGGGCGCGCAGGTCGCCGTGCCCGGCGAGGTGCGCGGTCACCCCGGCCGCGTCCTGGGTGAGGCCGACGACCTCCCGGCCGTGCAGTACCGTCCCGCCCAGCTCGGCCAGCCGGGCGCGCAGGATCTCCTGGGTCCGCCACTGCGGGACCATCAGACCTTCGCCGTAGGGCGAGTCCTCCGTGGCCTCGGCCGGGTCGGCCATGTGGTGCTCGCCGATCCGCTCGCCGTCCTGCCAGACCATGCCGACCGGGTACGTCCCGCCGACCGCGAGGATCGCGTCGAGCACGCCGAGGTCGTGGAAGACCTCCAGGGTGCGGGGCTGGAGGCCCTTGCCGCGCGACCCCGGGAACAGGCCGCCGCCCCGCTCCACCACGAGCGCGTCGACCCCGCGCCGGGCGAGGTCGACGCCCAGGGCGAGGCCGGCGGGACCGGCTCCGACGATCAGTACGTCCGTGTGCGGCGCTGTCATGACCACTCCTTAACGCTGTTAAGTGCCGTTGCCCATGAGCGTCCCCTTAACGCTGTTAAGTTGTCAAGCGGTCCGCGATAGGTTGACCCCGTGAGCACGGAACGACGAGCCCCCCTCGACCGCCGCCGCGTCGCGGACGCCGCCCTGAGGCTCCTCGACGAGGTCGGCCTGGAAGGCCTGACCCTGCGCGCCATCGCCAAGGAGCTGGACGTCAAGGCGCCCGCGCTGTACTGGCACTTCAAGGACAAGCAGGCGCTGCTCGACGAGATGGCGACGGAGATGATGCGCCGGATGAGCGCCGAGCTCACGGCGGAACCCGAGAAGCCCGACGAGGACTGGCGCGAGACCTTCTTCCGGCGGATGAGCGGCCTGCGCGCCCACCTGCTGCGCCACCGCGACGGCGCCAAGGTCTACGCCGGCACCCGCTTCACCGACCTGTCGTACGCCGAGCCGATGGAGGCCAGTCTGCGGGTGCTCACCGAGGCGGGCTTCGCCCCGGACGCCGCCGCCCGCGCCTGGTTCACGGCGTACAGCTACACCATCGGCTTCGTGATCGAGGAGCAGTCGATGGGCCCCGACCCGGCCACCGGCACCGGCGGCTACGACCTCGACGCCCGTGCCGACCGGCTCGCCGACCACCCGCTCGCCGCCCGGAGCGGCCACGAGGTCTTCCAGAACCGCGACCGCGGCTTCGAGGCGGGCCTGCGCGCGGTGATCGCGGGCGTGGCCGCGACCCTGCTCTGACCTCTGCTCCTGCCTCCGCTGCCGCTCCCGCGCCGGCCCATGCTCCGACTCCCGGTCCGACTCCTGCCCCGGCCGGCCCGGCCGGCCCGGCCGTCCCCAGCCGTCAGCCCAGCGACCGCCGCAGCCACGGCGTCGCCCGCTCCTCCACCCACCGGTTGAACAGCCGCGCCAGCACCAGCATCGTCAGCAGCGTGGCCCCGAGCGTCAGCCAGGACGGCAGCGCCAGCCGCTGGTGGAAGACCTCGATGGCCACCCAGCCCAGATGCTCGTGGACCAGGTAGAACGGGTACGTCAGCGCGCCCGCGGTGGTCAGCCACCGCCAGTCGGCCCGGCGCAGCCAGCCCAGCGCGACCGCCAGCACGGCGAGGAAGCCGAGGGTGACGATCGCGATGATCACCGAGGCCGAGCGGTAGGAGAAGTGGCCGGGGCCGGGGCTGTGCCACAGGCCCGCCACCGCGTAGTGCTGCCCGGTCAGCCAGCTCACCGCCACGATCCCCCACGCCACGGCGTCCCGCCGGTCCCGGTGCAGCAGGTAGAGGCCGATGCCGCCGATGAAGAACGGCGCGTGACTCGGCATCAGCACCAGGTCGAGCAGCGGCTCACCGGCGGCGTCGGCGATCGCCGCCGCCAGTGTCCACACCGCGCAGAACAGCACCACCCGGCGCCGGCTCGCCCCCGGCAGCACCACGCACAGCGCGAACAGCGCGTAGAACCGGATCTCCACCCACAGCGTCCAGCACACCCCGAGCACCCGGTCGGCGCCCAGCGGCTGCTGAAGCAACGTCAGGTTCAGCAGCGCGTCGCTCGGCGCGACCGCCGCGAACGCCACGCCCGGCAGCGCGAACACCGCCGTCACCAGCACCACGGCCACCCAGTACGAGGGCATCAGCCGCGCCACCCGGGAGGCGAAGAAGGAGCGCAGCGGCCGGCCCCAGCCGCTCATGCAGATGACGAATCCACTGATCACGAAGAAGATCTGGACCCCGAGACAGCCATAGGCGAACCACGAGTGCAGCGTGGGAAATTGCTGTTTCGCGGAAGAACCCCAGGCCGCGGTGACCTCGCCGCCCCGGCCGCCGTAGTGATAGAGCGCCACCATCAACGCGGCCGCCAGCCGCAGTCCGTCCAGGGCCCGCAGCCGGCCGCCGCCGCTGCCGCGCCGGGACTCGGCCGCCGGACGGGCGGACTGCGCTGGGGTGAGGATCGTTTCGACCACAGCGCCACCCTAAGAGGCACTTCTTGGCAATTCTGTTCGACGGAAACACGATTTGCCCACGCGACCCGATCGGTTCACCTGCGCTTCGCATTGGTTTCTTAGCGTTCCCCAACCTTCCCCACTTTCCTTGGCAGATCCTTGCCTTTCCTTTTCCAGCAGGAGCACCATGACGAGGGTTCGCAGCAGATGGTCACGTCCCCGGTCCGGGGACCTGGCATCCGCGCCCACGGACGGCGGGCCGCCCACCGCCCAGGTCACGCCGGCCGAGCTGGAGGACTGCCTGCGCGCCTGCGCCGTGCACAGCGGCAAACTGGTCGGCAGCCTCGACAACCGCCGGGTCGCGCTGGCCGAACAGCTCCGCAGGCTGCTCGCCCTGTGGGCGCAGGAGCAGCCCCAGCCCGCCCCCGGCGGCACCGGCGGCCTGATCCGGCGCGGCGCCAAGGCGGTCACCGGCGGCGGACTGGGCAACGACCTGCTCGACGCCTTGCTCGCGGTCGCCAACAAGGCCCTGGACTGCGGCTACGACGACGAGCTGAACCTGGCCCTGCTCATCAGCGACACCGTGCTGACGCAGCGCAAGAACTCCCGCGCGGGCTGGCGGCTGCGCGGCCGGCTGCTGGAGGCCATGGGCCGCCCGGCCGCCGCCGTCGAGGCCTTCGAGCGCTACCTGGCCCTCACCCAGGAGGACGGCTTCGGCGTCCGCGCCAAGGTCGCCGGACTGCGCACCGCCGAGCAGCGCCGCACCGAACTGCTCGCCCTGCTCCGGCGCACCGTCCCGGACGCCGCCCGGCACGCCGACGGCCCCGCCACCGACGTCTGGGCCGACGGCCTGGCCGCGCACGCCGACGGCGACTGGGAGCGCGCCCAGGCCCTGCTGGTCGGCGCACTCGTCGCCCTGGACCGCGCCGAGGCCCCCGAGCAGGAGTTCCAGGAGGCGCTGAGCCACTACCTGGACCTGGCCACCGGCTTCGGCCACCGCCCCACCCCCGAACTCACCGAGGTCGTCGCGCTCTTCGCCGAGCAGCGCCGCAACCGCATGCGCGGGCCGCTGCCCGACCCGCTCTTCGGCGGGGTGCGGTGGATCGGCCTGGGCGAGTTCCGCAATCTGATCGCCGGCAGGTCGATCTGCCTGATCGCCAACTCGGGCCGGGTCGGCGAGAGCGGTCTCGGCGCCGAGATCGACGGCTACGACCTGGTGGTGCGCTTCAACTCGTACAAGATCGACCCGGCGCACACCGGCAGGCGGACCGACATCCACGCCACCATCCACAAGCACGGCTTCAACTGGGACCAGCAGGTCGACACCCGCCTCGTCTTCGGCGGCATCTCCGGCGACTGGAAGTACTCCCTGCGCAACCGGCTGGTGCCCGGCGCCCAGAAGCACCTCGGCGACGAGTCGCTGCGCTGGCCGGTGCGCAACATCGGCAAGTGGGGCACCGACCGCTGGCCGGCCATCCCCACCTCCGGCTTCAACATGCTCTTCCTGCTCGACTTCCTCGACGTCAGCCCGACCCTCGACCTGATCGGGTTCGACTTCTACGAGAGCGGCGCCTACCGCCTCGCCGAGGCGATGAAGATGCCGATCACATCCGTGCACGAATACACCAGCGAGAAGGCGTGGGTCATGGAACGGGCCCAGAGCGTCTCCGGCATGAGGATCTCCCTGCGATGACGACCCCCATATCCGCCGCCGTACCGGCCGCCACGCCGCTCACCGCGGCCCCGGCCACCGACGCCCGCGCCCTCACCGGCAAGCGCCGGATCGCCTTCGCCAGCTTCGTCGACGAGAACTACCTGCCGGGCTTCCTCGTCCTGCTGCGCTCCCTCGCCCTGACCAACCCCGGCGTGTGCGAGGACTTCATCGTCCTCCACGACGATCTGCGTCCCGCCTCCGTGGCGAAGATCCGGGCCCTGCACCCACGGGTCACCTTCCGCCGCGTCGACGCCGACCGCTACGACTCCTACGTCAAGGGCGACCAGGACAACTACCTGGTCCGCAAGGCCTACTTCATCCTCGACGTCTTCAGGATCCGCGACTACGACACCGTGATCACCCTGGACACCGACATGGTGGTCCTCGGCTCGATCGCCGAACTGCTCGCCCTGCGCGAGGGCCTGGCCGCCGTACCGCAGTTCTTCTACGGCCAGCACAAGCTCAACAGCGGTCTGCTCGTCATCCAGAAGGAGTACCTGACCGACGAGTTCTGCGCCCGTATCGACGCGATCGGCCGCTCCGGCTCCTACGAGCTGGACAAGCACGACCAGGGCATCCTCAACGCGCTCCTCGAAGGCGACTTCGTCCGCCTCGACGCGAAGTACAACTTCGTCAAGCGCCGCCTCTCCGGCGACCTGCCGGTCCCCGACGACACCGCGATCCTGCACTTCACCGGCCGCCACAAGCCCTGGCAGGGCGGCGAGTCCGGCTACGACCAGGCACAGGAGCGCTGGCGCGAGTACGACCTGAGCGACACCGCGCTGCGGACCGCCTTCCTCGCCCGCGGCGGCTCCCCGCACCGCGACCTGCTGGTGCACTTCGGCACCCCGCACGTGGAGCGCACCGGCGACGTCGACACCGCCCGCAAGGTCGCCCTCGCGCACATCGGCGCCGGCGACTACCAGGCCGCCGTCGACATCATGGAGCGCGTCCACGTCCCCGTCGACGAGGCCTGGCCGCACGAGGTCTACGGCCACGCCCTGATGAGCGTCTCCCGCTACGAGGAGGCCCGCGCCCAGCTGCTGCTCGCCACCTCCGCGCCCAACCGCGCCGCCACCGCCTTCGCCCGCCTCGCCCAGATCTCCTGGGTGCACGGCGACGACGCGACCGCGCAGAAGTACGCCCTGTCCGGCCTCACCGTCGACCCCACCCACCGGGCCAGCCGGATCTGGCACCAGCGCACCCTCGGCATGCCCAGCCAGCAGAACGGCAGCCCCGCCGAGCAGCTGGCACACGTCGCCTTCTACATGGACCGGCAGGGCAACGCGGGCGACAAGCTGCTCCCGGAGTCGGTGCGGCTCGCCTTCGACGCGGACACCACCGGCCGCCGCTGGCACTCCGTGCACGCCCACCGCCTCTTCGACGAGGCGGCCCTGGAGCGGGTCAACGCCCGGCGCGGCCTGGTCATCGGCGGCGGCGGCCTGTTCATCCCGGACACCATGCCCAACGGCAACAGCGCCTGGCAGTGGAACGTGCCGGACGAGCTGATGAAGCGCATCGAGGTGCCCATCGCCGTCTACGCCGTCGGCTTCAACGCCTTCGACGGCCAGTCCTACCGCGCCCACCGGTTCCGGGAGTCGCTGCGCCTGCTGGTGGAGAAGTCGGCCTTCTTCGGCCTGCGCAACCACGGCTCCATCGAGAAGGTGCGCGCCATGCTCCCGGCCCACCTGCACGACAAGGTGCGCTTCCAGCCGTGTCCCACCACGGTCACCCGCCAGCTGGTCGACGGCTGGCAGGACCCGGCGAAGCGCGACGACACCATCCTGATCAACGCCGCCTACGACCGCGCCGCCCTGCGCTTCGGCCACGACTACGGCTACTTCCTGGCGCAGATGGCCAAGGCCGTGCGGGAACTCGGCGATCTGGCCGAGGTCCAGTGCGTGGCGCACTCCCTCGACGACGAGCGGATCGCCTTCGACCTGCGCCGCGAGCACGGCATCTCGATGCCGGTCATCCCGATGTACGACTTCGAGAACGACGAGATCCGCGACCTGTACGCGCGCACCAAGCTGGTCATCGGCATGCGCGGCCACGCGGGCATGATCCCGTTCGGCTGCGGCACGCCGATCATCAGTCTGATCTCGCACCCGAAGATGGCGTACTTCCTGCGGGACATCGAGCGGCCCGAGTGGGGCGTGTCCGTGCACGACCGCGACCTCGCCGCGGTCCTCGTCGAGCGCTCCCGCGATCTGCTCGCGGACCACGCCGCGACCGTCGCCGACGTGCACGGCCGGCAGCGCGAGCTGTGGCGGATCACCCAGGAGAACGCGGCCGAGCTGCGCACGCTCCTGGGCGGCTGACGACGGCAGGGCCCCCACACCCGTGGGGGCCCGGCTCAGCGTCCGACGGCCTTGCGGACCAGCTTGACCAGCGGCGAGGCCTCCTTGTCGTACGCCGTCTTCAACTGCTTGAAATGGTCGGCGCGGGTACGGGCGAGGTACTCGTCGCCGGTGAGCCGCCGCGCGATCGACCAGGCCTGCCGGTGGCGTCCGTCGTAGTGCGCGACGTACGCCTTGGACAGCTCCAGCACCGACCGGAACGGGATGCCGCCGGTGTGGTCGCGGTCGATCCGCTCCTGCACGGCCGAGATCAGCTCCAGCTTCCGCTCGTACGGGAAGGAGTCCTCGCCGATCGCCGTCAGCACCTCCTGCGGGATCGGCCGGGTCACCTCGAAGGCGAGGGTGGAGCGGACGGGCGGTCCGGCGATCTCGATGTAGGGCAGCAGGGCGCCGGTGCTCCAGTGCAGCCATGGCAGCCGCGGCCCGGCGAAGTCCTGGTGCAGGACGACGGAGCCCGGCCGCAGCCGGGTGAGGAACCGCTCGCAGACGCAGCGGAAGACGCGGGCCGTCTTGGCTATGTCGATGTGCAGGAACTCGACGGGGGAGTGGTCGTCCGGGTCGGAGGTCTGCCACAGATCGCCGGCGTGGATCTCCAGGAACGGCAGGAACGGCCCCAGCCGGCCCTTGAAGTCGTCCAGGAACGAGTTGTCGCCCGCCGGTGCCGCGCCGCCGTCGAAGAACTTCTCGGTGGCGAAGGTGCCCTTGCCGACGCGGAAGAAGTCGTACGCGTGCAGCCGTCCGGTCCGCTCGTCGAACACCGGCGACTCGTGCAGCCCGAGCGCGAGCGCGTACGTCGATCCGCCGCCGCCGGAGCCGAGTTCCACGATCCGGTCCTCGCCGGTGAGGACGTGGCGGCCGACCAGGTAGAGGAACTGCAGCTCCCAGGTGCTGACCTGGGTGTAGGGCAGGTTGTCCGGCAGCTTGACGCTGTCGAGCATCGGATAGAGCCGGCCGAGCTTGGTCATGGGTGCCTCACGAGGTCGGGTGGGACGGCGTCCGTGATCCTTGGGATCTAGGATCCTAGGGTCATCGACGCCACCCCATCATGGAATCAACGGAGTAACCTGGCGGTTCGCCGTTGTTTTCCTGGTCTTGCTCCCGTGTTCACCCCATCGTGGCCTAGCGCCCGACCGCCTTCCGCAGCGCCCGTGCCCGGCGTACCACCCGGCGTGCCGTCGCGTTGTTCGGCAGGAAGGCCAGCCGCTCCGGGATGCCGCCCGGCAGGCCCAGCGACGTGAGCCGCTTGCGCTTGAAGTAGCGCTGGACGCCCGGCCCGTAGTGCGCCGCCAGGAACCGCTCCGCCGTCGGCCGCAGGCTCGCCTGGAGCTGCGGCTGCATGGTGAAGCCGACCGCGGTGACCAGCCCGGCCAGCATTTCCCCGGCGAGCGGTTCCGCCGCGCCCTCCAGCGGCGGCAGCAGCGCGTCCGCCAGCGTCACCGGGATCCGGTTGCTGTTCTGGTACGGCGTCAGCCGGTCCAGCAGCGGCTCGGTGCCGATCCGGGCCACCGGCAGACCGTAGAACGCGGCGGCCGTGAACAGCGCGGTCGAGAAGCAGCCCACCACCAGGGCCGGCGCCGCCCGCTCGAACAGCACCTCCGCCAGCACCGGAGTGTCCAGCACGGTCAGCTCCACGCCCAGCTTCTCCGCCTCGCTCTCCAGCGCGCGGCTGTAGCTCGCCGGGGCGGTCGGATGCGGCTTGAAGACGATGCTCCGGTGCCCGCGCGCCACCGCGCCCCGCATCATCCGCACATGCAGGTCCTCCTCCTCCTTGGCGGAGAGGATCTTCAGTGCGGACAGGTACTGGCCGAGCAGCAGCGCCGCGTCCGCCGGCAGCGCGGGCAGCTCCGGCAGCGAACCGGTCAGCCGGCTCAGCACCTTCAGGAACGCCTGCGCCGGCACCACCTGCGGCGGCACCCCGAACTCGGTCAGCAGCAGCGGCGTCAGACCCGGCACCAGGTCCAGATGGAGCAGCCGCCGCACCCGGGTGCCGACCAGCGGGTCGAGCTTGTTGCGGGTGGGACCGTAACTCATCAGGCCGTCGGCGTAGACGTGGATCGGCGCGCCGGTGAAGATCTGCGCCACCGTCAGCGCCGGGCTGACCTGGATCGACTCCAGGACCAGCTCCACCCGGTCCTCGCCCAGCCCCCACAGCAGCCGCAAGTGACGCTCGAACAGCGGCAGGTCGTCGGGGCGGGGCTGCCAGGCACCCGGGTGGAAGGGCCGGATCGCCTCGTTGAAGGACACCACGTCGTCGAAGTGCTCGCGCAGCCCGCCGAAGCCCGGCATCTCGTCCACCGCCGGGGTGGTCTCCGGCGTCGCGGCGTTGTTGAACACCAGCAGGACCCGGCGGTCCGCCGCCTCGAAGCAGTCCGACTCGATCGCGGCGGCCAGCGTGGCGGCGCCGTACAGCGTGGAGACACAGAAGATCTGGGTGGTACGGGACATCAGGCGGCCGCCTTCGCTGTGGTGACCCGGCGCCGCAGCCGCCGCAGCGTCGAGGCCCGGCGCAGGTCCATGGTGTCGAGCACGTCACCGAGCGCGTCCTGCGGCAGCCGCTTGATCGCCGCCGCGCTCAGCACGCGCAGCTGCCTGGCCACGGCCGGCTCGAACTTGTCGATCTCCGACAGATGGTGGGCGATGATCGCGCAGTAGGTGCGCACCGCCTTCGGCAGCAGCCGGTCGGCATCGGGGTCCGCGGCGGTCTCCTCGATCACCTGGTCGAAGGCGCGGATGAAGTCGAGCTGGCGGACGTCACCGATCTGGGTGAGCGAACTGGCGACCCCGCGCCGGTAGAACACCCCGAGCAGGCTCACCACCGCGAAGGACTCCGCCTCCCGGTGCAGCTTCCAGATCCACGGCCGGTCCTCGGCCGTGCGCAGCCCGTCGGTGAAGTGCAGCAGGCCCTTGTCGAGCAGCCTGCGGTGGAAGACGCCGGCCCAGGCGTAGGCGTAGTCCACCGAGGTCGTCCGGTCGGCGGGCAGGATCGCCTCGCGCGGGTCCAGCACCTCGTCGCGCCGCCCGACCGGCGCCCGGTGCACGGTACGGGCCCGCGCGGTCGCCTGGACGTGGTCGGTGCGGACGAAGTCGCAGCCCAGGCCCTCGGCGGCCGCCACCAGTTCGCTCAGATAGCCGGGGGCGAGCCAGTCGTCCCCGTCCAGGAAGGCGAGGTACTCGCCGGTCGCCACATCGAGGCCGGTGTTGCGGGCGGTGGCGAGTCCGCCGTTCTCCTCCCGGTGGACGCAGCGCACCTCGGCGACCTCGGAGAGCTCCTTGGCCGCGCGTTCGAGAATGACCGGTGTCTCATCCTTGGATTTGTCGTCCACCAGGATGAACTCGAAGTCCGACCGGGCATTCGCGCGAAGGCTTCTGAGGTTGTCCGGCGCGTATTGCTGCACGTTGTAGAACGGCACGATCACGGAAAGCTTTGGCACTCGAGAAAGCCTAGGAGGCGGCCCGGCCGCACAACTTTCCGCGGCCGGTACAAGGGGTGAACTCCATGTGTCGGAACGGTGCATGCCGCGTATTTCCTGGCCTCCGACAGGCCAGTTCGGCTCTCGGTGGGGCGCTGTTAACTTTTTGTTGAGTCGCGGTTGGGCCGCAACTCGGAATTCATTCCTAGCGTCTTCGGCGTGCCACCAAGTACACCGAAGCCCCGACGGATCGCCGTACTCGCGGACTCGGACACCCGATGGAAATGGGGTGCCCTGACCGCGGACCGCATCGTCCCGGCCCCGTCCACGGAAGCCGCCGCCGGCGCCGCGCAAGCCGCCCCGGTCCTGGACGGATTCCTGCTGCGCGGCCGGGCCACCCCCACCCCCCGCCAGCTGGCCGAGGTGGGCGTGCGCGCCGACTCCCTGCGCGAGGTCACCGCCGTCGAGTTCCTGCGCGCCATGGCGAAGGAGCCCTACGACGTCATCGTCCTCGCCCTGGTCGGCGGCGGTGTGCAGGCCATGCTGCACGGACTGAAGCGGGTGTGGGAGGACCGCCCGCGGCGGCCCGTCGTCGTCACCGGCTACGTCGGCGTCGTCTACGAGAAGCTCGCCGACGGCCTGCTGCTGCGGCACGGCGCGGACCTCGTGCTCGCCAACTCCCGCCAGGACGCCGAACGCTTCCAGGCCGTCTACGACGGTGTCGGCGCCGACTCCTCCGCCGTCACCGAGGTGGCCCTGCCGTTCCTCGGCGGCGCGCCCTACACCGGCGCGCACGACCCCTCTGCGAAGCAAGGGCGCAGGCCCTACACGGTCGTCTTCGCCGCCCAGCCGTCCGTCCCCGACAGCCGCAAGGACCGCACCTACCTGCTGGAGCGCCTGGTCCGGCACGCCCGGCTGCACCCCGACCGCGAGGTGCTGCTGAAGCTGCGCTCCAAGCCCGGCGAACACACCACCCACATCGAGGAACTGCCCTACCAGAAGCTGGCGCAGAAGCTCGACCCACCGCCCAACTTCCGCCTGGTGTACGGCAACATGGGCGAGGTCCTGGACCGCACCGACCTGCTGGTCACGGTCAGCTCCACGGCCGCGCTCGAGTCCCTGCACCGCCGTATCCCCACCGTCGTCCTCACCGACCTCGGCGTGCGCGAGGCGCTCGGCAACCACCACTTCACCGGCTCCGGCTGCCTCGCCTCCTGGGACCAGCTCGACGCCGGCCACCGGCCCACGCCGGACCCCGGCTGGGTGGCCCGCCAGGGCGTGGCGGCCGACGGCGGGTACGCCACCGCCTTCGACGCGGCCCGCGCACGCATCGCCGCGCTGCTGGCCTCGGACACGCTGCCGCCGCTCACGCCGTACTACACCCCGGCGACCGCCCCCGGCTATCTGCCCGGCATCCTCGCCCGCCACCACCTCGGCCCCGACGGCACCCCGCTGCCCGGCGCCCCCGCCTCCGACCGGGATCCCGGACCGGTCCGGCAGATCGTCCGCCGGGCGGCCCGCGGCGCCTACCGGCACGGCGTGCAGCGCGTGGCCCCCGTGATCCGGCGGATGGGCGAGCTGTGAGCCGCGCGACCTCACCCCAAGGAGTAGAGCCCATGTCCCATCCGCAAGCGGGCGACGGCGCCACCGTGCGCCGGGTGCTCGCGGTGATCCCCGCCCGCGGCGGCTCCAAGGGCGTACCCGCGAAGAACCTCGCCCCGGTCGGCGGCGTCCCGCTGGTCGCCCGCGCGGTCCGCGAATGCCGGGCGGCCCGGCTGGTGACCGACGTCGTGGTCTCCACCGACGACCAGGCCATCGCCGCCGCCGCGCGCGCGGCCGGCGCCGAGGTCGTGCTGCGCCCCGCCGCCATCGCCGGCGACACCGCCACCTCCGAGGCGGCCGTGCTGCACGCCGTGGACGCCCACGAGGCGCTGCACGGCTCCCCGGTCGACGTGGTGCTGCTCGTCCAGTGCACCAGCCCGTTCCTGGTCCGCGAGGACGTCGACGGGGTCGCGGCGGCGGTCGTGGAGAACGGCGCCGACACCGCGGTGACCGTGGCGCCCTTCCACGGCTTCGTCTGGCGCGACGCCGCCGACGCGGCCGACTTCGGTGAAGGCGGTTCCGGCGAGGGCGGGTTCGGCGGGGGCGGCTTCGGCGTCAACCACGACAAGTCCTTCCGCCCCCGCCGCCAGGACCGCCCCCAGGACCTGCTGGAGACCGGCGCCGCCTACGCCATGGAGGCGGCCGGCTTCCGCAAGCACCAGCACCGCTTCTTCGGCCGTACCGAACTGGTGCGCACCGACCCCGCGCGCGTGCTGGAGATCGACGACCCGCACGACCTCGCCCGCGCCCGCGCCCTCGCGCCGCTCTTCGACGCGGACAGGCCCGGCGCGCTCCCGACCGCCGGCGACATCGACGCGGTCGTCCTCGACTTCGACGGCACCCAGACCGACGACCGGGTGCTGATCGACTCCGACGGGCGGGAACTCGTCTCCGTGCACCGCGGCGACGGCCTCGGCATCGCGGCCCTGCGCCGGTCGGGCCTGAGACTGCTGATCCTGTCCACGGAACAGAACCCGGTCGTCGCCGCCCGGGCCCGGAAGCTGAAGCTCCCGGTGCTGCACGGCATCGACCGCAAGGACCTCGCGCTCAAGCAGTGGTGCGAGGAACAGGGCATCGCGCCGGAGCGCGTGCTCTACGTCGGCAACGACGTCAACGACCTGGGCTGCTTCGCCCTCGTCGGCTGGCCCGTCGCGGTCGCCGGCGCCCACGACGTCGTCCGCGGCGCCGCACGCGCGGTCACCACCGTCCACGGTGGCGACGGCGCGATCCGAGAGATCGCCGGCTGGCTCCTCGGACCCTCTCTCGACTCGCTCGCTCCCCTCACCCAGTAAGGAACGTCCTGCCATGAGCACCAACTCCCGCCTGCGTTCGTTCGGCTCGCGCGAGGCCGGCCCCGGCCGCCCCGTCTACATCACCGGCGAGATCGGCATCAACCACAACGGCGAGCTGGAGAACGCCCTGAAGCTGATCGACGTGGCCGCCGAGGCGGGCTGCGACGCGGTCAAGTTCCAGAAGCGCACCCCGGAGATCTGCACCCCGCGCGACCAGTGGGACATCGAGCGCGACACCCCCTGGGGCCGGATGACCTACATCGACTACCGCCACCGCGTGGAGTTCGGCGAGGACGAGTACCGCGCCATCGACGACCACTGCAAGGCGAAGAACATCGACTGGTTCGCCTCCCCGTGGGACACCGAGGCCGTCGCCTTCCTGGAGAAGTTCGACGTCCCCGCCCACAAGGTGGCCTCCGCCTCCCTCACCGACGACGAGCTGCTGCGCGCCCTGCGCGCCACCGGCCGCACGGTCATCCTCTCCACCGGCATGTCCACCCCGAAGCAGATCCGGCACGCCGTCGAGGTCCTCGGCAGCGACAACATCCTGCTCTGCCACGCCACCTCCACCTACCCGGCCAAGGCCGAGGAGCTGAACCTCCGCGTGATCAACACGCTGGAGAAGGAGTACCCGAACGTCCCGATCGGCTACTCCGGCCACGAGACCGGCCTGCAGACCACCCTCGCCGCCGTCGCCCTCGGCGCCGTCTTCGTCGAGCGCCACATCACCCTCGACCGCGCGATGTGGGGCTCCGACCAGGCCGCCTCCGTCGAGCCGCAGGGCCTTCAGCGCCTCGTCCGCGACATCCGCACCATCGAGGCCTCCCTCGGCGACGGCGTCAAGAAGGTCTACGACTCCGAGCTGGGCCCGATGAAGAAGCTGCGCCGCGTCACCGGTGTGGTCGCCGAGGCGGAGATCGCCGCGGCCGCGGGCGAGCCGCTGACCGTCTGACCCCGCCCGACCCTCACCACCCCCCATCCGACGGGACGGTCGTACGCCGATGAGCCCCCGCGCCGGAAAGGCCGGCCACAGCGCCGGCTCCGCCACCCTCGCCTTCGTCGAGAGTCCGGTACAGCTGCTGAACGTGCTGGAGTGGGCGCACGCCCACGCGCCCGGCGCGGGGCTCACCCTGGTGGTCCTGTCGCCCGTCGACCCGATGACCCGCGGCCAGCTGCGCCGGATGGCCGAGCTGGCCCGCCAGGAGGGCCACCAGGTCCGCTGGGAGGAGGCGCGCGGCGGCGCGCTGGCACCCTTCCAGACCGTCGGCGGGCTGACCGGACCGCTGCGCCGCGCCGAGCGGATCGTCATGGGGGACCCCTTCTCGCGCTACGTCCAGCTGCTGCTGACCATCACCCGCGCCCGCGACCTGGTGGTCGTGGACGACGGCACCGCCACCATGGAGTTCGTCACCCAGCTGGCCCGCGGCGAGCGGCTGGTCCGCTGGCACCGCAAGGGCACCCGCCCCGGCCCGCGCGACCTGGCCTTCGCCCCGGTCTCCGCCTCCGCCCGGCGGCGCCTCACCCCGGCCGAGCACCGGCGCGTCGAGGTCTTCTCCTCCATGCCCATCGAGGAGACCCCGGGCGGGGTGACCGTCCGGTCCAACGACTTCTCCTGGACCCGGGCCCGCTTCGGCCCGCCCCGCATCACCAAGGGCGCCGACATGGTCGGCACCTCGCTGGTCGAGACCGGCGTCGTCGACGGCGACCGCTATCTGGCCGCCGTGCACGCGCTGGCGCGCACCCACGGCGCCCTGCGGTACTTCGCCCACCGCCGCGAGAGCGCGGACAAGCTGCACCGGCTGGCCGTGGAGACCGGCCTGGAGGTGGTCCGCCCGGACCTTCCGCTGGAGCTGATAGCCCGGCGCGGCCCGATCGGCCGTACGATCCTCAGTTTTCCTTCGACGGTCGTGCACACCCTCCCGCTCGCCCTCGTCGGCACCGACGTCCGTGTCGCCGTCTGCGACATCGACCCCGCCTGGCTCACCCGCACCGCCTCCCCGCGCGCCCAGGGCTTCCTGGACGGCGTGACGGGAACGGCACGGGACGTGCACCGGCTGTCGATGGTGCGGGCGGTCTAGGACACGGGCGGTCCGGGGCGCGGCGGACCGCAGGGCCGGACCTGGAGAGATGCCGGTCACACCTGCCGTGGTCATGGTCCGGTGGGTGAACAGTTGAGCGTGGGTGGGGCAGGGCGTGGTATCCGTGGAGAGGTGGGTGGGTTCTGCACCGGCCCGGACGGTCGTCGCGGGCGCCCGAGCCGCGCGAGTTTACCCACCGCACCCGGTACCTATGCGTTCGGCGGCCAGGTTTTCATCCCCTAACGGGCTGAACTTTTGTTGATCTCGGGTCAGTTGGCCGTCCGGGCGTCCTACCCTTCAGAGGGTGAAGCAACTGATGTCACTGGAGTCCGAGGCCGATCTCTCCGAGGAAGCCGTGCTGCCCGGCACCCTTCCGGAGCCCCTGCGTGCCGAGCTGATCGCGTTCCGCCGCGATCTGCACATGCACCCCGAACTGGGCTTTCAGGAGTTCCGCACCACCGCGGCGATCAAGGCGCGCCTGGAGAGGGCCGGGCTCAAGCCCCGGGTCCTCCCGGTCGGCACCGGCCTCGTCTGTGACATCGGCGCCGACGGCGGTGAGTGGAGCGGTGGCCCCGAGATGCTGGCCCTGCGCGCCGACATCGACGCGCTGCCCATCCCGGACGCCAAGACCGAGTGCGCCTACCGCTCCACGGTGCCCGACCGCTGCCACGCCTGCGGCCACGACGTCCACACCACCGTCGTCCTCGGCGCCGGGCTGGTCCTCGCCGAGCTGCACAAGCAGGGCCTGCTGCCGCAGCCGGTCCGGCTGCTCTTCCAGCCCGCCGAGGAGGTCCTGCCCGGCGGCGCCGCGGAGGCCATCGAGTCCGGAGCCCTCGAAGGGGTCGCGCGGATCCTCGCCGTGCACTGCGACCCGCGCGTCGACGCCGGGCGCATCGGGCTGCGGCACGGGCCCATCACCTCGGCCTGCGACCGGCTGGAGATCGCCCTCGACGGCCCCGGCGGCCACACCGCCCGGCCGCACCTGACCACCGACCTGGTCACCGCGGCGGCACGGGTGGTCACCGACGTCCCGGCGATCGTCGCCCGGCGCGTCGACGCCCGCAGCGGCCTCTCCGTCACCTGGGGCCGCATCGAGTCGGGCCACGCGCCCAACGTCATCCCCCAGCACGCCGAGCTGGCCGGCACCGTCCGCTGCCTCGACATCGAGGCCTGGCGGCAGGCGCCGGACATCGTCCACGCCGCGATCGACGAGGTCGCCGGCCTGCACCGGGCCAAGTCCGAGATCAACTACGTCCGCGGCGTCCCGCCCGTGGTCAACGACCCCGCCGTCACCGAACTTCTCCGGGACGCCATGACCATCCGCCGCGGCCTGGACTCCATCGAGGGCACCGAGCAGAGCCTCGGCGGCGAGGACTTCTCCTGGTACCTGGAGCACGTCCCAGGCGCCATGGCCCGCCTCGGCGTCCGCACCCCCGGCGAGCGCGCCGTCCGCGACCTCCACCAGGGCGACTTCGACGTCGACGAGCACGCCATCACCGTCGGCGTGGAACTCTTCACCGCGGCAGCCCTGCTCGACGGCCAACGCTGACCCTCCCACCGGCCGGAGCAGGCCTACGGCGGGTGGGGGCGGACGGTCGGCGGCGGGGCCGCACGTCCGCTGTCGGCGGCTGCGGGACGACTGCCCCTGGCCGCGCGCGTGGCCACCCGGCTCACGGGCCCGACCCGCGGAGACGTCGGTACGGCCTTCGGCTCAGCGGGTGCCCGCCGAGCCGCCCGCGCGGTTGTTGCCGCTGGGTGCGGGTGGCCCGGGCGCCGCGCCCGCCGTCGGCGGTCCGGCTGTACGTCCACCTCCGGCGGCTGCGGGCGGCACGCACCGGCCCGCGCGGCCCCGGTGAGGGTGGCTGAGCCTGCCGACTCCGGGACAGTCTGCGCCCGGCCGCGCGGCCGACCCCGCTCACGGGCGCGAGCCCCGGAACCCTTGCTACCGCCCTCGGCTCTTCTCGTCGCCGGGCACGGGTGGCCCGGCGAGGCGTCCGCCGTCGACGGCCGTGCCCCGGCGCCCTCGGCCGTGCGGGTGCCCACCGCACTGCCCCGAGCGCGCTGCCGCCCGGCCGTACACCCACCACCGACGGTCGCCTGGCAGCCCGCGCGCCGGCCGCGCCGGCGTCGCCGGATGCGGGTGGCCCCCGCACGGAGCCCCCGCGCCGACCGCCGACGCAAGTCCGCGCAGACACCCCATCGGCCCATCCCGCTTGTGTCCCGCGTGGTCGCGAGGCAGCCTGGAGATGTCCCAAGCACACCTTTCGGTGCGGTGGTTCACAAGGACGTAACCGGCCACCGGCACGAATGGATAACGGCCATGCGGAACCCCGTTCCCTGGAGTGTCTACGCGCGTTAATGTGCGCCGAACTGAGCACCCACTGCGGGGCTGTGGAGAATGGGGAACTTCAGATGCGTCGGATATCCAAACTGACCCGCGTCGCGGTGGGGGTCGCGTCGCTCGCACTCGCTGCCACGGCCTGCGGCGGCACCAGCAGTGAAGGCGGCAGCGGCGACGGGACCAAGGAAGACCTCGGCCTCGCCATCGCGTACGACATCGGCGGCAAGGGCGACCAGTCCTTCAACGACGCCGCCTACGCCGGTCTGACGAAGGCCAAGGACGAGTTCGGCTACAAGACCGCCGACATCGAGCCCACCGAGGGCGAGACCGACGCCGACAAGGAGCAGCGCCTGGCCTCCCTGGCCAAGCAGGGCTACAACCCGGTGATCGGTGTCGGCTTCGCGTACGGCCCCGCGATGGAGGCCGTCGCCAAGGACTACCCCGACACCACCTTCGGCATCGTCGACTCCGTCGTGGAGGGCGACAACGTCGCCTCCCTGGTCTTCGCCGAGCAGGAGGCCTCCTACCTCGCCGGTGTCGCCGCCGCCAAGGCCACCAAGACGGACACCGTCGGCTTCGTCGGCGGCGTGGACATCCCGCTCATCCACAAGTTCGAGGCCGGCTACAAGCAGGGCGTCAAGGACACCAACGCCGATGTCGAGGTCATCTCGCAGTACCTGACCCAGACCGCGGAAGAGGGCGGCTTCTCCAGCCCGGACAAGGGCAAGGCCGCCGCCGAGGGCCAGATCGAGAAGAACGCGGACGTGATCTACCAGGCCGCGGGTCTCTCCGGCCAGGGTGTCATCGAGGCCGCCGCCAAGGCGAAGGTCTGGGCGATCGGCGTGGACTCCGACCAGTACCAGCAGGAAGCGCTCGGGGCGTACAAGGAGTACATCCTGACCTCCGCCCTCAAGGACGTCGGCGGCGCGGTCTACGCGCTGGCCAAGTCCGTCGAGGACGACAAGCCGCTGACCGGCACCCAGACCTTCGACCTGAAGGTGAACGGCGTCGGCCTGGCCGAGACCAACCCCGAGTTCGCCAAGGTCGAGGGCCTGTCGGAGGCCGTGGACAAGGCCAAGGAGGCCATCATCAACGGCGACATCAAGGTCGACACCGAGTGACGGCCGACGTCGCGAGCCGCTCCGCCGCCTGATCCGGCGAACCGGAACGAACCCACTTGAAGCGGGCGGGCACCCCACGGTGCCCGCCCGCTTCGCCGTCCCGCCCCAGGTCAGCCCGGAGGTCACCCACCGCCACCCCCCGTTCGCGGTCGGCGAGCCCGCCGCCGTCCGATTCGTGGCGTTGGCCACGGCCGGATAACAAGGTGGACAGAAGGGGTTTTCAGGCAGGTCTACGCGCGTTAATCTGCGGCGAAGCCAGCGCCGATGCTGAACCGTGCGGCGCTGGGCGAACCCGGGAACTCCGGGGCAGCCAGTACGACAGGAGCACCACACATGCGCCGGGTTTCCCGCCTCGCGGTCGCGGGCGCAGCGACCGCCTCCCTCGCCCTCGCTCTGTCCGCCTGCGGCGGCACCTCGACCGAGAGCGGCTCGTCGTCCTCGGACAGCGACAAGGGCCTCGCCATCGCGTACGACGTCGGCGGCAAGGGCGACCAGTCCTTCAACGACGCCGCGTACGCCGGTCTGGAGCAGGCGAAGAAGGAGTTCGGCTACGAGACGGCCGACATCGAGCCCACCGAGGGCGAGACCGACGCCGACAAGCAGCAGCGCCTGGAGTCCCTGGCCAAGCAGGGCTACAACCCGGTCGTGGGTGTCGGCTACGCGTACGCCGCCGCCGTCAAGGGCGCCGCGGAGAAGTACCCGGACACCACCTTCGGCATCGTGGACGACTCCACCGTCGAGGCGAAGAACGTCGCCGACCTGGTCTTCTCCGAGGAGCAGGCGTCGTACCTGGCCGGTGTCGCCGCCGCCAAGTCCACCAAGACCGACACCGTCGGCTTCGTGGGCGGCGTGGACATCCCGCTGATCCACAAGTTCCAGGCGGGCTTCGAGCAGGGCGTCAAGGACACCGACCCGAAGGTCAAGGTCCTCTCCCAGTACCTCACCCAGACGGCCGAGGAGGGTGGCTTCTCCAGCCCCGACAAGGGCAAGACGGCCGCCGAGGGCCAGATCGAGAAGAAGGCGGACGTCGTCTACGCGGCCGCCGGTCTGTCCGGCCAGGGCGTGATCGAGGCCGCCGCCGCCAACAAGGTGTGGGCGATCGGTGTCGACTCCGACCAGTACAACCAGGAAGCCCTCGCCGCGTACAAGGACTCGATCCTCACCTCGGCGATGAAGGACGTCGCCAAGGCGGTCTACAACCTGGCGCAGTCGGTCGAGGACGGCAAGCCCCAGACCGGTATCGTTCGTGGCGATCTGAAGTCCGGTGAGGTGAGCCTGTCGAACTCCAACCCGAAGTTCGCGGACGACGCCGAGGTCCAGAAGGCCGTCGAAACCGCCAAGGAGAAGATCATCAGCGGCGAGATCAAGGTCAAGAGCAGCTGAAGAGCTACACCCTGAGCAGCGTGTAACCACGGGGTTACGTCCGCTCGACGGGGTACGGGGAGGCTGCTCCTCGTACCCCGTTGTCGCGGTGCGTCGGCCCCTTCGAATGCCGTAGGGGCGCTACGCGCGTAGACGGCCCCCGTCCCCAGGAGAGTGCGCCATCAACGCGTCCAGCAGCCCTCCGGCCGGAGCGGCGGTCAACGGTCAGGCGACCGCCGTCGAACTCGCCGGGATCACCAAGCGATTCCCCGGTGTCGTGGCCAACCACGACATCCACCTCACCGTCCGCAAGGGCACCGTCCACGCCCTCGTGGGCGAGAACGGCGCCGGCAAGTCGACGCTGATGAAGATCCTCTACGGCATGCAGAAGCCGGACGAGGGCACCATCGCGATCGACGGCGAGCAGGTCTCCTTCTCGTCCCCGGCCGACGCCATCGTCCGCGGCATCGGCATGGTCCACCAGCACTTCATGCTGGCCGACAACCTGACCGTGCTGGAGAACGTGGTGCTGGGCAGCGAGAAGCTGTACGGCATCGGCGGCAAGGCCCGCCGCAAGATCAAGGAGATCTCCGAGCGCTACGGCCTCGACGTGCGCCCCGACCTGCTGGTCGAGGAGCTCGGCGTCGCCGCCCGCCAGCGCGTGGAGATCCTCAAGGTCCTCTACCGCGGCGCCCGCACCCTGATCCTCGACGAGCCGACCGCGGTGCTCGTGCCGCAGGAGGTCGACGCGCTCTTCGAGAATCTGCGCGAGCTGAAGTCCGAGGGCCTGTCGGTCATCTTCATCTCCCACAAGCTGGGCGAGGTCCTCTCGGTCGCCGACGACATCACCGTCATCCGCCGCGGCACCACCGTGGGCACGGCCGTCCCGTCCGAGACCACCCCGCGCCAGCTCGCCGAGATGATGGTCGGCAGCGAACTGCCCACGCCGGAGACCGCCGAGTCCACGGTCACCGACCGCCCGGTGCTCACCGTCGACAAGCTGCGCCTGGTCGCCCCCGGCGGCAAGGCCGTCCTGGACGACATCAGCTTCACCATCCACGCGGGCGAGGTCCTGGGCATCGCCGGCGTCGAGGGCAACGGCCAGACCGAGCTGGTCGACGCGCTGATCGGCCTGCGGCACGCCGACTCCGGCACCATCACGCTGGAGACCGAGGAGATCACCGCCTGGGCCACCCGCAGGCGCCGTGAGCAGGGCATCGGCTACATCCCCGAGGACCGCCACCGCCACGGTCTGCTCCTGGAGTCCCCGCTCTGGGAGAACCGCATCCTCGGCCACGTCACCGAGAAGCCCAACGCCAAGGGCGTCTGGCTGGACCCGAAGGCGGCCCAGGAGGACACCCGCCGCATCGTGACGGAGTACGACGTCCGCACCCCGGGCATCGACGTCACCGCGGCCTCCCTCTCCGGCGGCAACCAGCAGAAGCTGATCGTCGGCCGCGAGATGAGCCACAAGCCGCGCTTCCTGATCGCCGCCCACCCCACCCGCGGTGTGGACGTCGGCGCGCAGGCCGCGATCTGGGACCACATCCGCGAGGCCCGCCGCGAGGGCCTGGCCGTGCTGCTGATCTCCGCCGACCTGGACGAGCTGATCGGCCTGTCCGACACCCTGCGGGTGATCTACAACGGCAAGCTGGTCGCGGACGCCGACCCGGCGACGATCACCCCCGAGGAGCTGGGCTCCGCCATGACGGGCGCCGCCACCGGCCACCTCGCCCACGAAGAGACCCCGACCGACGGCCCGGGTACGGAAGACGAGGCCCGCTGATGAAGAAGTTCGACAAGGAGCGCGTGCTCCTCGCGGTGGCCGGACCGGTCATCGCGCTCGCCGTGGCCTTCGCGCTCAGCGCCATCGTGCTGCTCGCCTCCGGCAAGAACCCGGTCGAGCCGTTCGCCGTGATGTTCGAGCAGGCCACCTTCTCCGACATCCAGGTCCGGATCATCAACCAGGCCACGCTGTACTACATCGCGGCCCTCGCGGTGGCCATCGGCTTCCGGATGAACCTGTTCAACATCGGTGTCGACGGCCAGTACCAGCTCGCCGCCATGATGGCCGCCATCGTCGGCGCCCACGCCGACCTGCCGGCCGTCCTCCAGGTCCCGCTGCTGCTGCTCACCGCGGTCCTCACCGGCGCCTTCTGGTCCGGCATCGCCGGTGTCCTGAAGGTCACCCGCGGCGTCAGCGAGGTGGTGGCGACGATCATGCTCAACGCGATCGCCACCTCCGTCATCGCCTACCTGTGGCTGCCGGACGTCTTCGGCGTCAAGGTCGGCAACAACAACACCACCGGCGAGATGCACGAGTCCGGCTGGATCCCCGGCATCGACCTCGGCGCGGCCGGCGAGATCTACGGCCTGGTCGTCCTCGCCGTCCTGCTCGGCATCGGCTACTGGGTCGTCCTCAACCGCACCCGCTTCGGCTTCGACCTGCGCGCCTCCGGCTCCTCCGAGACCGCCGCCGCGGCCAGCGGTGTCGACCCCAAGCGGATGGTGCTCACCGCCATGCTGATCTCCGGCGGCCTCGCCGGTCTCGCGGGCCTGCCCATCCTGATGGGCGACACCCACACCTACAGCCTGAACTTCCCCACCGGCATCGGCTTCCTCGGCATCGGCATCGCCCTGCTCGGCCGCAACAGCCCCGTCGGCATCGCGTTCGCCGCCCTGCTGTGGGCCTGGCTCGACAAGGCCTCGCCCGAGCTGGACTTCCACGGCTACGACAAGGAGATCGCGGTCATCATGCAGGGCCTGATCGTCCTCTCGGTCGTCGTCTCCTACGAGGCCGTCCGTGAGTGGGGCCTGCGCCGCCAGCAGCGCCGGGTCGGCGCGGAACTCGCCGCCGGTCACGTGCTCGGCGCCAACAACACGAAGGAGGTGGCTGGCCGATGACCACCGCGACCGACGTCAACCAGCCCTCGCTGCAGCCCGCGGCCCCGACCGGCCGCCGGATGTCGTGGCCCGTGCTGCTGCTGGTCATCGCCGGAGCCCTGGCGCTGACCTCGCTGGTCCGCATCATCACCGGCGCCGACGGCATCACCAACGTCAGCCAGATGTCCACCGCGCTCCAGCTCGCCGTGCCGATCGGCCTCGCCGGCCTCGGCGGTCTGTGGGCCGAGCGGGCCGGCGTCGTCAACATCGGCCTCGAAGGCATGATGATCCTCGGCACCTGGTTCGGTGCCTGGGCCGGCTTCCAGTGGGGGCCGTGGACCGGTGTCCTCGTCGGCATCCTCGGCGGCGCGATCGGCGGTCTGCTGCACGCCTTCGTCACCGTCACCTTCAACGTCAACCACATCGTCTCCGGTGTGGCGATCAACATCCTCGCCCTCGGCGCCACCCGCTACCTGGCCCCCCTCGCCTTCGAGGGCCACCAGGGCGGCTCCGCCAAGCAGTCCCCGGCGGTCGACTCCCTCGGCCACTTCACCGTGCCGGGACTCTCCGACGCCCTGCGGGACCTCAACGACCAGGGCTGGTTCCTGATCTCCGACATCGCCGGCCTGCTCGGCGGCCTGGTCACCAACGTCTCCTGGCTGACCCTGATCGCCGTCGCGCTGATCCCCGCCACCTGGTGGATCCTGTGGCGCACCGCCTTCGGCCTGCGGCTGCGCTCCTGCGGCGAGAACCCGGTCGCCGCCGAGTCCCTCGGCGTCAACGTCTACAAGTACAAGTACATCGCCGTGATCATCTCCGGTGGTCTGGCCGGCCTCGGCGGCGCCTTCCTGTCCATCGTGGCCAACCCCTTCTACCTGGAGGGCCAGGTCAGCGGCCGCGGTTACATCGGCCTCGCGGCGATGATCTTCGGCAACTGGATGCCGGGCGGCCTCGCCCTCGGCGCCGGGCTCTTCGGCTACACCGACAGCCTCAACCTGCGCGGCGGCTCCGAGAACGTCCACGCGCTGCTGCTGCTCGCCGCGCTGCTCCTGCTGATCGGTGCCATCTGGCTGGCGATCCGCAAGAAGTACACCGCCGCCGGCATCACCGTGGTCGTCGGCCTGCTGGTCTTCCTCTGGTACGCGGGCACCAACGAGGTCCCGAACCAGGTCGTCTCCGCCACGCCGTACGTCATCACGCTGGTCGTCCTCGCCCTGTCGGCGCAGCGGCTGCGGATGCCCAAGGCGGACGGTCTGCCGTACCGGAAGGGACAGGGCAAGTGACCGTCGACTGGGAGGCCCTGCGGTCGGTGGCGCGGGAGGCGATGTCCCACGCGTACGCCCCCTACTCGGGCTACCCGGTCGGCGTCGCCGCCCTGGTCGACGACGGCCGCACGGTCTCCGGCTGCAACGTGGAGAACGCCTCCTACGGCCTCGGCCTGTGCGCCGAGTGCGGTCTGGTCTCCGAGCTCCAGCGCACCGGCGGCGGCCGGCTGACGCACTTCACCTGCGTCGACGGCAACGGCGACATCCTCGTCCCGTGCGGCCGCTGCCGGCAGCTGCTCTACGAGTTCGGCGGCCCGGAGCTCCTCCTGGAGACACCGGCGGGCATCCTCCGCCTCGCGCAGATGCTGCCCCAGGCCTTCGGCCCGGACCATCTCACCAAGTAACTCCTGCCGCGGCCCCTCTGCACCGAGACCCGGTCAGAGGGGCCGCGCACTTCCCGGACACTTCCCGGACCATCGGAAGGAAAGCCAGGCCATGGACGTCATCTCCGTCATCCGTACCAAGCGGGACCGTGGTGAACTCAGCGATCAGCAGATCGACTGGGTCATCGACGCGTACACCCGCGGGGAGGTCGCCGACGAGCAGATGTCCGCGCTCGCGATGGCGATCCTGCTCAATGGCATGAACCGCCGGGAGATCGCCCGCTGGACCGCCGCGATGATCGCCTCCGGCGAGCGCATGGACTTCTCCTCGCTCTCCCGCCCGACCGCCGACAAGCACTCCACCGGCGGCGTCGGCGACAAGATCACCCTCCCGCTGGCCCCGCTGGTCGCGGCCTGCGGCGCGGCGGTGCCGCAGCTGTCCGGCCGCGGTCTCGGCCACACCGGCGGCACGCTCGACAAGCTGGAGTCCGTCCCGGGCTGGCGCGCCCTGCTCTCCAACGAGGAGATGCTGCACGTCCTGGACACCACGGGCGCGGTGATCTGCGCGGCGGGCGACGGCCTGGCCCCCGCCGACAAGAAGCTGTACGCGCTGCGGGACGTGACCGGCACGGTCGAGGCGATCCCGCTGATCGCCTCCTCGATCATGTCGAAGAAGATCGCGGAGGGCACCGGCTCCCTGGTCCTGGACGTCAAGGTCGGCACCGGCGCCTTCATGAAGACCATCGAGGACGCGCGCGAGCTGGCCTCCACCATGGTGGGCCTGGGCACCGACAGCGGTGTGAAGACGGTCGCGCTCCTCACCGACATGTCGACCCCGCTCGGCCTGACCGCGGGCAACGCGCTGGAGGTCCGCGAGTCGGTCGAGGTCCTGGCGGGCGGCGGCCCGGCGGACGTCGTCGAGCTGACGATCGCGCTGGCCCGCGAGATGCTCGACGCGGCGGGCGTGAAGGACGCCGACCCGGCGAAGGCGCTGGCCGACGGCTCCGCGATGGACGTCTGGCGCCGCATGATCGCCGCCCAGGGCGGCGACCCGGACGCGGCCCTGCCCACCTCCCGCGAGCAGCACGTGGTGAAGGCGTCCGCCTCCGGCGTCCTCACCCGTCTCGACGCCTACGACATCGGCATCGCCGCCTGGCGCCTGGGCGCGGGCCGGGCCCGCAAGGAGGACCCGGTGCAGGCGGCGGCGGGCGTCGAGCTGCACGCCAAGCCGGGCGACACCGTCACCGAGGGCCAGCCCCTGCTGACCCTCCACACGGACACCCCGGAGCGCTTCGACTACGCGCTGGAGGCGGTGTCGGGCTCCTACGACATCGCGGCCCCCGGCACGGCCTTCACGCCGTCCCCGGTGGTGCTGGAACGTATCGCCTGACCTGCGGTTTCCTCATTCGGGTGAACGGGATCGGTGGACCACCACCGGTCCCGTTCGGCATGCTGGGATCGGTGACGACCGATGGGAGACCGCCATGAGCGCACTCGCCGCCGGGTCCGGTTCCCCTGGGAACACGGACTGGGACGAGCTCATCCGTGTCCGGGAGGAGACGGACGCTCCGGAGGGCAGCAAGGTGGAGATCATCGAAGGGGTCGTCACCGTGTCGCCTCCTCCGTCCGAGAGCCACAACGACGCCGCGGAGCTGGTCCATCGTCGCCTGTACACAGCGATTCAGGACGACTGGGGTGTCTACCAGACACTCGGCCTCGCCTGCCCGGAGACGGGCGGCCTCTTCATGCCGGACCTGTGCGTGGTGCCGAGGGCGGCCCTGCGCCGCGGAACGCGCGTGCACGCCGGCGAAGCCGAACTCGTCGTCGAGGTCACGTCCAGGAGCAACGCGAACCACGACCGCATCAAGAAGGCCCACGGCTACGCCGTCGCGGGCGTACCGCTCTACCTCCTGCTGGACGCCTGGCACTCAGGACGTCCCACGGCGACGCTCTACGGGGAACCGCGGAACGGCACCTACCGCGTACTCGATTCCGTCGAGTACGGCGAGGAGCTGACCCTGCCCGAGCCGTTCAAGCTGGTCCTCGACACCGGGATCTTCCCCCTCGGCTGATCCCGGCCTCACCCCAGCACCGCCGCCACCACCACCAGCCCCGGCACCGACACCACCGTCGACAGCAGGATCGCCTCCCGTGCCAGCACCTCGCCCACCCGGTAGGTGCTCGCGTACGTGTACAGGTTCTGCGCGGCGGGCAGCGCCGAGGTCACCACCACGTCGAGCAGTGCCGCACCCCGCAGGCCGAAGATCCCCGCCGCCAGCGCCCAGGCGATCAGCGGCTGGGCGACGGTCTTGAGCCCCACCGCCAGCAGCACCGGCGCCCGCTCCCCGTCCCGCAGCGGCAGTGTGCTGCCCCGCAGCGAGATGCCGAAGGCGAGCAGCACCGCCGGGACGGACATGTTGCCGATCAGGGTCAGCGGGTCCAGGACCGGCCCCGGCACGGAGATCCCCGCCGCCGACACCGCCACCCCGGCCAGCGAACCGAGCGCGATCGGGTTGCGCAGCGGCGTCAGCAGCCGCTGCCACAGGGGCCGCTTCGCGCCGCCGGACGCCAGGTCCAGCACCGTCAGCGCGACCGGCGTCACCGCGACCAGCTGGAACAGCAGCACCGGCGCCACCAGCGAGGCGTCCCCGAGGACGTACACCGCGATCGGGATGCCCAGGTTGCCGGAGTTGACGTACCCGGCGCACAGCGCGCCGATCGTCGTACGGCCCACTCCCCACCGGCGTACGACCCCGACCGCGACGAACGCCCCGGCCACCGCCGCCGTGCTCAGCGCGGTGACCAGGAGACGGGTGGAGAAGACCACCGACAGGTCGGCCTGCGCGAGCGTGGTGAACAGCAGGGCCGGGGAGGCCACGTGGAAGGCGAGCTTGGTCAGGACCTCGCGGCCCTGGTCGCCGAGGTATCCGCGCCGCCCGATCGCGTATCCCACGCCGATCACCACCGCGATCACCGCGAAGCCGCTCAGCACCCCCTGCACGGCGCCTCCTTAACGAGGCGCGCCACGGTCGGCGCGGGCAGGGCGGGCGGCGATGTTAGGTGTGGCATGCAATCACCTTCGAGGCAAGATCACAGCCCGGTCAATGTGATGCCCATGACGCCCGCCCCGCGATGAGTTCCGCCCGGCCGCCCGGTCTACCGCACGTGGACGCCATGACACCCGCTGAACTCATGCTGGCCGGACCCGTCACCCGGGACGAGGTGAGGGGTCTGTGCGAGCGGGTGCGGGCGCTGCTGGAGGGCGGTGGGGCGGCGGTGGTGGTGTGCGACGTCGGCGGGCTCGGGCCACCGGGCCTCGCCGTCGTCGATCTGCTGGCGCGGCTTCAGCTCACGGCCCGGCGCGCCGGGGGCCGGATCCGGCTGCGGGACCCGGACCCGGCGCTACACGCCCTCCTCGACCTGGTCGGTCTCCGCTTCGAGGTGGAGGGGCAGCCCGAACAGCGGGAACCACCGCTTGGTGTCCAGGAAGCAGTGGAACCCGGTGATCCGGCCGTCTGAGATCTCCAGGACCTGCACCGCCCACGGTGTGAAGCCGCCGCTCTCCGGGTCCGGCTTGTAGTGCGCGAAGCCGGGCAGGCCGTTGACCTCGACCGGCCGCAGCCGCGAGTCCGCGCACGCGGATCCGAGCGTCGTCATGAAACCGGTGATGTCGGCGGCGCCGCGCAGCCACAGGTCGAACGGCGGCATCGTCATGACGGCGTCCTCGTGCAGCAGGGCCGTCAGCGCCGTCATGTCGTACCCCTCGAACGCCGCCACATAGCGCTCCAGGAGCTTCTGCTGGTCCTCGTCCAAGGGGTCCGAGACCGAGGCGTCGGCGCCCGTGTCGGCACGCTCGGCGAGAGTGGCGCGGGCCCGCTGGAGGGCGCTGTTGACGGAGGCGACCGAGGTGTCGAGCAGCTCGGCGACCTCGCTCGCCCGCCAGGCCAGCACCTCCCGCAGGATCAGCACCGCCCGCTGCTTGGCCGGCAGCCGCTGGAGCGCCGCCATGAACGCCAGCCGCACCGACTCCTTGGCGACCGCGGCCTCCGCGGGGTCGGCGGTGGCGGGCAGCACCCGGGCGTCGGGCATGGGCTCCAGCCAGGTGTGGTCCGGGCGGGGGGAGAGGGCGGCTCGGGTGAGCGGGGTCGCCTCGGTCAGGTCCATCGGCCGGGCGCGCTTGTTGCCGGCCGTCAGCATGTCCAGGCAGACGTTGGTCGCGATCCGGTAGAGCCATGAGCGCAGGCTGGAGCGGCCCTCGAACTTCTCGTGATTGCGCCAGGCCCGGACCATGGTGTCCTGCACCGCGTCCTCCGCCTCGAAGGAGGAGCCGAGCATGCGGTAGCAGTAGCCGGTCAGTTCGACCCGGTACTTCTCCAGTTCGACGTCCAGATCGGTCGTCGCCGTGCCGTCGCCCATCGTCCACCCACCCCTGTGGCCGTTGTGTGCCGCGCCTGTGCGCCCCATCACTTCGGAAGCTACCGCAGCCCACTGACAACGGCCCCCGGAGTGGCGGAACCCGCAGGTGGGGAAGGGGGAGCGGTCAGGCGGTCCGGGGCACCGCGCGCGCCGCCGCACGCGATCCGAGCACGGTGATCCCGACGACCCCGGCCACCGCCAGCAGCCCGACGCCGACCGTCCCGGCCCAGCCGCCCGCGTGGAAGGCCACGGCACCGGCCGTGCTGCCCGCGCTGGAGCCGATGTAGTACGCCGACTGGTACAGCGCCGAGGCCTGCGCCCGCCCGTGCGTCGCCGTCTTGCTGACCGCCGAGGAGGCCACCGCGTGCCCGGCGAAGAAGCCCGCCGTGATCAGCACCAGACCCAGCAGCACCAGCGGCAGCGAGTCCGCCAGCGACAGCAGCAGGCCCGCCGCGGTGGTGCCGCCGCCCAGGTACAGCGCGCCCCGGCGGCCCAGCCGGCCGACCAGCCGCCCCGCCGTGGACGCCGACACCGTACCGACCAGGTAGACCAGGAAGATCGAGCCGACGACGCCCTGCGGCAGGGAGAACGGCGCGTCCGTCAGCCGGTAGCCGATCACCGTGTACACCCCGCCGAAGACGGTCATGAACAGCGCGCCGATCGCGTACAGCCGGCGCAGCAGCGGGTCGGCGAGGTGGGCGCGGACCGTGGCGGCCAGCACCCGCGGCCGCGAGGACCCGGGCACGAAGTGCCGGGGCGCCGGCAGCAGCAGCCGGAAGGCGACCGCGCAGCCCACCGCGACCAGGCCCAGCACACCGAGCGCGACCCGCCAGCCCCACTCCTGGGCGACCCAGCCGGTGATGACCCGGCCGCTCATGCCGCCGACGCTGTTGCCCGCGACGAACAGGCCGATCGCGGTGATCAGCGCCTTGGGCCGGACCTCCTCCGCCAGATACGCCGTCGCCGACGCCGGCACCCCGGCCAGCGCCGCGCCCTGCACCGCCCGCAGCACGACCAGCGCGGCCAGCGACGGCGCGAAGGGCACCAGGAGCGCGACGGTCACCGCCACCGCCAGGGACGCGGTCATGACCGTACGCCGTCCGAACCGCTCGGAGAGCGCGCTCATCGGGATCACGAACAGCGCCAGCCCGCCGGTCGAGGCGGCCACCGTCCAGCTCGCCTCGCTCGCCGTCACCCCGAAGTCGCCGGAGATCAGCGGCAGCAGGGCCTGGGTGGAGTAGAGCAGCGCGAAGGTCGCGACACCCGCGAGGAAGAGGGCGAAGGCCATACGGCGGTAGCCGGGCCCGCCCGGGGCCATGCGCGAGTCGGTGACGGGGACGTCGGAGGCGGAGACGGTCGGTACGGCGCCCACGGTGGTGGACGCCCCGGTACTGGCGGGAGACATGCTTCGAAGCTACGGACCCCGCCGCTCATCCGTCCAATGCATGAAATTGCCATAATCGATCCCATGGTGCATCAGCAGAGGTCACAGCCCCACCTGTCACAGTCCAGTGACACAGAAGACATGGCGATCACGCTGGCCCCGCGGCTCGCCTACTTCGCGGGCGTGGCCCGCACCGAGCACGTCACCCGCGCCGCGCAGGAGCTGAACGTCCCCCAGTCGACGCTCTCGCGGTCCCTGGTCCGCCTGGAACAGGACCTCGGCGTCGACCTGTTCGCCCGCCGCGGCCGCACCGTCGCCCTCACCCCCGCCGGCCGCACCTTCCTCACCTCGGTGGAACGCGCCCTCGCGGAGATCGAGCGGGCCGCCGAGGAGGTCCGCGCGGACGCCGACCCGGCCACCGGCAAGGTCGCCTTCGGCTTTCTGCACACCCTGGGCACCGAGACCGTCCCCGGCCTCATCCGCGCCTTCCGCGCCGACCATCCGCGGGTGCGCTTCAGCCTGGTCCAGAACTACGGCGAGGCCATGATCGAGCGGCTGCGCGCCGGCGACCTCGACCTCTGCCTGACCTCCCCCGTGCCCGACGCGCCCGACCTGGTCGCCCGCCGCCTGGACGAGCAGAAGCTCCGGCTGGTCGTGCCCGCCGACCACCGGCTGGCCGGCCGCCGCCGGGTCCGCCTCGCCGAGGCCGCCGACGAGTCCTTCGTGACCCTGGAACCCGGCTACGGCCTGCGCCGCATCACCGACGCGCTCTGCCAGGAGGCCGGCTTCAAACCGCGGGTCGCCTTCGAGGGCGAGGAGGCGGAGACCCTGCGGGGCCTGGTCGCCGCCGGCCTGGGCGTGGCCCTGCTGCCGCCGCCGGCGGTGCCGCGCCCGGGAGTGGTGGAGCTGACGGTCACCGCGCCGAGGGCGGTCCGCGAGATCGGCGTCGCCTGGCTGGACGGCCACCCGGACACACCCCCGGTGGCCGCCTTCAAGAAGTTCCTGCTCTCGAAGCGGGGAAGCCTGCTGCCGGCCTGAGGCACGGGCCCGCCGACGCTACCGCCGCCGCAGCGAGCTGCCGAACCCGGAGGCGAGCGGCATCCGCAGCCCCAGCGGCGGCGGAGCCGCCAGCGCGTCCTCGACCGGCCGCGACAACGGCCGCCCGAACATCGCCCCCATCACGAAGTCCTCCACCAGCGCCCGCACTTCGTCCCGGTGCTGCTGCAACCGGTGCCGGTCGGAGTGCACTTCGAACCGGCACACCTCCCGGTTGACCTTCTTCACCCGCGCCGCCAGCCGGAAGGACAGCTCGGGATCGGTGCGCTCGTCATTGGTCCCGTGCACCATCAGCACCCGCCGTCCCGCCAGCTGTTTCACCGGTTCGGGTGGCGCCGCGACATCGTCCTCCGGCAGCCAGGGGGCGATCGCCACCACGGAGTTGACGGCCTCGTGCCCGGCCGCGTGCAGCGCCGCCCGCCCGCCCATGTCGAACCCGGTGAGACACACCGGCACGTCCCCGTACCGCCGGACGACCTCGTCCGCCGCCCAGGTCGCGTCGCCCGCGAGCCGTGCCTCACTGCCGTTCCAGCCGCGGTAGCGGTAGTGCACGACGTGGACGGCGAGGCCGTCCGCGCCGCCCGCCCGCGTCAGCCGTCGTCCCAACGCCCTTACGGACGCGGCCGCCAGGAGCGGGGACGGCCTGCGGGCGGAGGTCTCCGTGCCGCCGGGGAGCAGCAGCACCACGCCGCTCACCGCCGTCGGCTCCGGACCGAACGCCCGCCCGAGCCGGGCCCTGCGAACCGCCGTCGCTTGCTGTGCCATGACAGAACAGTGTCAGAAGAGCCGGTGTACGCCATCCGTCCGTGCGGTCACCGTTGCGTATCGACACGCGAGGCACGACCGGCGATCTACGCGCGTCAAAGTTAGAGTGCGAAAATGACGAGCCAGACTGAACGGACGGGGACGACCCCGAGCCCGGACCAGATCCGCCGGGCGCCCAAGGTTCTGCTCCACGACCACCTCGACGGCGGTCTGCGCCCCGGCACGATCGTCGAACTCGCCCGCGCCGCCGGCTACCCCCACCTCCCCGAGACCGACCCCGACAAGCTCGGCCTCTGGTTCCGCGAGGCCGCCGACTCCGGCTCGCTGGAGCGGTACCTGGAGACCTTCTCCCACACCGTCGGCGTGCTCCAGACCCGCGAGGCCCTGGTCCGGGTCGCCGCCGAGTGCGCCGAGGACCTGGCCGAGGACGGAGTGGTCTACGCCGAGGTCCGCTACGCCCCCGAACAGCACCTCGACGGCGGGCTCGGCCTCGAAGAGGTCGTCGAGGCCGTCAACGAGGGCTTCCGGGAGGGCGAACGGCGGGCCAGGGAGGCCGGCCGGCGCATCCGCGTCGGCGCGCTGCTCACCGCGATGCGGCACGCCGCCCGCTCCCTGGAGATCGCCGAACTCGCCAACCGCCACCGCGACCGCGGCGTCGTCGGCTTCGACATCGCGGGCGCCGAGGCGGGCCATCCGCCCACCCGGCACCTCGACGCCTTCGAGTACCTGAAGCGGGAGAACAACCACTTCACCATCCACGCCGGCGAGGCCTTCGGCCTGCCGTCCATCTGGCAGGCCCTCCAGTGGTGCGGCGCCGACCGGCTCGGCCACGGCGTGCGGATCGTCGACGACATCGAGGTCGCCGAGGACGGCACCGTCCGGCTCGGCCGGCTCGCCTCCTACGTCCGGGACAAGCGCATCCCGCTGGAGCTGTGCCCCAGCTCCAACCTCCAGACCGGCGCCGCCCGCTCCTACGCCGAGCACCCCATCGGTCTGCTGCGCCGTCTGCATTTCCGGGCCACGGTCAACACGGACAACAGATTGATGTCCGGCACCAGCATGAGCCGGGAATTCGAGCGCCTGGTCGAGGCATTCGGTTACACGCTCGACGACATGCAGTGGTTCTCCGTCAATGCGATGAAATCAGCGTTCATTCCTTTCGATGAACGACTGGCCATGATCAATGACGTCATCAAGCCCGGATATGCCGAGCTGAAGTCCGAATGGCTGTTCCAGCAGACCGTCTCCACCAGCGGTTCTGCCACCCCGAAGGACTGATTCGGCACCCTCGGTTCATACCGGCCGCGGACGGGTGTTCACCATCCGTCCGCATTTCGATGTTTGCGGCCGACCGCCGGGCGTGTTTACGTTCTTGGACGCCTCTCAGCCCCACCTTCATCCCATGACGAGTCATTCAAGGACGCAATTCACCATGAAGCAGTCTGCTGCCAAGACCCTCGGTGTCGCCGCGCTCGGTGCCGCCTTCGCCGCCGTCGGTGCGGGCGCCGCCAACGCCGCCCCCGCCGTGCCGAACGCCGCCGGTGAGGCCCTGGACACCGTGACCCGCACCCTGCCGGCGGAGAACCTCACCCAGGCCCTGCCGGGCTCCGGCGAGGCGGTGGCCCAGGGGCAGACCGCGCTGGAGTCGGGCCTGGCCGCCGCACAGCCGGCCGCCGAGAAGGTGCTCGCCGAGGGCCCGACCGGCCTGCTCGGCGGACTGCCGGTGCAGGGCCTGCCCACGCACGGCCTTCCGGTGAACGGCGTCCCGCTGGGCTGACCGGCACCCGCACGCGCCGATGGGGCGCACCCCGAGACCGGGGTGCGCCCCATCGGCTTTCGTACGCCGGCCGGATCACCAGGCCGTGCGCGCCGCCTTGTCCTCGGACGGCAGCAGCAGCCACAGCGCCAGGTAGAGCAGGAACTGCGGTCCGGGCAGGAGGCAGGAGACCAGGAAGATCACGCGCATCGTCGTCGCGGAGGTGCCGAAGCGCCGAGCCAGCGCTGCGCACACTCCGCCGATCATCCGACCGCTGGTGGGGCGGGCAAGGCGGGACATGGCGACTCCTCGTGAGCGTCGGGGTGAGGCGGCCCGGCCGGCTGCCTCAGCTGCCCTCCACGTTACGGAGACGAAGGGGGCAAAGCATCGCTCCACGGGGCGATCCCGACCCTGGGAATCGTCGGGGTCCGACCCTGAGGCGACTCCTCCCGGGGGAGCGCGGACGGATACCGGTGCTCCACCCTGCGGCGCAGCCGGGCCCGGCCGGCCGGGACCACCGCGAGATGCGCGAGCGCCACCCCGGCCGTGTTCAGCAGCAGGGAGTCGACATCCACGACCTGCCCCGGCACGCCGGTCTGCAGCAGCTCGATGGCCAGCGAGATCAACGCCCCGGCGGCCGCCGTACGCATCAGGGAGACCAGCGGCGAACCGGTCAGCCGGCCGCCCGCCATCGGCAGCAGCACCCCGAGCGGCGCGAGCAGCGCCAGGCCCTCGCCGATCCGCCGGGCCGCCTCCGGCCAGCCCAGCGCCAGATCGGCCCGGATGCCGTCCAGCGGACGCAGATTGGCGGGCATCACCCAGGGAACGTCCAGCGGACGCAGCGTCAGCCAGGCGACGCACGCGAGGTGCGCGACGAGGAGGACACCTCCTGTCACCCGGATGTGGATCGCGGCGCTGCCGCCCCTGGAGCCTTGACGCTGCACGCCCCCCTAGACGCGGCCTCCGGCAGGATCGGTTCCGGGTTGCCGCCGCACGTACGGGTGAGGCGTGCACCACACCCGCCCGGCAGCCCCGTCTCAGCCGCCCGACACCCGCGAGGACGGCGGCTCCGCCGAGCCCGGCCGGGCGCGCACCTCGTCCGTGCACTCGTAGCGGCGCGGCGCCTCCTCGCCGGGGCCGCCCAGGATCACCGACCCGTCGCCCTCGGCCGCCGCCGAGTCGGAGAACGTGCAGACGATCTGGGCCAGGGCGTAGGAGGCCAGTCCGGAGGGCGGGGTGGTCAGCCGCAGGGTGTCCTCGGGGTCCCCGTCGCGCGGCCCGGCGACCTCGACGCCGCCGCGCACGTCCGTGGTGTACCCGGCCTCCTTCTCGGCCGGCGACGGCGTCCGCGCCAGCTCGTCCAGCAGTCCCTGCGCCACCAGCATCCGCCGCTCGGCGTCCGTCGCGCCCTCGGCGACCCGCACCGTCCGGTCGACCGTCACCAGCGACGAGCCGCACAGCAGGAACACCTGCACCGGCATCCCGCGCGAGGTCTGCGTGGCCACGTCCGGGGCGGCCAGCGAGCAGTGCGCGCGCGAGGGCGCGGCACCGAAGTCGGTCGGGACCTCGGTGGCCCGGATCCCGCAGCCGGCGAGCACCGCGCCGAGCAGCGCGACCGCCGGCAGACGGCGTACGTTCATCAGACGTCCTGTCCCTTTCCGGCGCTGCCGCCCGCCTGCTCCTCGGCCTCCTGCCGGGCCACCTCGGAGCTGTCCCGCGGCAGCCGCAGCGTGAACACCGCGCCGCCCTCCGGGGAGTTGGCGGCGGTGATCTCGCCGCCGTGGATGTGCGCGTTCTCCAGTGCGATGGACAGGCCCAGGCCGCTGCCCTCGGAGCGCGGCCGGGAGGCGCTGGCCTTGTAGAACCGGTCGAACACGTGCGGCAGCACGTCCTGCGGGATGCCCGGCCCGTGGTCGCGGACCGCGATCACCACCGAGTCGTCCTCCGCGCGCACCGAGACCCGCACCGGCGACCCGCCGTGCTTGAGCGCGTTGCCGATGAGGTTGGCGAGGATCACGTCGAGCCGGCGCGGGTCCAGGCGGGCGTGGATGCCGCGCTCGGCGTCCAGCTCCACCGCGTCCAGCCAGGCGCGGGCGTCGATGCAGGCGGTGATCTGGTCGGCGAGATCGACGTCGTCCAGGACCAGCCGGGCGGTCCCCGCGTCGAAGCGGGTGACCTCCATCAGGTTCTCGACCAGGTCGTTCAGCCGGCGCGTCTCGCTCACCACCAGCCGCACGGCGGGCTCGATCATCGGGTCGATGCCGCCGCCCTCGAACTCCAGCTCCTCCTCCAGCACCTCCGTCACGGCCGTGATCGCGGTCAGCGGCGTGCGCAGCTCATGGCTCATGTCCGCGACGAACCGCCGGGACGCGTCGTCCCGCGCGGCCATGTCCGCGACCCGCTTCTCCAGCGCCGCCGCCGCGTTGTTGAACGTCCGTGACAGATCGGCCAGTTCGTCGGTGCCCGACACCCTGAGCCGGGTGTCCAGCTTGCCCTCGCCGAGCCGCCGGGCGGCGACCCCGAGCCGGTGCACCGGCTTCAGCACGGTCGTGGCGGCGGCCTGCGCGAGCAGCGCCGAGCCGATCAGCGCCAGCCCGGTGGCGATCCCCAGCGACCAGGCCAGCGAGTTGAGATCCTTGGCCTCCGGCTCCAGCGACTTGAGCATGTAGCCGGTCGGCCCGCCGCCGATCACCCGGGTGCCGGCCACCAGGTACGGGGTGCCGTCGTCGACGGTCCGCTGCCAGTACAGGTGGTACGGCGACTTGTTGTTCGAGGTGAGCGGCTGCTTCTTGTTCACCGCCGTGCGCAGCGAGGCCGGCACGTCCTCGATCGAGAAGCCGTTCAGGCCGCCCGAACTGCCGTACACCGTCGCGCCGTCACCGTTCTCGGCGACGAGCAGCACGCTGAACTGCTGGCCTCCGGCCGCCATCTGGCCCGCCGCATGCTGGAGTTCGTCCTGCCCCGGCCGCTCGGGCAGCGCGCCCGCCCGGTTCTGCATCTCCTGCTCGAAGTCCCGCAGCACCGCGTCCTGGGTACGGGTGAGCACCGCCTCGCGGTTGAGCCAGTACGCGATCGCCGACGCCGACACCGCGGCCGTCAGCGCGACCAGGCCGAACACCACGACCAGCCGCAACCGCAGACTGGTGAAGCGCCACCCGGCCAGAACTCCCTTGCGTGCCACGGCCCAGCCGCGCAGCCCCCCTTGCCGTCGTGTCACTGAGGCGGATCCAGCCGGTAGCCCACACCACGGACCGTGCGGATCAGCGTCGGCGACGACGGCACGTCCTCGACCTTCGCGCGCAGCCGCTGGACACAGGCGTCCACCAGGCGCGAGTCGCCGAGGTAGTCGTGCTCCCACACCAGCCGCAGCAGCTGCTGCCGGGACAGCGCCTGACCGGGCCGCCGGCTCAGCTCCAGGAGCAGCCGCAGCTCGGTCGGCGTGAGCTGCAGATCCTCCCCGTTCTTCGTCACCGTCATCGCGGCGCGGTCGATGACGAGGCTGCCGAAGGTGGCCGCGTCGTTCGACTCACGCTCTCCGCGCCGCAGCACCGCCCGGATGCGGGCGTCGAGCACCCGCCCCTGCACGGGTTTGACCACATAGTCGTCGGCGCCGGACTCCAGCCCGACCACCACGTCGATGTCGTCGCTGCGCGCGGTCAGCAGAATGATCGGCAACTGGTCCGTGCGCCGGATGCGCCGGCACACCTCGAACCCGTCGATGCCGGGCAGCATCACATCCAGCACGATCAGATCCGGGCGCTGCTCACGCAGCAGCTTCAGACCGTCCTCACCACTGGCAGCGGTCGCCACGCGGTGTCCCTGGCGCGTCAGTGAGAGCTCCAGGGCCGTACGGATGGCGTCGTCGTCCTCGATCAGCAACAGGGAAGGCACGCGCCTCATTCTGGCCCATGGCGGTTCCGGATACGACACTCGGGCGCCCGCGTAGCCGTACCGCTCGTCCTGTGACCGCGCTGGGTTCTTCCTGCGGCCGACCCCTGTGACAGGTCTGTGACAGTCGGCGGACACGGCGATGAAGTCACCCGGGCAAGCTTTTCGACACAAGCACGGAAGCAAGACAGAACACCGGGAAGTCCACGACGGGGGGCGCGAGATGAACACGCTGCACGGCACCAGCACCAGCGCAGTGATCACGCGTCTGCACGATGTGCACGCCCGGGGTTCGGAGAAGTCCGGTGCCGTGAGCGGGCGGGGGTGCGCTCGCGGCACCGGGCGTCAGCACACCGCCTACATGACGGTGGTTGACGGTTTCACGGGGGAAACGCACGGGGGATCCGCGTACAGGGAGGACACGGGGGAGCGCCGCTCGCTGTCGGAGGCCGAGTTCACGGCCTACGTCCAGGAGCGCCGCGCCTCCCTGTACGCCACCGCCTACCACCTCACCGGTGACCGCTTCGAGGCCGAGGACCTGCTCCAGAGCGCGCTGTTCTCGACCTACCGGGCGTGGGACCGGATCAGTGACAAGGCGGCGGTCGGCGGCTATCTGCGCCGCACCATGACCAACCTGCACATCAGCGCCTGGCGGCGCCGCAAGCTCAACGAGTACCCGACCGAGGAACTGCCGGAGACACCCGGCGACACGGACGCGATGCGCGGCACCGAGCTGCGCGCGGTCCTGTGGCAGGCGCTGGCCCGGCTGCCCGAACTCCAGCGCACCATGCTGGTCCTGCGCTACTACGAGGGCCGCACGGACCCGGAGATCGCGGACATCCTCGATATCAGTGTCGGCACGGTGAAGTCCAGCATCTGGCGCTCGCTGCGCCGGCTGCGCGAGGACGAGGCCCTGAGCTTCGACCGTGACGAGGAGAACGCCTTCGGGGAGCTTGTCGCCTGAAGGTAACGGGGGGAAGCAACAACGGGGGACACGGGGGAACGCGAGGAGCTACGGGGGTCCTGGGGGGACCCACGGGGGAGCGCCTCACGGGGGAGCACCAAGGAGAGCGGGACTGGAGGGCCGGGGGGTCCGTCCAGTCCCGTTCTGCTGTGTCCGTCTCCGCGTGTCCGCCGGGTGCGGTGCTACGCCGCCGTACCCGCCGTGGCGCGGCCCTCGGCCGCCGCGGCCGCGAGGCGGTCCAGCGCCTCGTCCCGGTCGCAGGCGTGGGCGCCGAGCGCGGTCTGGCGGGCCACGATGGACCGCTCGTCGCGCATCAGCCGCCAGCCGCGGCGCAGCAGGAACGGCACCGATTTGCGGCCCTCCCTGAGGTCCCGCAGGAAGCGCCGGCGGAACGTCGTCACCGCGCCCCGGTTCAGGCACAGCGCGTCGGCCAGCAGGCCCAGTTCCCGGCAGCGGCTGACGATCTCGGCGGCGAAGATGCCCTCCGCGATGAACAGCGGGGTGCGGCCGATGTCGATCGCGTCCACACCGGTGCGGGCGCTCAGCGAGATGTCGTAGACCGGTATGCCGGTACGGCCGGTGCGGCACAGTTCCTCGATCGCGGCGACCGCGGTGTCCGCGTCCCACGAGTCGGGGTGGTCCCAGTCGATGTCGGAGCTTCCCGCCACCCGTGGCAGCGTGGGATCGGTGCCCTCCTTGTAGAAGTCGTCGAGCCGCAGCACCGGAAGGCCGGAGCGGGCCGCGAGGAGGGACTTGCCGGAGCCGGAGGGGCCGCAGAGCAGCACGACCCGGGCGGGTATGGGTGGATGGGGACTCACGGGACACCAGTGTGAGGCATCGGGCCGCCCCCGTACGACCCCGCGGGTCGGCTTTGATGCGCGCGTCACACCTCAACTACCCTTCGTGTCGACCTGGTTACCGCACGGAGCAGAAGGTGGCAGCAGCGATGGCCCGACACGACTTGCCCAAGACCCCGACCGGCCGCCGCGCCCTGGTCGCCCTCGCGACCGCGGGCGCCGCCCTGGGGGCGGGCGCGGGGACGGCCTTTGCGGCCGACGCGCCCGTGGAGGTGCCGTGGCGCGCCACCTCGCTGGGCAAGATCGACCCGCAGGGCGGGGTGCAGGCGCTGAGCGGCGTGCTCCCGTACGTCACCGGGCCGGTCGCCGGACTCAAGCCCAACCCGCTCGCGGGCACCGGCGTCGACCCGCTCGACAACGGCGTCGGCACCCAGCTCGCCGACTTCCAGCCGCTGACCTCCCAGGCGCTCACCGGGCCGGTGGCGCAGGCGCAGTCCGTCGGCGGGATGCCGGTGGTGGGGCAGGTGACGGGGCTGCTGGGCGGCGCCCAGGGCTGAGCGCGCGCGAACAGAGGGCCGCGGCTCCCCCGGACGGAGGGGAGGCGCGGCCCTTAGGGCTGCGCGGGCCCGGTGGCTCAGTAGGACGAGCCGGAGGCGCCGAGGGAACCCGTCGGGTGCCAGACCGTCTTGGTCTCCAGGAACGCCGTCATCCGGTCGATGCCCGGAGTCGCCGACCAGTCGTCCACAGGCTGTGGACGCAGCACGCGCTTGAGGTTGTCGGCCGCCGCGATCTCCAGCTCCTTCGCCAGCGCCTCGTCGGCGCCCGCCAGGTCGATCGCGTTGACGTCCTGGTGCGCGGCGAGCGGCGCCGCGATCTCCGCCGTACGGCCCGACAGGACGTTGACCACGCCGCCGGGGACGTCGGAGGTGGCCAGCACCTCGCCCAGGGACAGCGCGGGCAGCGGGGACCTCTCGGAGGCGATCACGACCGCCGTGTTGCCCGTCGCGATCACCGGGGCGATCACCGAGACCAGGCCGAGGAACGACGACTCCTGCGGGGCCAGCACCGCCACCACGCCGGTGGGCTCGGGGGAGGACAGGTTGAAGTACGGGCCCGCGACCGGATTGCCGCCGCCCACCACCTGGGCGATCTTGTCGGTCCAGCCCGCGTACCAGACCCAGCGGTCGACGGCCGCCTCGACCTGCTCGGCCGCCTGGGACTTCGACAGGCCCTCGGCGGCGGCGACCTCGTGGACGAACTGGCTCCTGCGGCCCTCCAGCATCTCCGCGACGCGGTAGAGGACCTGGCCCCGGTTGTACGCCGTCGCGCCGGACCAGCCGCCGAACGCCTTGCGGGCGGCGACGACCGCGTCACGGGCGTCCTTGCGGGACGACTGCGGCGCGTTGGCCAGCCACTTGCCCTTCGAGTCCGTCACCTCGTACACCCGGCCGCTCTCGGAACGCGGGAACTTCCCGCCGACGTACAGCTTGTAGGTCTTCAGTACGGAAAGCCGATCAGACATCGAGGTACGCCTCCAGGCCGTGGCGGCCGCCCTCGCGGCCGAAGCCCGACTCCTTGTAACCGCCGAACGGCGAGGTCGGGTCGAACTTGTTGAACGTGTTGGACCAGACGACGCCCGCGCGAAGCTTGTTCGCCACCGCCAGGATGCGGGAGCCCTTCTCGGTCCAGATGCCCGCCGAGAGGCCGTACGGGGTGTTGTTGGCCTTGGCGACGGCCTCGTCCGGGGTGCGGAAGGTCAGCACCGACAGGACCGGGCCGAAGATCTCGTCGCGGGCGACGGTGTGCGCCTGGGTGACGCCGGTGAACAGCGTCGGGGCGAACCAGTAGCCGCTCTCCGGCAGCTCGCACGCCGGCGACCAGCGCTCGGCGCCCTCCGCCTCGCCCCGCTCGACGAGCGAGGTGATCCGGGAGAGCTGCTCGGCGGAGTTGATCGCGCCGATGTCGGTGTTCTTGTCCAGCGGGTCGCCCAGGCGGAGCGTGGACAGGCGGCGCTTGAGGGAGTCCAGCAGCTCGTCCTGGATCGACTCCTGGACCAGCAGACGGCTGCCCGCGCAGCAGACCTGGCCCTGGTTGAAGAAGATGCCGTTGACGATGCCCTCGACGGCCTGGTCGATCGGGGCGTCGTCGAAGACGATGTTGGCGCCCTTGCCGCCCAGCTCCAGGGTGAGCTTCTTGCGGGAGCCGGCGACCGTGCGGGCGATCTCCTTGCCGACCGCGGTGGAGCCGGTGAAGGCGACCTTGTCCACACCCGGGTGCGCGACGAGCGCGGCGCCCGTGTCGCCGTAGCCGGGGAGGATGTTGACGACGCCCTTGGGCAGGCCCGCCTGGCGGCAGATGTCCGCGAAGAAGAGGGCCGAGAGCGGGGTCGTCTCGGCGGGCTTCAGCACGACCGTGTTGCCGGTCGCCAGCGCCGGGGCGATCTTCCACGCCAGCATCAGCAGCGGGAAGTTCCAGGGGATGACCTGGCCGGCCACGCCCAGCGGGCGCGGGTTCGCGCCGAAGCCGGCGTGGTCCAGCTTGTCGGCCCAGCCCGCGTAGTAGAAGAAGTGCGCGGCGACCAGGGGCAGGTCGGCGTCGCGGGTCTCCCTGATGGGCTTGCCGTTGTCCAGGGTCTCCAGGACGGCCAGCTCACGGCTGCGCTCCTGGATGATCCGGGCGATCCGGAACAGGTACTTGGCGCGCTCCGAGCCGGGCAGCGCCGACCACTTCTCGAACGCCTTGCGGGCGGCCTGCACCGCGCGGTCCACGTCCGCCTCGCCGGCCTGGGCGATCTCGGAGAGGACCTCCTCGGTCGAGGGGCTGACCGTCTTGAAGACCTTGCCGTCGGCCGCCTCGGTGAACTCGCCGTCGATGAACAGGCCGTACGAGGGCGCGATGTCGACGACCGAGCGGGACTCGGGTGCGGGGGCGTATGCGAATGCCGATGCCATGGTGATCAGTCCACCGTCACGTAGTCGGGGCCGGAGTAGCGGCCGGTGGCCAGCTTCTGACGCTGCATCAGCAGGTCGTTCAGAAGCGAGGAGGCGCCGAAGCGGAACCAGTGGTTGTCCAGCCAGTCCTCGCCGGCGGTCTCGTTGACCAGGACGAGGAACTTGATCGCGTCCTTGCTGGTGCGGATGCCGCCGGCGGGCTTCACGCCGATCTGGACGCCGGTCTGGGCGCGGAAGTCGCGGACCGCTTCGAGCATGAGGAGGGTGTTGGCGGGCGTGGCGTTCACCGCGACCTTGCCGGTGGACGTCTTGATGAAGTCCGCTCCGGCCAGCATGCCGAGCCAGCTGGCGCGGCGGATGTTGTCGTACGTCGACAGCTCGCCGGTCTCGAAGATGACCTTGAGGCGGGCGCTCGTCCCGCAGGCCTCCTTCACGGCGACGATCTCGTCGTGGACCTTCATGTAGTGGCCCGCGAGGAACGCCCCGCGGTCGATGACCATGTCGATCTCGTCCGCGCCCGCGGCGACGGCCTCACGGACGTCGGCCAGCTTGACGGCGATCGGCGCGCGGCCCGCCGGGAAGGCGGTGGCGACCGAGGCGACCTTCACCGAGGAGCCGGCGACCGCCTCCTTGGCGGCGGGCACCATGTCGGGATAGACGCAGACGGCCGCGGTCGAGGGAGTCGTGCGGTCGGTCGGGTCCGGGTGGACCGCCTTGGCGCCGAGCGCCCGGACCTTGCCCGGGGTGTCCGCGCCTTCCAGCGTCGTCAGGTCGACCATCGAGATGGCCAGGTCGATGGCGTACGCCTTGGCGGTCGTCTTGATGGAACGGGTGCCGAGGGAGGCCGCGCGCGCCTCCAGGCCGACCGCGTCGACGCCGGGCAGCCCGTGGAGGAAGCGGCGCAGCGTGCTGTCGGACGCGGTGACGTCGCCGAGAGCGTGTGCGGAGGGGGTGGGGGCACCGCCCTGTTCGAGCGAGGCCGAGAACTTGGGGGAGGTGGGCATGGTCACCAGACGAGCATATCTACGCGCGTAGCGGCTGTACAGCCCCCACTGCTCATCCACGGCGGCGGCACCACGCATGAGCGCCTCCCGGGGCGTCGGGCACAATCGGGCCATGACGACCCCCCAGTCCCCCGAGTCCCCCGTGTCCAAGGACCGGATCTACCGGTCGCCCGCGGGCATCGCCGGCGGTGTGCTGCTGCTCGGCCTCGCCGGGTGGCTCGGCATCGACGCGATCGTCGCCGGCGACGGGCGCACGCCGTGGCTGGCGCTGGCGACGCTGCTGATGGTGGTGCCGCTGGTGTCCGCCTTCACCGTGCGGCCCGCGGTGTTCGCCAACGAGGACCGGCTGCGGATCCGCAACCCGTTCCGGGTGATCGTGCTGCCCTGGGGCGAGGTCGTCTCGCTGCGGTCCGGCTACTCCAACGAGGTCGTCGCGAAGTCCGGCAGGAAGTACCAGCTGTGGGCCGTGCCCGTGTCGCTGCGCGGGCGCAAGCGGGCGGCGCGGCGGGAGTCCTCCCGGCGGGCCGCGGAGGCGGGCGGCAGGCCCGGCGGCCTGCGAGGCGGCGGCGAGCGGGGGCTCGGCGGGGGCTTCGGCGGCGGGCTCGGCGGGTTCGGGGGCGGTGCCGGTGCCGGTGCCGTCCCGGAGGGGCCCGTGCGGGCGCAGGCCGATCAGATCATGGAGGAGCTGCGCGAGCTGACGGAAGCGCGGGCGGGGGCGGAGGGCTCGCAGGGGGAGGTCACCGTGCGGTGGGCCTACGAGGTGGCTGGGCCCGTGGTGGCCGGGGCGGTGCTGATGGGGGTGTTGCTCGGGGTGGGGTGAGGTTCCCTGCGGGGCCCCTGCGGGGTGCGGTGCGGGTGTTGTGGGCCGGTGTTGGTGCCGGTTCCGGTTCCGGTGCCGGTGCGGGTGCCGGTGTTGTGTGTCTGCGGGTGGGTGGGGGCTGGTCGCGCGGTTCCCCGCGCCCCTGGGGGGTGGGTGCGGGCGGGGGAGTGGGTGCGGGGGTGTTCGGGCTGGGTGCGCGGTTACCCGTGCCCCTTCGGGGGGTGGGTGCCTGTGGGGTTTTTGGCACCCACCCTTGCTTTTTTCAGATGCCGGCCGCGGACGCCAGGTCGTGCTTGAGGGACGTCAGCTGGTTCGCCGCCTGGGTGCGGGCGGCCGGGAGGTCGGCGTGGGTGGCGACCGGGACCACCACCTCCAGGTAGCACTTCAGCTTCGGTTCCGTGCCGCTGGGCCGGACGATGACGCGGGCGCCGTCCAGGGTGTAGCGCAGGCCGTCGGTCGGCGGCAGCAGTTCCGTGCCCTTCGTCAGGTCCTCGGCGTTCGTGACGGCCAGGCCCGCCAGCTCGGCCGGGGGCTGCTCGCGCAGGCGGCGCATGGCGTCCGCGATGACCGAGAGGTCCTCCACGCGGACCGACAGCTGGTCGGTGGCGTGCAGGCCGTGCTCCACCGCGAGGTCGTCCAGGAGGTCGAGGAGGGTGCGGTTCTCCTCCTTGAGGACCGAGGCCAGCTCCGTGATCAGCAGCGCCGCGGTGATGCCGTCCTTGTCGCGGACGCCCTCCGGGTCGACGCAGTAGCCCAGGGCCTCCTCGTAGCCGTAGCGCAGGCCGTCGACGCGGGCGATCCACTTGAAGCCGGTCAGGGTCTCCTCGTACGGGAGGTTCGCCTTCTCGGCGATACGGCCGAGGAGGGAGGAGGAGACGATCGACTCCGCGAAGGTGCCGCGCGCTCCGCGGTTCACCAGGTGGGCGGCGAGCAGGGCGCCGACCTCGTCGCCGCGGAGCATCCGCCACTCGCCGCCGTCCGGGACGGCCACGGCGCAGCGGTCGGCGTCCGGGTCGTTGGCGATGACCAGGTCGGGGTCCGTCTCGCGGGCCTTCGCGAAGGCGAGGTCCATCGCGCCGGGCTCCTCCGGGTTGGGGAAGGCGACCGTCGGGAAGTCGGGGTCCGGCTCGGCCTGCTCGGCGACGAGGACCGGGGCGGGGAATCCGGCGCGGGCGAAGGCGGCGAGGAGGGTGTCCTTGCCGACGCCGTGCATGGCCGTGTAGACGGTGCGCGCGGTGCGGGGGGAGGCGGGGTCGAGGACGGCGTCGGTGCGGGCCAGGTAGGCGTCCAGGACGCTGTCGTCGAGGGTCTCCCAGCCCTCGGTGGGGCGGGAGACCGTGGTGAGGGACGGGATCGCGGCGATCTCCGCGGCGATGTCGGCGTCCGCGGGCGGGACGATCTGGGAGCCGTCGCCCAGGTACACCTTGTAGCCGTTGTCCCGGGGCGGGTTGTGGCTGGCCGTGACCTCCACGCCGGCGACCGCGCCGAGGTGCCTTATGGCGAAGGCGAGCACGGGGGTCGGCAGCGGGCGCGGCAGGAGGGCGGCGCGCAGGCCGGCGCCGGTCATCACGGCGGCGGTGTCGCGCGCGAAGTCCTCCGACTTGTGGCGGGCGTCGTGGCCGATGACGACGAGGCCGCCGGTCCGGCCGTTCTTGTTCAGGTACGCGGCGAGGCCGGCGGCGGCGCGGATGACGACCGAGCGGTTCATGCGCATCGGGCCGGCGCCGAGTTCGCCCCGCAGGCCGGCGGTGCCGAACTGGAGGGTGCCGCTGAAACGGGCGGTGAGCTCCTGGACGTCGTGCGCGTCGATGAGCCCGGCGAGTTCGTCGCGGGTCTCCGTGTCGGGGTCCTCGGCGAGCCATGCCTGGGCGCGGGCGATGAGGTCGTCGTGCACGTCGGGTCAGCCTCTCGTTCGTCTGTTCGTCGCCGCGGGTGCGGGCGGGCGCGGGTGTGCCGCCCGCGTGCGCGGGTGATGCCCGCGGCGGCCTGTGCGGGTCTGTGGGGCTTGTTGTAGCGCCTGCCGGTGGGGCGGGGGTCGGGGCCGCGCCGGGGACGTCCGTCCTCGGTCCGGCGCGGTGCCGTTCTTCCCTCGGGTGCCCGGCGCGCCCCCTGCGCGCCGCGGCTCAGGGGGCGGGGGCCGCCTCGCCGGCGGCCCGCGGCCCCCGTCCGGCCGCGCTTTGCCGGGTTACAGGCGGCCCAGGACCTGGGCCAGCAGGGAGCCCATGCGGGCCGCCGAGTCACGGCCGGCCTGGAGGACCTCCTCGTGGTTCAGCGGCTCGCCGGTCATGCCCGCGGCGAGGTTGGTGACCAGGGAGATGCCGAGCACCTCCGCACCCGCCTCGCGGGCGGCGATGGCCTCCAGGACCGTCGACATGCCGACCAGGTCCGCGCCGATGACGCGGGCCATGCGGATCTCGGCCGGGGTCTCGTAGTGCGGGCCGGGGAACTGCGCGTAGACACCCTCTTCGAGGGTGGGGTCGATCTCCTTGCACAGGGCGCGCAGGCGCGGCGAGTACAGGTCGGTGAGGTCGACGAAGTTCGCGCCCACGATCGGGGAGGTCGCCGTCAGGTTGATGTGGTCGCTGATCAGCACCGGCTGACCGGGGCGCATGCCCTCGCGCAGACCGCCGCAGCCGTTGGTCAGGACGATGGTCTTGACGCCCGCGGCGACCGCGGTGCGCACACCGTGCGCGACGGCGGCCACGCCACGGCCCTCGTAGTAGTGGGTGCGGCCCAGGAAGACCATGGCGCGCTTGTCACCGATGCGGTACGAGCGGACCTTGCCGCCGTGCCCCTCGACCGCCGGCGGCGGGAAGCCGGGCAGCTCGGTGACCTGGAACTCGGCGTCGGGAGCGCCCAGCGCGTCCACGGCCGGTGCCCAGCCGGAGCCCATCACGAGGGCGACGTCGTGGGACTCGGCGCCGGTCAGTTCGCGCAGGCGCGCGGCGGCGGCGTCGGCGGCGGCGTGAGGGTCGCCCTGGATGTCGTCCGGAAGAAGAGATGCGTTCACGCGGTCGAGGGTAGCCGGTCAATGCCTACGCGCGTAGATGACAGAGCTCACGGGATCGCGATCGTTGTCTTGTCGTTTCCGACGAGAGGTGAGGGCGGTGAGGTTGGGAGGAGTGGTGTGGCCCGCGGTGGAAACGGGTCAGCAGGGGCGCTTGCGCAGTTCCATGACGTAGTCGTGCGGCGCCCCGGCGGATTCCGCCGCGTCGGCGATCTCACCCAGATAGCGGGCCGACGGCAGACCGCCCTCGTAGCCGTTCAGGACGTACGCCCAGGCCTGCTCCTCGCCGTCGAGGGTGTGCACCCGGACCCGCGTCCGGCGGTAGACCTCCAGGCCGACGCCGACCCAGCGGTCCAGGGACTCCTCGTCCATCGGGGCGATGTCGTACAGCGCCACGAAGACCTGTGCGATCGGGTCCTCGACGATCGTGGCGAGCGCGCCCTCCCAGCCGAGCTGCTCGCCGCCGAACGTCAGTCGCCAGCCGTTCAGCCAGCCCGTGGCGCGCAGCGGCGAGTGCGGGGCGCGGCGGGTCATCAGCCGCGCGTCGAGATTGCCGGCGTACGCGGCGTAGAGCGACATGGGGAGAGGGTACGGCAGTCGGCTCGGCTGTCACTTCCGTCGCGGGCGGCACGTCCGGCAGCCCCGCCCGGGCCCCCGGGGCGGGCGCACCTTGAAGCGTGCGGGACAATGGAGTACGTGACTCGGATCGTGATCATCGGTGGCGGACCCGGCGGATACGAAGCGGCGCTGGTCGCCGCTCAGCTCGGTGCGGAGGTGACCGTCGTCGACTGCGACGGTCTGGGCGGTGCGTCGGTCCTGACCGACTGCGTGCCGTCGAAGACGCTCATCGCGACGGCCGAGGTGATGACCACCTTCGACTCGTCGTACGAGGAGCTCGGGATCATCGTCGCGGACGACACCCCGCACATCGACACGCCCGCGCGTGTCGTCGGGGTCGACCTCGGCAAGGTCAACCGCCGGGTGAAGCGGCTGGCGCTCGCCCAGTCGCACGACATCACCGCCTCCGTGACGCGCGCCGGCGCCCGGGTGGTGCGCGGGCGCGGCCGGCTGGAGGGGCAGCAGGGCCTGGACGGATCGCGCAAGGTCGTGGTGCGCGCGGCCGACGGCAACGAGGAGACGCTGACCGCCGACGCGGTCCTTATCGCCACCGGCGGTCATCCGCGCGAGCTGCCCGACGCCCAGCCCGACGGCGAGCGCATCCTCAACTGGACCCAGGTCTACGACCTCAACGAGCTCCCGGAGGAGCTGATCGTGGTCGGCTCCGGTGTCACCGGTGCCGAGTTCGCCGGCGCCTACCAGGCGCTCGGTTCGAAGGTGACGCTGGTGTCGTCCCGCGACCGGGTGCTGCCGGGCGAGGACCCGGACGCCGCCGCCGTGCTGGAGGACGTGTTCCGGCGGCGCGGCATGAACGTCATGGCGCGCTCGCGCGCCCAGTCCGCCAAACGGGTCGGCGACCGCGTCGAGGTCACGCTCGCGGACGGCCGGGTCATCACCGGCACGCACTGCCTGATGGCCGTCGGCGCCATCCCCAACACCGAGGGCATGGGTCTGGAGGAGGCGGGCGTCAAGCTGCGCGACTCCGGGCACATCTGGACCGACAAGGTGTCCCGCACGACCGCTCCCGGCGTCTACGCGGCCGGTGACGTGACCGGTGTCTTCGCGCTCGCCTCGGTGGCGGCCATGCAGGGCCGGATCGCCATGTACCACTTCCTCGGCGACGCGGTGGCCCCGCTGAACCTGAAGACCGTCTCGTCGAACGTGTTCACCGACCCGGAGATCGCCACCGTCGGCTACACCCAGGCCGACGTCGACGCCGGCAAGATCGACGCCCGGGTCGTGAAGCTGCCGCTGCTGCGCAACCCGCGCGCGAAGATGCAGGGCATCCGCGACGGCTTCGTGAAGATCTTCTGCCGGCCGGGCACCGGGATCGTGGTCGGCGGTGTGGTCGTGGCGCCGCGCGCGTCGGAACTGATCCATCCGATCTCGATCGCCGTCGACAACAATCTGACGGTCGAACAGATCGCGAACGCCTTCACCGTGTATCCCTCCCTTTCGGGCTCGATCGCGGAGGTCGCGCGGCAGCTGCACACCCGTAAGGCGGGCGACGGCGGCTGACGGCCGAATTCATGTCCTCGCTGGTCACGGAGGGTCGTCGACCATGCGTACGGCATAGGCGGCGGGAGTAGGCTCCTATACCACTTCCGCCCCTGCTGTGCGAACAACTTCTGTTATTCGGCGCATACTGCTGAAAGCAGACGGTCGTTGGGGTTACTGTCAGTTTCGTGTTCGCTGCAGAACGTCGCCAATTGATCCTCGAAATGGTGCGAGCGAACGGAGCGGTGTCGCTCCGGGAACTCGCCCGCGTCGTCCAGACCTCCGAAGTGACCGTACGACGGGACGTGCGCGCGCTGGAGGCAGAAGGACTCCTCGACCGCCGGCACGGCGGTGCGGTACTGCCGGGCGGGTTCACGCGGGAGTCCGGCTTTCCGCAGAAGTCTCATCTCGCGACCGCCGAGAAGACGGCCATCGCCGACCTCGCCGCCAACTTCGTCGAAGAGGGCGAGGCCATCGTGGTCGGGGCGGGCACCACCACGCAGGAGCTGGCCCGTCGGCTCGCCCGGATCCCCGGGCTGACCGTCGTCACCAACTCCCTCCTGGTCGCCCAGGCGCTGGCCCACGCCAACCGCGTCGAGGTCGTGATGACCGGCGGGACGCTGCGCGGGTCCAACTACGCCCTCGTCGGCTCCGGCGCCGAGCAGTCCCTCCAGGGGCTGCGGGTCTCCCGCGCCTTCCTCTCCGGGAGCGGGCTCACCGCCGAGCGCGGGCTGTCCACGTCCAACATGCTCTCCGCCTCCGTCGACCGGGCGCTGGTGCAGGCCGCCTCGGAGGTGGTGGTCCTCGCGGACCACACCAAGCTGGGCGCGGACACCATGTTCCAGACCGTGCCGACGGACCTCATCACCCGCCTCGTCACCGACGAGCCGCCCGCGCACGACGACCGCGCCGCCACCGAACTCCAGGCCCTGGCCGACCAGGGCGTCCAGATCGCGGTGGCCGGAGCGGGCGCGGCGGGAAACGCCGGGGGCCACGGCGGCTCGGGGGGTGACTCCGCCCAGGCCCGCCAGCAGCGCCGGGACGTACCCCTGCCGGGCCCTCGCCGCGGCCAGGTCCCCGGCACCCAGGGCCTGCGCGCGGCCGCGGTCATGGGCGCCGACCAGGGCTCGGGGGCTGAGCGGGAGCGGGCGCGGGTGGCGGACCTCCGCCGCCGCTGAGCCGCCGGACCACGATCCGCTCGGGTCCCGGCCCCACCGGTCCCGGCATCACCGGTTCGCCGTATGACGCGTTCCGCCGTACGGCCGTCGCCGCCGTACGACTGTGTCGCCGTGCGACGCGCAGCGCCGGACGGTGTGTTCCGCCGGACGACTCCCGAACGCCGCGCGCCCGGCGGAGGGAGCCCCCGCCGGGCGCGTAGACGGATCTTCTCGTGACTCCGGGTCAGTCCTTGATCTCACAGATGGCGGCGCCGGAGGTGAGGGAGGCGCCGACGTCGGCGGTGAGGCCCTTGATGGTGCCGGCCTTGTGGGCGTTGAGGGGCTGTTCCATCTT
>NZ_JBEPAL010000049.1:0-64028 GCF_040298625.1 Streptomyces sp. NPDC001532
GCGGCCTCCCCCGTCGCCTCGCTGTCCGCCTGGTCCTCCGTCGAGGGCGACTGAGACGCCGCCGGTTCTATCGCCGCCCCGGGCGGCACCGTCGGCGGCGAGACCGGCGCCGGGTACGTCGCCGTCGTCTACGGCATGGCCGACGGGCCCGACGGCGTCAAGCGGCAGATCATCAGCCAGAACCGCTACCACGTGCCCGGCACCGCCGAGGCGGGGGACCGTTTCGGCGCCGCGCTGGAGGCGGCCGACCTGGACGCCGACGGCTTCACCGACCTCGTGATCACGGCGTCCGGCGAGGACGTCGGGGATGCCCGTGACGTCGGGACGCAGACCGTGCTGTGGGGAGGCGTGGGCGGACTCGCCACCGGTGTCTCCCTCGGCACCGGCCGCACCGGCACCGAAGCCGGTGACTTCGACGGCGACGGACACCTCGACCTCGCGAGCGCCGACCGGATGCGGTACGGGCCCATGGGCCGCGACGGCCGGGCCCCCCGCACGGCCCCCCTCGTCACCTCGGGCCCCGGGGTCCGCGACGTCCGGGCCCTGCACGCGGGCGACGTGGACGGCGACGGCACCACCGATCTCGTGGTCAGCGCCGCCTCGGGCGGCACCGGCAGTTCCGGGACGATCCGGGTGCGGCTCCTGACGGGCGGCCGGGCGGGACTGGAGACAGGCCCGGTCGTCGCGTCCGCCGACACCGTCTCGGCGACGGGCGTCGGACTCGGTGACGTCGACGGCGACGGCCACCAGGACGTCGTCTTCGGACGGCCCACCGCGAGCGGCGGCGGTGTCGTGGGCGTCGTACGCGGCACCGCCGACGGGCTCGCGGCGCGGGCGACGTTCATCGGCCAGAGCACGTCCGGTGTCCCCGGCACCGGCGAGAGCGGCGACCGCTTCGGCACCGACCTCCGCGTCGCTGACATCACCGGCGACGGATACGCCGACGTCGTCACCGGTGTCCCCGGTGAGGACCTGGCCGGGCGCGCCGACGCCGGCACCTTCGTCGTCCTCCTCGGCGGCGCGACGGGCCTCACCGGCCGCGGCGCCACGGCCGTCAGCCAGGACTCGGCCGGTGTGCCGGGCACGGCGGAGCGCGGTGACGCGTTCGGCGGCGCCGCCGCCGTGATGCCGGGACACGTGGCCGTCTCCGCGCCCGGGGAGAACGACGGCACGGGAGCGGTCTGGGTGTTCCGTGCCTCCGCCGCCGGTGTCGACCCGGCGGGTGTGGTCTCCTTCGGCCCGCGCACGCTCGCCGCGCCGGTGCCCGGGGCGCGGTTCGGCTCAGCGTTCCAGCGGTGACCTCCGGCCTGGACGGCGCGTCCCCCGAGGGCGCTGCCATCCGGGCCGGCAGTGCACGTCGGGCTCAGATGCCGAACTCCGTCGGGGACAGCCCGAGCGCGGCGCACGCCTCGCGGATGATCTGCTCCTCGGCCGGCGCGATGTACCCGTCCGCACCGGCGACGACGATGCCGGTCTGGATGACCGCCCGCGCCTCGGCGGGCTTCTTCGCCGCCTTCGCGACCTCCTGGAGGACGGCCGCCTTTCCGATGACGAAGTTGCCCGAGAGCTGGTCGACATGCTTGTTGAAGCGCTCGCGCAGCTGATCCGCCGGGAAGTTCTGCAGCACGTCGTTGGTGAGGATCAACGACTCCACATGCTGGCGCTCGGTCGCGTCGACATGCCCGTCAGCCGCGGCCACCAGGGCGCACATGGCCATGCTGGCGTCCCGGTAGGCGCCGCTCTTCAGCTCCGTCTTGAGCGAGGTGAGCTGTGACTTCAGCGCGCTCACGAGCTGGGCCTTGGAGCCGCCGCCGGACCGCGCGCCGGGCTGTCCGTGTCCACCCGCGCCGCCTCGCGCACCCTGGGCCTGCTGGAGCCCCCTGGTCGCCTGGTCCTTGATCCGATCCCACATCGCCACTCGTGCCACCTCGGCTTCTGCCGTGTCGTCCGTCGTCGTCACGCGCTGTCGCGCGCGCCACTCGGTCAACGGCCGCCACCACCGCGAAGTTCCCCCAGCCGCCACCGCGGCGAAGTTCCCCCGGGCGGGCGAACGGGACCTCGGGCTCACCGGGCCCACCGGACCCGGCTCTGGTCTGTACCAACCCCTTGCCTCCGTCCCTCCACCGACGCAAGCTCACCTCATGGAGCTGGAGTTGCGGCATCTCAGGACGGTCCGGGCCATCGCCGACGCCGGCAGTCTCACCAGGGCGGCGACCGCCCTCGGGCTGGCACAGCCCGCGTTGAGCGCACAGCTCAAGCGGATCGAGAGGGCGCTCGGCGGCGAACTGTTCGAGCGCGGACGGCACGGCGTGCGGGCCACCGCCCTCGGCGAGCTCGTCCTGGAACGCACCCGCGTCGTGCTGCCCGCGGTGACCGAGCTTCAGCGGGAGGCGGCACGGTTCGCCCGCACCCCGCGCACCCGAGCGTGCTTACGGCTGGGCGGAACCCACGGCCCGCTGCTCGGCGCCCTGGTCGTCCGGCTCGCCGACGCGGTGCCCGAGGCCCGCGTCACCACCTGCGCCTCCTGGTCGGAGCGGCAGCTGGCCGAACTGCTCGCCGAGGGGCGCCTGGACTTCGCGCTCGCCGGCACCTGCGGACCCGCCGCCCCACCCGGTGCCGAGGGCCTGGTCTGGCGCGAGGTCGCCGTGGACCCGGTCTTCGTCATGCTGCCCGAGCGGCACGCCCTCGCGTCCGCGCGCGAGGTCGATCTGGTCGGGCTGGCGGGCGAGGAGTGGGCCTGCGTGCCCGGTGACGGTTGTTTCGGAGACTGCTTCACCGCCTCCTGCGCGCGCGCCGGTTTCACCCCGCACCGCATGTACGAGACGGACACCTCGTCCGTGGTGCATCTGGTGCAGGCGGGGCGGGCGGTCGGGCTGTGCCGGGCGACGTTCCCGACCACGCCGGGCATCGTCACCCGGCCGCTGCGCGGCACCCCGCTGGCCTGGCGGCATCTGCTCGGCTGGCACGCGGCGACGCAGGACGCCGACACCGCCGTCACCGTCCTCGCCGAGGCGCGCATGGCCCACGCGGGCGTGGCGGCGCGCAGCGACAGCTACACCGAGTGGCTGGCGGCGCACCGGGTCCCGTAGCGCGACCGCGTTCTGCGTTCCATACGTTCCATACGTTCCATACGTTCCATAACACGGGGGAGAGGGCCAACCGACGTCTTATGCCGTCGCGTTGTCCGTCCCTACGGTTTCGGCACCTCCCCACCGAGCGAGAACCGAACCGAGGAGATCCCTCATGCTCCGACGACACACCCGGGCCAGAGCCGCGGGCGCCGCCGTGGCGGCGACGGCCGCCCTGCTCGTGGCCGGGCTCAGCGGCACCGCGAGCGCCGGGTCGGCCGCCGCCGTCACTTCCCCGACCGCTCCGGACTCCGCGGCCGACGCCGCGTCCTCCGCCGCGCGGACCCTGCGCACCGACGCCGCCCCGCCCGCCCTGCTCAGTGCCATGGAGCGCGACCTCGGTCTGGACCGGCGGCAGGCGCAGCGGCGCCTCGCCAACGAGGCGGAGGCCGGCGCCGTCGCGGGCCGTCTGCGGGCCGACCTCGGCGCCGACTTCGCGGGCGCCTGGGTGCGGGGCGCCGACTCCGGCACGCTCACCGTGGCCACGACGGACGCCGACGACGTACGGGCGATCGCGGCGCGGGGCGCGAAGGCCACGGTCGTGCGCCACTCCCTCGCCGACCTGGACGCCGCCAAGGCCCGCCTGGACCGGGCCGCCGAAGGACGGCGCGCCCCCGGAGCCTTCGTCTGGTACGTCGACGTGCGCAGCAACAGCGTCGTGGTCGAGGCCGCCCGCCCGTCCGCGGCGCGCGAACTCCTGGACGCGGCCGGTGTCGACCGCTCGCTCGCCCGGGTCGAGAAGTCGGCCGAGCGGCCCCGCCCGCTGTACGACCTGCGGGGCGGCGAGGCGTACTACATCGACAACAGCGGACGCTGCTCGATCGGCTTCCCGGTCACTCGGGGCACCCAGCACGGCTTCGCGACCGCCGGGCACTGCGGTCGGGCGGGAACGTCCACCACCGGCGCCAACCGGGTGGCGCAGGGGACGTTCCAGGGCTCGGTCTTCCCCGGCCGAGACATGGCGTGGGTGGCGGTCAACTCCCAGTGGACGGCGACCCCGTACGTCCTGGGCGCGGGCGGCCAGAACGTCCAGGTCACCGGGTCGACGCAGGCGCCGGTCGGCGCGTCGGTGTGCCGGTCGGGTTCCACCACGGGCTGGCACTGCGGCACCGTCCAGCAGCACAACACCAGCGTCACCTATCCCGAGGGCACCATCACCGGCGTCACCCGCACCTCGGTGTGCGCCGAGCCGGGCGACTCCGGCGGCTCCTACATCTCCGGGAGCCAGGCGCAAGGCGTCACCTCGGGCGGTTCGGGCAACTGCGGCAGCGGCGGCACGACGTATTTCCAGCCGATCAACCCGCTGCTGCAGAACTACGGGCTGACCCTCAGGACGACCACCGGCCCCGGTGACCCGGGCGACCCCGGCGACCCCGGCGAGCCGGGCGGCACCTGGGCGGCCGGCACCGTCTACCAGCCGGGCGACACCGTCACCTACGGCGGTGCCACCTACCGCTGCCTCCAGGGCCACCAGGCCCAGCCGGGCTGGGAGCCGCCGAACGTGCCGGCGCTGTGGCAGCGCGGTTGAGCCGCTGACCGGCGGTCACAGCGACCGGCCGACGGGGGCGCGTTCGCGGGCCCGGGGTGCCGAGCGGCACACCGGGCCCGCACGTGCGCCTCAGGGACCCGGCCCCGGGTCCGGTCGTACCGCGGAGCTCAGCCCGGCCCGGGCCGCCTCCAGCTGCGCGGCGAACGCGATGCCGAGGAACAGCGCGACGCCCGTGAGGTTGGCCCACAGCAGGAGCGCCACGAACGCCGTGAGGGGCCCGTACACGGCGCCGAAGGAGCCGCTCTCGGCGACGTACAGCGCCAGCAGCCAGGTGGCGCCGACCCACAGCACCAGATGGACCGCCGACCCGAACGCCAGCCAGGTGTAGCCGGGCTGGTCCCGCCGGGGCGACCAGCGGAAGATGACGGCCGAGGCGATCCAGGCGAGGGCCATGCCCACCGGGATCCGGACGACCCCCCACCACCCCGGTGCGCCGGACCAGCCGAACGCCTCGGCGGTGGCCTCGCCCACCGCCTCGCCCGCCACCAGGACGAGGAAGCCGAGCACCATCGGAACGCCCGCGGCGAACGCGAGCACCAGGGCCCGCCCGTACTTGCGCGGGAAGGGCCGGTCGCGCTCGATGCCGTAGATGCGGTTGGCGCCCCGCTCGACCTGGCCCATGGCCGAGGCCAGGTTGAGGACGGAGAAGGCGAGACCGAACCACAGCGCGACGGTGCTCCAGACGTCGGAGCCCGCGCTGCGCCTGGTCCCGTCCAGCGCCTCCTCGACCACGTCCGAACTGGCACCCGGCACGATCTGCCCCAGGGTCAGTTCGATGATCCGCCCGATGCTCTCGGTGTGCGCCGCGGTGGCGACGCCGACGAGGGCGATCGTGAAGGGCACCATCCCGAGCACGATCTGGAAGCCCAGGGCGCGCGCGTTGGTGAAACCGTCGGCGTACCGGAACCGGGAGAACGCGTCGACCAGCAGCCGCACCCCTCCGTAGTGCCGCAACGCGGTGAAGGCCTCGTCGCCGGAGAGCTCCTCCCCGATCATGTCCCGCGTCTGCGGAACGTGTACGACCGTCCCCATGGTCTGCGTCTCTCCTCGTGCTCCGGCCCGGCGGTGAGCGGCGGCCACCGGGAGGCCCGCCGCTCCGGCCCTCTGGGATACCGTCTGCCCGGCCGCACATGATGCAGGCGTGCGGTGAGGTGCGGCCGGGCAACTCGCCTGGACGTGTCAGGCCGGCAGCGGCGCGGCGCGCCGCCTCACGGATGGCTCACGAGGTTGGCGACGTTGGTGGCGGAGTTGGACGGGCCGCCGCGGTCGTTGATGACGTGCCGGATGGTTCCGGTGCCGCCGAGGGAGACGGTCACCATGTGCTGGAAGCGGACGTCGGGTCGGTCGGGGACCTCGAAGGCGTGCTCGGCCGTGACGCTCGGGTCGACGTTGAAGTAGCAGTAGCTGCCGAGGCCGTACGCCTGGTGGCTGGTGACCGAGTCGGCGACCTTGTAGGCGGCGTAGCCCTGGGTGGAGCCGTTCATCCAGGCGGCCTGGTTGGGCGGGTCGTAGGGCATCTCGTTCTGGTAGAAGTACGTCCGGCCGCCGTTGCCGTTCCAGATGGTCTGGTGCTTCTGGTAGTGCTCGACGAAGAGGCCGTACATCGTCACGTCGTCGCCGTTGACGATCAGACCGGTGTCGGCGGTGTTGGAGTTCCAGCCGATGCCGCTGCCGTGGTCGCCGCGCCAGATCCACATGTGGTCGCCGATGACGTCGTCGCTGTTGACGACGAGGCTGGTGGTCGCCTTGCCGACGGCGGCGCCGCCGACGCGGAAGTACACGTCGTGCAGGGAGGTCGGGTCGGCGGAGTGGTCCGCGGCGGCGCCGGCCGGTCCGATCTCCACGAGGGTCCGGGAGTTGGTGGTGCCGGCGTCGAAGAGGACGCCCGCGATCTTCACTCCGTCGACGTCGGCGACCGTCATGGCCGTGATGCCGTTGTCCGGGATGAAGGTGGCCAGGCCGAGACCGAGGATCACGGTGCCGGGCCGGGTCACCCGCAGCGTCTGGTCCAGGTGGTAGACGCCGGGCGTGACCAGCAGGTTCTTTCCTTCGGCGAGAGCGGCGTTGAGCTGCGCGGCGGTCGCCCCGGGCTTGACGACGTGGAACTGGTCGATGCCGAGCGAGGTGCCGGCCGCGTTCCCGTTCGCCCAGGTGGTGGCCGTGGAGTCGGCGCGCAGCGCGGGGACGAAGACCCGGTAGGCGCCGGCGGCGTCGACGTACAGGAAGGGCTTCTCCCGGACGGTCGGCGTCTGCGCGACGGTGGTGTACGGCGGGTTCGGGAAGGTGTTGCCCGGGACGCCCTGGCTGCCGACGAAGACCATGTTCCAGTTGGAGCCGGTCCAGCTGCCGAGCTGGGAGTTGCGGGTCAGCCACTGCTGCTGGGTGCCGGAGCGCACCTGGCCGTCGATCTTGCTGTCGGCCATGAAACCGCCGCTGGACCAGCCGCCGTCGCTCAGCTCCAGGTTGCCGCGCACATGCATGCGCCGGTACGCGGAGGCCTGCGAGACCGCCCACCGGTCGGTGCCGCCGGTCGGGTTGACGGAGAGGTTCTCGGCGCCGCGCCAGAAGTTCTGGGTGGCGTTCTGCGGCGGGAACCAGTCCGCCTCCACATGCACGGCCCCGTTGATCGTGACCGAGTCGGGCGACTGGCCCAGGCCCGCGACCTGGGTGTAGAAGCCGACGTTGACGTCGTTGCTGTACGTGCCCGGCTTGAACAGGACCGCGTAGCGCTGCGAGCCGAACTGGTTGGTCTCCTGCTGCCGGAAGATCGCGTCCAGCCGGCTCTGGATCGTCGACGACGGCATCGACGGGTCGAAGACGGCCACGTTCGGACCGAGGTCCACGTCGCCGGGCGCGGTGCTCACCGGCGTGACCTGGAAGCGCTGCGCCGCCGTGCCGTTGCAGGTGTACTGCACGAGCTGGACGCTGTCGGCCGTCGAGGCGGACGGCACGTCGAGGCACTTGCCGCTGTGCCGGTTGACGAAGTGGTAGGCGCCACCGCCCTCGTCGACGGCCCGCCACTGCTGGTTGTTGCCGCCGCCGTACGTCCAGAGGTGCACGGCGGCGTTGTCGGCGGTGGACACGTCGCTCACGTCGACGACCTGCCGGGCGTCGTTGCGGTTGTCGATCCGCAGGTAGCCGTCGCTGGTCGGGGTGAGGCTCCACTGCTGGGCGGTGCTGTTGTTGCAGGTGTACTGCTGGACGGCCGTGCCGTTGACCGTCCCGGCCGCGCGGGCGTCCAGGCACTTGCCGCTGCCGCTGTTGACCACGGTGGCCCAGCCCGTCGGCAGGGCGGCGGCGGCCACGGCGGTGGTGTCGGAGGGCGCGGCGGCCCGCGCCGGCTGTACGGCGCTCAGCACCGACACCGCGGTGGCGGCGGCCGCGAGGGCGGCGAACCAGGGCCGGCGGGCACTGCCGTGCCTCACGAGGGAGGGTGGGGGAGGGCGATGCATCGTGACAACTCCTGTGCCGCCTGCGCGGCTTGGGGGAAGGGGAGGGGGGAAGGGGGCGGGGGTCAGCCGGTGTACTGGGCGAAGACGCGGGTGAAGTCCCAGGGCTGCTGGGCGACGCCCGAGCAGGTGTCCGCGCCGCCGCCGGTGCACGGCCGGTCCCGGTTGACCGACCAGAAGGTCAGCCGCGCCAGGTGCCGCTGCTGCGCGTAGGCGAGGATGGTGCGGAAGTCCTGGACGGTCACCGTCTCGCTGTTGTCGGTGATGCCGTTCATCGAGGAGATGCCGGTGCGCCGGTAGGCCTGGTCGTCGGTGTAGCCGTAGGCGTTCTTGACCGCCGTCTTGAGCCCTTCGGCCGCGCGGACGGTCAGCTGGCCCATGTTCTGGCCGGCACCGCCGAAGTTGAACGGCATGATCGTCCAGCTGTCGACGGTCAGCCCGGACGCGGCGGCCTTGCTGATCAGGCTGCTGTCGGGGCCGTTCTGTCCGGTGCCGAAGGTGATGTACACCTTGATCCCGGGGTTGTCGGCCTTGATGGTCTTGAGCGCGTCGACCGTGCGCTGCTGCACCACGGGGCTGTCGTAGGCCGCGGCCTCGATGTCGATGTCGATGGCCTTCAGGCCGTAGGCGTTGATCACCTTCTGGTAGGCGGCGGCCAGCTCCCCGGCGCTGCCGCAGGAGCTCTCGAGCTTGTTGCCGCTCCATCCGCCGAAGGACGGGATGACATCGCCACCGGCGCCTCGGACGGTGTTGACGGTCTGCTGGTCGACACCGCCGGTGAGGGGCCGGCTGCCGTCCCACTGCGGGTTGCAGTAGCCGTTGCTGAGGACGAAGGCGAGAGTGAACCACTTGACGCCGGTCGCGTTCATCACGGTGGTGGGATGCGGCGGGCTGCCCCAGCCGTTGTACAGGTACGGTGCGACCGCCATCGCGCCCGGACCGGGCGCCGGGGTGCCGCCGCTCGGCGCGGTCCACTTCTGGTTGGCGCCGCCGGTGCAGGACCAGATCTGGAGCCGGGTGCCGTTGGCGGAGCTGTTGCCGGTGGCGTCCAGGCACTTGTCGGCCTGCGGGTTGACGATGTCGCGGGCGGCGGTCACGACCCACTGCTGGGCGGCGCTGCCGTTGCAGTCCCACAGCTGGGTCCGGGTGCCGTCGGCGGTGCCGCCCGAGGCGACGTCCAGGCACTTGCCGAGCGCGCGGATGGTGCCGTCGTCGCCGACGGTCCACTGCTGGGCGGCCGTTCCGTTGCAGCCGTAGAGCTGGACGGCCGTGCCGTTGGCCGTGGCGGCGCCGGCGACGTCCACACACGCGCCGCCGATGCCGGTGATCTGCCCGGTCGCCGCGGTGGCCGCGGCGACCGCGGGCGAGGAGCCGAGACCGGCCAGCATGGCCACGGCGACGGCCGTGCACAGTGCGCCGCGCGCCAGAGGCCGACGGAGAAGTGTTCTGGTCATGCGTCACTGTCCTGTTCTGCCGTCATACGTATGGCATGCCTATGACAGGCGCGAGTGCGTGGGGTGCCGGAGGCGCATGACGGCGGAGCGGTGGTGGGGGGTAGGAAACCTTACTTACTTCAGCACGTGATTTAAGGAGTGATCGAAAAGTTCGTCAAGAGTCTGGTACAGACCAGATGAAAAATTGCCGTTGACGCGCCCCTGACAACACAAGATCCCCGTGGCACGCTGCCTCTCGCACGTCGATCCGCACCGCTCTTCGCACCCCCCACCCTGCCCGGCCACCGACGTCCGGGCACGGCAGAAGGAGACATGCGTGAGACGCCATCGCACCGCCGCGGGCATGCTGCTCGCCGTCGCAGCCCTGTTCACCAGCGGCATCGTCGAGGCGGGCGCGGCCGACGCCGCCGCGCCCGACGCCACTTCGGGACGGTCCGTGCCGGCCCGCACCGCCTCCGCCGCAGAGCAGCACACGGCCCGCGCCTACTGGACCGCCGAGCGCATGCGCGGCGCCACCCCGCTCGATGTGCTGCTGACCCCGCAGGCCGCCAAGCGGCTGAACACCCCAAGGCCCGAGGACCGGACGACCACCGTCCGACCCACCGCCGCACCCGCCTCCTTCCCGCAGGCCGGTGGCCCGTGGACCGGCGGCGGTGCCGTCGTCAAGACGTCCGGCCGGGTGTTCTTCACCTTCCAGGGCCGTACCGCATCCTGCTCGGGCAATGCCGTGACCAGCCAGAACGCCAGCACGGTCATCACCGCCGGACACTGCGTCAAGTACCAGGGCAGCTGGCACACCAACTGGGTCTTCGTGCCCGCCTACGACAACGGCAACGCGCCCTACGGCCAGTGGACCGCGACCAAGACGCTCACCACACCCCAGTGGGAGGCGAGCGAGGACATCAACCACGACATCGGCGCCGCGGTCGTCGCCCCGCTCGACGGCCGGACACTCACCTCGGTCGTCGGAGCACAGGGCATCCAGTTCAACGGCGGCTACAACAAGCCGATGTACGCCTTCGGCTTCCCGGCGGCCTCGCCGTACGACGGCACGAAGCTCATCCACTGCGCCGGCAACAGCGCGAAGGACTTCCTCTTCTCGCAGGACCACAGCCTGGCCTGCAACATGACCGGCGGTTCCAGCGGCGGCCCCTGGTTCACCGGTTTCAGCGAGGCCACCGGCACGGGACTCCAGGTCTCCGTGAACAGCTTCGGCTACACCTTCCTGCCCAACCGCATGTTCGGCCCGTACTTCGGCAACGAGGCGAAGGCCCTGTACGACAGGGCCCAGCTCTCCTAGCCGGCCGGCGCCGCGCCCGTACCCCGCGGGCACGGCGCCGATCATCCGCCCAAGCTCTGAAGTTGCTCAAGAGGCGCTTGGACCGGGGAGTGGGCGGGGCATCTCCCTCACACGCCGCGCAAGGCGGCGCGGCACAGCACTACGCACGACAACGGGGGAAAAACATGGAGTTCCTGGTGATCGTGGGCATCGTCGTCATCGCGGTGGCCATTGCGGCGGCTCGCGGCGGCCGGCGGTCCTCGCGCAGTCGGGGGTACTGGGGCGGCGACAGCGGCGGATCGAGCTGCGGGGGCGGATGGTCCTGCGGAGGCGGCTCGTCGTGCGGCGGCGGTGGCGGAGGGGACTGACGCAATAATCGGGTGTGCCGCCCTTCGGCCCCCACTACTGTCGTACACGTGCAGGTGCGCAGGCTGCGGCTACTTCGCCTCTCAAGCGGGTGACGCGGGTTCGAATCCCGTCGCCGGTATGGTGCCGGTGTCGTCCAGTGGCCCAGGACACCTACAGTTCGCCGTCGCCGACTCTGATCTCTGCACACCAGGCCGAAAGCTGCCCGCCACGGGGGACCCGGGCGGGCAGCTTCACCTCGCCGGGGGTCCGGCCTCCCCGCACCGCTCGTTCACGCCGCCCCTCGCAGGGGCTGCTCGACGATCTGGAAGTGGAAGTCCCGGTCGGCCCTGTTGCCTCTGTCGTCGCCGGTGCAGATCTCGACCTCTTGCGGAGTGGCGCGGACGACATGGGCGTTGTCGAGCAGACGCCAGGCCCGACCCGAGACCAGCGCCGTGGCGGTGGGCGCGGCGGCGAACGGCTGACGGAGCCGGATGGTGTACGTGCCGAGGGCCACGCGCTGGACCGCGAAGTCCGAGCTCTCGCCCTCCACCCGGCCGTCGGCACGCACACTGCCGTGCACGATCCGCAGCGCCGAGGCCGCCGACTCCCGTTTCAGCTCCTGACTCAGCTCCCGCTTCAGCTCCTCCTTCAGTTCCTGGATCAGTTCATCGGTCAACTGCGGAGTCGCCTGCGGCTGAGCCGCCGTTGGTGGTGCGGGCGACTGCGACTGCGACTGCGGTTGCGGCTGAGGCGGTGACTCGCCCGCGCGACTCAGGTACAACGTGGTGCCCCGCATTTCCTCGAACCAGACGCGGTGCTCAGGCCCGAAGCCTTCGAGGGAGGGATGGCCGTAGACACGGCTGTCCCGACCGGGATTGACAGTGACGAGCACATGGTCCAGGCACCAGGCCGGCTCCGCACCGTCCTCCTCCATGCGCACGTAGACCGGATGGTGGTCCAGGAGGGCCATGTCCAGGACAGGGCTGAGGCGAGGGTCGTTGTGCTCGGGATTGCGGACGTTGGTGTCCTGGCCGAGGACGAACTCCACCTCGGCGCCACGGGCGAAGTCTCCCGTTCCCCGCGCGAGACGGAACTCCCGCCCGGCGATACCGAGGTAGACCCGGGACGCGGTGGCGGCGTACGGCACGTCCGCGGTGGCGACCCGGGCGACGATCTTGCTGATGGCGTTCACGACAACCCCCTGTGCGTCCCCGAGCGGCACGTCCGCCGAGGGCACGAGGAGGCTTCCGCGGCGGAACGATTCGCCATGCCAGGCGGCAACCGATGCCACTCCGGAGTGGGTTGGTACGGGGCGCGCGTTCGAAGGGCGACCCCACAAGGTCCGGGCGCCGGTGCGCGACCCGGCGCCGGCACCTCCCGTCCGTGCGTCACGCCGGCGCCTCATTCTCCGCACCGCCGAGGCAATCCGCGCGTGTCCGGAACCGATCGCGGTGTCGGCCACTCATGATCCATGAGTGGCCGCGGCCGACCACCGCGCGCCGCACCGACCGAGTCGAGGAAGAAACCGAGGAATCACCGTGCCCCTGTTGCCGCACCGACCTCTGGCTGTGAGCGTCACCGTGATCGCAGCGCTCACCGCGGGACTCGTTCCGGCCGCGACGGCGTCGGCCGCTCCCGCAGCGCCCGACGCCGTCACGACCACCACCACCGCCACCGGCACGCCCTCCACCACCGCACCCGACATGGAGGGCGTCGTCGCCGCGCTGAACTCGGCGCTGGCCAACGGCGCGCCCGGCGCCATGGCGCGCTACTCCGGGCCGGACGGGGTCAGGAGCCGTGCCGTCGGCATCCGCGACAAGGTCGCCGAGGCGCCCATGGACGTGCACGCGCGGTTCCGGATCGGCAGCGTCAGCAAGACGTTCTCCTCCGTGGTGCTGCTCCAGCTGGTGGACGAGGGCAAGCTGGAGCTGGACCGTTCGGTCAACACGTACCTTCCGGGTCTGCTGCCCGACGACCGCATCACGGTCCGTCACCTGCTCACCCACCGCAGCGGCCTGGCCGACTACACCAACGCCATGTTCAACCAGACCGTGCCCGGCTTCGAGGCCGTGCGCAACCGGGTGTTCAGCTACCAGGAGCTGGTCGACCTCTCCCTCGCCGAGCCCCGCACCACCGAGCCCGGCGTCGCCTACAAGTACTCGAACGCCAACTTCGTCGTCGTCGGCATGCTCATCGAGAAGCTGACGGGCCGCCCGGTCGCCGACGCGTACCAGCGCCGCATCATCAAGCCCCTGGGGCTGCGCCAGACCTCGTACGTGCACCCCGACACGCGCATCAAGGGCCTGCACGTACGTGGCTACCTGCACCCCGACGAGGCCGGCGCGCCGCTCGTGGACTCCACCGAGCAGACCGTGTCCTGGGCGCAGTCCGCCGGGGCGTTCATCTCCAGCCCCGCCGACCTGAACACCTTCACCAGCGCGCTCATGCGCGGCCGGCTGCTGTCCCCGGCCATGCTGGAGGCCATGACCACGGTGACGCCGACCGACGCGACCAACACCCGCTTCTACGGCCTCGGCTTGCGCCGCTACGACCTGTCCTGCGGCACGCAGGTGTACGGTCACACCGGCACGGTGCAGGGCTACTACACGTACGCCTTCTCGACGCGCGACGGCCGTCGCAGTCTGTCGGCGGTGGCGAACACCTCCAACCACGGTGCGGCCAACACGGCGCTCGGCGGCACGCTGGAGGCCGCGTTCTGCGGCAAGCAGCCGGCGGCCACGCCGTCCGCCCGCGCCGCCAAGCCGTCCGTGCGCTCCGCCGTCTCGCTGCCCGCCGAGCGAGACCTGCCCGAGCGGCGCTGAGCCGACGGCCCGCTGAGGAATCCGGCGGACGGGCCGGGTTCCTCGGCGCGGCCGTGACGGCCGGACTGTCGTGACCGCTGCCTGCCGCGTCGGCCGGACCGCCGTGACGTCCGGATCGCTGTGACGTCCGGACCGCTGTGACGGCCGGATTGCCGTGACGGCCGTCCGCTGTGGCGTCCGGACTGCCGTGACCGCTGCCTGCCGCGTCGGCTGGACCGCTGTGACGTCCGGATCGCTGTGACGTCCGACTGCCGTGACGGCCGTCCGCCATGGCGTCCGGACTGCCGTGGCCGCTGCCCGCCCTGACGTCCGGACCGCTGTGACGGCCGTCCGCCGTGGCATCCGGCCGGTCAGCCGGCGGAGAGCGAGACCTCCGTCGACTTGAACAGGACCGTGACGGCGGAGCCCTCCGTCAGGCCGAGGTCGGTCGCCGCGTCCTTGGTGATCGCGGCGGTCAGCTCGGCGCCCTCGACCGAGACCCCGACCGTCGCCATGGCGGCACCCGTCGAGAGTCCGCGTACGGTGCCGGCCAGCCGGTTGCGGATGGACAGGCCCTCGACCGGGCCGGTGGCCAGCGCCACCTCCGTGGCCTTGACCAGGGCGCGCACGGCGGAGCCTGCGGTGAGCCCGAGGTCCTCGACCGCGTCGAGGGTGATCGCGGCGGTGATCTCCTGACCGCCGTCGAGACGCACCTTCACCGTGGCCATGGCCTCGCCCGCGGTGACGGAGGTGACGGTGCCGGGGATCTGGTTGCGGATGCTCAGGCTCATGGGGGGACGCCTCGCGGGTGTGAGTGGTTTGTCCGGTTTCGCGGTTGCTGTGCCCCACCGTAGTCCGGCGCGACTGATCTCCTTGCCGACACTCTCGCGACCCCGGCGACTCCCTCAGGCGCGGTACGCGTGCGTCTGGGCCGCCTTCACCGACGCCCAGACCGTGGACCCGGGATGGAGACCCAGTTCGGCGGCGGCGACCGTGGTCAGATCGGCGGCCAGGGGCAGCTCGCCCGCGAGATCGGCGCGGATCTGGTCGCCGTGGGTCTCCAGGCCGGCCACCTCGCACCGCCAGAGGTTGCGCGCACTGGAGCCGGTGGGGCGGTCCCGGTGCAGTGTCACCGCGCTGGGCGGGAACGCGACGAAGACCGGGCCGGTGAGGTCTTCCGTGGTCGCGATCGCGGGTCCGCCGTCGACGTGCACCGTGTGCCCCTCGGCCTGTCCCCGGTAGAGATTGAGGCCCACCAGCTGGGCGACGTAGTCGGTGCGCGGGTGGCGGGCGATGTCGGGCGGAGTGCCCTGCTGCACGATGCGGCCGTCCTCGATGACGACGAGGCGGTCGGCCAGGACCATCGCGTCCAGCGGGTCATGGGTGACGAGCACGGCGACCGCTTCGAAGTCGGCGAGGTGACGGCGGAGCTGGGCGCGCACGTCCAGGCGGGTACGGGCGTCCAGGGCGGCCAGCGGCTCGTCGAGGAGCAGCAGCCGGGGACGCGTGGCGAGCGCCCGGGCCAGGGCGACGCGCTGGGCCTGACCGCCGGACAGCCTCCGCGGCTTGCTGCCGGCGTGGTCGGCGAGGCCCATGCGCTCCAGCCATGCGGCGGCCTGCGCACGGGCTTCGGCCTTGCTCGCGCCGTGGCAGCGCGGCCCGAAAGCCACGTTGTCCAGCGCCGACAGGTGCGGGAACAGCAGGTAGTCCTGGAAGACCACGCCGCCCGGGCGGGACTCCGGTGGCGTACGGTCCAACTCCACTCCGTCCAGCCGCAGGTGGCCGTCGGTGAGCGGGGCGAGACCGGCGAGGGCCCGCAGGGCGGTCGTCTTGCCGGCGCCGTTGGGGCCGAGGAGCGCGACCACGTCGCCGGGTGCCGCCGTCAGCGTCATGTCGAGGCGGAAGGCGCCGCGCTCGACGACCAGACGGGCGTCGAGCCCCGTGCCCGAGTCGGCGCCGGTGTCTGCGCCAACGTCTGCGCCCGTGGTCTGTGCGGACTGTTCGGGCTGTGCAGGGTGCGCGGTGTCGGTCATGAGGCGGTCATCCAACGGTCCCGGAGCCCCGCCAGCACCGCGATCGACACCGCCAGCAGAACGAGGCTGAGGGCGATCGCGGCCTCCGGATCGTTCTGGAGGGCGAGGTAGACGGCGAGGGGCATGGTCTGGGTGCGGCCGGGGAAGTTGCCGGCGAAGGTGATCGTCGCGCCGAACTCGCCGAGCGCACGGGCCCAGGCCAGCACGGCACCGGCCGCGACACCCGGCGCGATGAGGGGCAGCGTGACGCGGCGGAACGCGGTGAACCGGGAGGCGCCCAGCGTCTGGGCCGCCTCCTCGTAGCGCGGGTCGGCGGCGCGCAGGGTGCCCTCCACGCTGATGACCAGGAACGGCATCGCCACGAACGCCTCGGCGACGACGACCCCGGTGGTGGTGAACGGCAGGGTGATTCCGAACCATGAGTCCAGCCACCGTCCCACCACCCCGTTGCGGCCGAGGGCCATGAGCAGGGCCACGCCACCCACCACCGGCGGCAGCACGAGCGGCAGTGTCACCAGGGCACGCACCAGCCCACGCCCCGGGAACTCGACGCGCGCCAGCAGCCAGGCCAGCGGCACCCCGACGACCAGGCTCACCGCGGTCGCCGCCGTCGCGCAGACCAGCGACAGCTGGAGCGCCTGCCACACCTCGGTGCTGGTCAGCAGGTCGGGCATGCTCCGCCACGGAGTGCGGATGAGCAGGGCGAGGAGCGGAAGGACCAGGAACGCCAGGCCGATCAGCGCGGGCAGCAGGAGCGGCAGCGGGGCGCCGGCGCGCGGGCGGCGGCGCCGCCGCCCGCCCGTGCGGGGGCCGGTCGCGGCACCGGTCTTGTCGAGCGAGGTCACGGCTTGAGGAACCCGGCTTCGCCCAGGACCCGCCGGCCCTCGGCGGATCGTACCAGCGCGATGAAGGCCTCGGCGGCCTCGGTGTTGTCCGACTCCTTGAGCAAGGCGATCGGGTAGTCGTTGACGGCGTCGGCGGACTCGGCGAACTCCACGCCCTCCACCTTGTCGCCCGCGGCTTCCACATCGGTCTTGTAGACGACCGCGGCGTCGGCCTCCTTCAGCACGACCTTGTTGAGGGCGGACTTCACGTCCTCCTCGTAGGAGACCGGGGTGAGCTTCAGCGCGCTCGCGTCGAGCGCCTTCCGCGCGGCGGCGCCGCACGGCACGCTCTCGTCGCAGAGCACCACCTTGAGGTCCTTGTCGGTGAGGTCCGCGAGGGAGGCGATCTTGTCCGGGTTGCCCGGCAGGGTGGCGATCTCCAGCTGGTTGCGCACGAACGTGACGGGCGTGCCCGCGGCGCGTCCCGCGTCGGTGACGATCCTCATCGTCTTGGGGCTGGCCGAGGCGAAGACATCGGCCGGGGCGCCGCCGGTGATGCTCGCCGCGAGGGCGTCGCTGCCGCCGAAGCTGAAGGTGACCTCGGTCCCCGGGTGCTGCTTCTCGAACTCCTCGCCCAGGGTCTCGAAGCTCTCCTTCAGCGAGGCGGCGGCGAAGACCGTCACCTCGCCGGACAGCTTGTCCGAGGCGGAGCCCGAAGCGGAGGTGCCGGAATCGGAGGCGGAGTCCGCCTCCGAGGAGGAACAGGCACTCAGGGCCAGCAGGGCGGCGGCTGCCGCGCCGGTCACCGGAAGCGTCCGGCGGGTCCGGCGCGCGGAACGGGTTGTCACGGGTCCACTCCCTCACAGTCCTGGACGGACTGACTCGTCCACGGTCTTTCGGCGACCGCGTCGGTCGGCTCGGTCACACCGTCTGCACCTGGGCCGGGACGCCCCGAGGATCACCTCGGTGACGCGGGCCGGTGCGGCGGCCGCGGGCCGTGGAGCCGGTGGACTCCCGTGCGCCCGGCGCGACTGCCGGGCGCGGGCCGCGAGGGCGGGACCGGGATTCGTCCGGTGGCCCGCCTCATCGCGTTCGGCGGTCGGTTCCCGCCGTCGGCCAGACGCCTCCCGGAGTCGGCGCCGGTGCCTAGCGGTGCGGCCGCGTCCCCGATCCGGTCGGTGTGCATATGCCGATGATACTGCCGCAAGTGCCAGGCGAAAGTCTTCTGTGGCATCGCATGAGCCGGAGCTTTATTCGACTTGCATGGCATGTGCGTTCATACCGGGTGAGGGTCGGGAGCGCTGCCGGCCGGGCCTCAGCGACGTCTCGGGACGGCCGCCACCACGTGCCCCGCCCCTTCGAAGCGGAGGTGGTCCAGGGAGTCCGGCCCGTAGGGCCAGTCCTCGGACCGGTGTAAGCCGAGGTCGGTGGGGATGGGGGAGTCGCGCAGGTCCGCTGCGTGGGTGCCCGACGGGAGCGTGGTCAGGGCGGCGCGCAGCGGATCGTCGGAACCGGCCCATTCGCCGATCGGCACGGGCCGGGTCCACGGCTCGCCGCTGTGCGGGAAGAAGCCCACGGTGGCGGCCTGGACATGAGAGGCGAAGTCGGACGCGGTGACCGCGTCACGCGCGATGCGCGCCACCGTCAGCAGCAGGTGGGGCAGCGACTCGGCGATCAGGGACAGTCCGGGTTCCTCGCCGAGGGACCGGGGATCCGTGGGGATCGACACCACGTAACCCCACTCGCCGGTGCGCGGGTCGATGCGGACCTGGGCGAGCACGGCGTCCCGCCCGCGGCCGGCCGATGCGACCGGCCAGTAGGAGCCGTCACCTCCCATCATGCGGTGCGCCTCCGGGTCGACCGCGTGCTCCGGAGCACCGGGCAGCAGCCGCACCGCGGGCAGACCGGGCATGCGTACGCCGCCGATCTCGCGCAGTACGACACGGATGTCGCTCGGGACGTGCACCGGCCAGGTGTCCAGCTCGGCGTCGGTGTGGCCCGCGTCGAGGGTGACCAGGTCGGGGTGGGCGGCGGCCAGGGCGCGCAGTTCGGTGACGGCCAGGCGCGCGGCGTCGGCAGGCACCCGGTGCCGACGCACCGGGCGGCCCAGGAAGTCACCGCTGACGAAGCTGTGCAGCAGCAGCGCCCGCCCGTCACCGACGAGTTCGTACGTCGTCTCGCTGCCGCTGGTGTCCGCGGTCCCGTACTCCAGCGAGTAGTACGGCTCCCACACCACCCGGCACGGCAAGCCGGGCAGTGCCCGCAGGTCGACGACATCGGTGAGTGGGTCGCCTCCGGCGACGAGCGCGGCGAGTTCCGCGTCCGTGCCCTCGGCCGCCGCCACCGACGGGACGGCGGGCACGGACACTTGGGCCCGGGGCCGCTCGGTGCCCAGGCCCAGCAGCCAGTCCGTGAACGACGAAGCCTCCACGACGACCTCCGTGTCGTCCCACGGCTGGACGCGGATGACCGGACCCCAGTCCGCGCCTGCCACACCGACGACCAACGTGCCTTCGTCACCGGGTAGTTCGGCCAGGCGCCAGAGACCGCGGGCGAAGTCGCGCGGGGTGAGGGTGCGCGGCCCGAAGTCGTACCGCACGCGTCCCGCGCGCACGCCGCCCGCCTCCCGCAGCACCGCGCGCACGGCCGGCGGCACCTCGACCGGCCACCGGTCGAGCTCGGCGTCGGTGAAGCCGTCAAGGAGTTCCAGGCCCCGTGTGCGCAGGGCCGCCACGGCCGTGTGTACCTGATCAAGGTCGGTGTCGCTCATGCCGCCCGATCATGGCAGAGGCCTCTGACAACGCCGCCGGACGGCGGTCCGCTGTGGCGCCCGGAGGCGCCGCTGGGACAATCGTGGACGTGGAAGCGCACCCTCCGCAGCAGACCCCGGACGGCCACTTCATCGTCGTCGACGGGCGGAAATGGCGTGCGACGGACCCGCTCGTGCCCGAGGACGTCGCCGCCCGGCTCCGTCGTCACCTCATGGCGGCCCGGCGTGCGGTGCGCTCGGCGAAGTCCGCGGACGACGCGGCGGCCGAACGGTCGGCACGCGCCCGGGTGCACCGCGCGAAGGTCGCGCTGGGCGAACGCGGCACTCCCTGGTGGGAGGAGTCCGAGGAGCAGCGCCGACGCCGATGGGACGATGGACTGGCGCAACTCGACAGCGACTTCCCCGGCCCGCCTCCGTCTTCCCCGTCCGCACCGACGCCACCGGCGTAACCAGGGCACCGCGCGGCAGTCGTACGGAGGCGCCGTCCGCCGCCACACGACGCGACGACGGCTCCACATATGCCAGTGGCATAATCCGCGCATGTCGAGCCGCAACCCCATCCAGTACGCCCCCGACGCGGGCATGCTCATGATCCCGGGCGATCCCGCGACGGACTTCGCCCCGGCGTTCGCGGTCTTCGACGACTGCGTCCCCACTCTGCGGGCCTTCGTCCTGAGCCACATGCGGAAGGACAGCGTCAGGCCGGCACCGCCGCAGGCGAAATACGACGCGGTCATACCCGTGCGGGTGAACCTCGTCCCCAGGCCCGACAACGACTACGACTCGCGCGCCGTCTCGGTCGCCACCCCACCCGGCCACGGCGGATCCGTCCTCGACCGGCACATGGGCTACCTCTACAGCAGCGCGCTGCACATCACGAGCGAGGCCATCCGCCGGCTCGCCGACGAGACCGGGACACCCGTCGGCTGCCACGGATGGATCGAGTTCTACGACCTCCGATCCAACGGCCGTTTCTGGGAGGAAGAGGACGGCGACGGCGAGGACGAGTCCGACGAGGACTGGGAGCCCAGCCGGGACGAACTGGTGTCCTGGGCCGAGGAAAAGGCGTTCGGGTACACGGTCGGTGCCGTACGCGTACTGCTGCCCGAACGGCAGACCGTGCGGAGGCTCGTGGACGCCCATGTGACGGCCCACCGCCGGAAGGCCGGAGAGAACGCCGGCCGGAACGCCGGCCGGAACACGGGAAGCAACACCGGCCGGAACACAGGAGGGAACGCGGGAGCGAACGCCGGAGCGAACCTCGGTGCGAACCCCGGAAACGGCAAGGAGAAGGCGCCGACACCGACCGGCGTCGAGCGCGGCCTCCGCCGCGCGCTCGCCGAACGCCTCGCCATCCGGCTGCGGACGGCCCTGGGCCACCGTGCCGCCGGTGGCGCATGGGGCAGGGAGACCGACCGTGATCGCGCGCGGCAGCGCCGGAACGCCGAGGCGCTGCCGCTCCTGAGCGCCTGGGAGACGTACCGCGGCTCGGCCCACGGCTTCCGGAACCTGCGCGCCGTCACCCGCTCCGTGTTCCAGCACACCCGAATCCTCGTCCTGGACGAGTCCGGTGTGGAGGTCGGGCAGTACCACCAGCCGGACGGCCCGCTCACCCTCGTCGACGAGCGGACGCGCCCCGACGCACTCGACGCGCTGCGCGCCCACGGCGTGGACGTGACCGCGCCGGAGCACCTGGCGGCCCTCGACGGCTTCCCGGACGCGGTGATCGTCATGCGCAGGGGCACATGGTCGATCCGTCTCCCGAAGCCCGGCGTGGCACGGGACGAGCTCCGGGAAGTCGGCTGGTTCGACCCGGACTCGGGCACCCTCACCGTGTACGCCGCCCCGCTCGCCGAGCCGTTGACCGTGCTGCTGCGCCGGCACGGGGTGCGGCCGCTGCTCGTCACCTGGGGCGCGCCGCGCGCGGAGGTGGAGCGGCACAACCTCCGGGCGGCGGTCGCGCCGTCCGAGATCAGCCCGCTCGGCAGCTCCAGCCGGGTCACCACCGCCGCGCAGCGGCTGATCCCGGAGCCCCACCGTCGCTGGCTCGGCGCGAGGCCCGATGCCGGGGCGGCGCGCACCGCGACCGCCGGAAGCGCGCTGCCGCCGCTCATCGACGACGCGGCGGACAACCCGTACTACCGGCGAGCACTGGAAGCGTTGTTCGGTGCTCCCGTGGACCTCGCGGAGCGCGGGCCGTGCAGGCTGTGCGGGCGCTCCGCCCAGTCGGCGCGCCCGGCACTCTTCTACTGCCACAGCTGCTGCGGCCTCGCCAGGAACGGGGTGCTGCGCGACAACGGCGCGGACGGCCCCTGGACGCAGGCCGTCGTGTACGCCCTGCGCAGGCTCGCGGAGATCGAGTTCTCCGGTCCGCCCTCACTGGTCCAACTGGGCCGCGTCAGCGTGCCGTTCGACGATCCCGGTCTGGTCGACGAAGCCATGCTCTGCCGTTTCCTCGTGCCGCGCCCCGGCTCCGCGCTGCTGAGCATGCGCCCGGCGCGCCCCGCCCGGACGTGGACGGAGTGGCTGGCGTACGCGGAGCTCCTCACGGACGGGACGCGCACGTCGCTGGGCACGGCCACCGTCGCCACGGACGGACACCTGTGCCGCTCCCTGTTCGAGCGTCACGTGGACGACTTCCTCCACCATCGGGGCGTGGCCCACGAGCCGGAGCCCGCCTACCCGCGCCACCCCGAACTCAACACCACGGGCCTGCGGGCGGACTGGCGCCTCGCGGACGGCACGCTCGTCGAGGCCCTGGGCCTGATGACTCAGGAGGCGTACGCGGCGAAGGTCGCGCGCAAGCGGGAGCTGGCCCGCCACCACGGCCTGCGGCTCGTCACCGTCACGGCCGAGGACCTGGACCGCCTCCCGGAGGTCTTCGCGGACTGGCTCCCGAGCAGACCGATCGCCCACCTCACGGAGTGAAGGCGCGGTCGCCGGGCATGCGGATGTCCGGGCTCGTCCCGCAGCCCGCAACAACTGGTCCTCATGGGCAACGGAGAAACGGCGTGACCCCCGACGGCATGACAGCAGACCCTTCACTCGACACCGCACCCGAACCGGCAGCCCGCAAGCAGCGCCTGCGACGCCGCCTGGAACGACTGCTCGGCGTCGCCGCGACCGAGGGCAACGACCTGCTGCGGCTGCGGAACGGGGACGAGATCTTCCCCGCCATGCTCGGGGCGATACGGTCGGCCCGGCACACCATCGACATGATGACCTTCGTCTACTGGCGGGGTCAGGTCGCCCGCGACTTCGCGGAGGCTCTCGCCGACCGCGCTCGCTCCGGAGTGCGGGTACGCCTGCTGCTCGACGGGTTCGGTGCCAAGGAGATCGAGCCGCACCTGCTGGACCGGATGAACGCCGCGGGCGTGGAGGTGGCCTGGTTCCGCAAGCCCGCCTGGCTGTCGCCGTTCAAGCAGAACCACCGCTGCCACCGCAAGGCCCTCATCGTCGACGAGGAGACCGCGTTCACCGGCGGTGTCGGCATCGCGGAGGAGTGGTGCGGCGACGCCCGCAATCCCCAGGAGTGGCGCGACACCCACGTCCGGGTGCGCGGGCCGGCCGTCGACGGCATCGCCGCCGCGTTCGCCCAGAACTGGGCCGAGTGCCACGACGACCTCTTCGACGACCGCGACCGCTTCACCGAGCATCCGCAGGTCGGCTCGTCGATCGTGCAAGTGGTGCGCGGCTCCGCGAGCATCGGCTGGCAGGATATGCAGACCCTCATCCGCGTCATGCTCACCTCCGCCGAGGAACGCTTCCGCCTGGCCACCGCCTACTTCGCTCCCGACAGCTACTTCATCGACCTGCTGTGCGCGACCGCCCAGCGAGGCGTCGAGGTGGAGATCCTGCTGCCCGGCCCCCACACCGACCAGCGCGCCTGCCAACTCGCCGGCCAGCAGCACTACACGCGTCTGCTCGAAGCGGGCGTACGCATCCACCAGTACCAGCCGACCATGATGCACGCCAAGGTCATCACCGTGGACTCGGTGGCCGCGCTGATCGGATCGACCAACTTCAACCGCCGGTCCATGGATCACGACGAAGAGGTCATGCTCGCCGTCCTGGACGAGGAGTTCACCGCCGCCCTGGACCGCGACTACGAGGCGGACCTGCGGCAGAGCGTGGCCATCGAACGCGGCCGATGGAGACGACGCTCGGTGCTCCAGCGCGCCAGAGAGGCCGCCGTCACTCCCGTCCGGCACTTCCTGTGAGCACCGCCCGCCGACCGGGACGGTGAGCACCGCTCGTCGACGGCGACGGCGAGTGCCGCTCCTCGACCGCGACGGTGTGCGCCGCCGCGTGGCGCGGGCTCGTTCAGGCGCGGTCGATGTGCACGTTCGTCGACTTCACCCGGGCCGTTGCCTCTACGCCCACCTCGAGCCCCAGCTCCTCCACGGCCTCCCGCGTGAGCAGCGACACCAGCCGGTGCGGACCGGCCTGGATCTCCACCTGTGCCGCCACGTCACCGAGCTTGATCGCGGTGACGATGCCGGGGAAGGCGTTGCGGACCGAGGTGTGGGAGACGTCCTCCTCACCGCTCGCGGTCTGGGCCAGCTCCACCGAGAAGGCGGCCAGGTCCTTTCCGTCGATGAGTCGTCTGCCGGTCTCGTCGCGATGGGTCGCCACCCGGCCCGCGTCCGCCCACCGGCGCGCGGTGTCGGGGCTCACGCCGAGCAGCCGTGCCGCCTGGCCGATCGTGTAGGACTGCATGCGCGCCAAGATAGGTCATGGGAGGGGCCGAGCGATCACGACGTGGCGCTCAGCGCTCCACGCCCCAGCGCCGCGCGATGTCCTGAAGGCGTTCGTACTCGCGTCGCGCCGCTGCCGGGTGGGCGAGGTCGAGGGCCATCTCGGCGCGGGCGGTGAGGTAGAGGATGTCCTGGCGGGTCGCGGCGTCGAGGCCGGGGACGGCGTACAAGCGGCGGGTCATGACCCTCAGGAAGAGCTCGATGCTGTCGAGACGCGCGCGCAGGTCCACGGAGAGCACGTGCCGCAGTTCGTTCCTGGCGTAGTCGCGCGCCTGCCGGTCGGCCTCCCAGGGCCGAGGCGGCGAGGGAGCCCAGCGCAGGCCGGCTCCCCGGGCGTCCTCGTACATGTCCGCCACCAGAGTGCGCGCGGTCGTGGGTTCGCCGTCGGCGGCGGCCGCGCGGGCGGCCTCCAGCGTGCGGCGCAGCCGGGCACGCGCCTCGGGGTCCTCACCGGTGTCCGCGTCGAGATAGCCGGCCCACACGTCGAACGCCTTGCTCAGCTCGGCGTCCAGCATGATCACGTACGTGTCCGGCACTCCGCCGCCTCTCTTGTCGCGCCGTCCCGGGCGGACGGCAGCGGTACACGATAGGTCCGACGGGTGAGGCGCCGCCTGCGAATTTCAGGCCGGCAGCGGTCAGGCCGGGGCCAGTGCCTCCCAGGCCGTGGTGAGCCCTTCCAGCCAGGCGGGCGGCAGCTCGGCGGCGTCCCACGCCCGGGTGAAGGCGGAGGGTGTGGTGGTGAGCCGTTCCAGTACGGCGACGCTGGTGGGGGAGTGGAGCAGCGAGTGACGGCCGTGGATCGGGATGTCGCTGCCCGGCCCGTACTCCGCGAACAGCCGCTCCAGACGGCCCCGGTGCTCCGAGACGAACGCCGCCAGCCGGCCCGCGTACGCCGCGCGTCGGCCCGAGTCCATGGTGGCGAGGACAGCGGTGAGCACCTGTCCGGTGACATCGGGATCGAGATCGGAGTCGGCGGCGAACGAGCGGTAGAGCGGCAGGACCGCGACCTTGGCCCGTTCCACCTGCATCCTCGTGACGACGGGGCGAGGGGCCGGGGCGGGAGCGTCGGGCGGCGGAGAGGCGACGGCCTGCCGCAGGGCCCGTCCGGCGAGTCCGTGGAGTTCGTCGACGACGGCCTGGGCGCCGTCGAGCCAGCCGGACGCGTACAGCTCGCCCTTCTCCACGGGCGCGTTCCGGCCGACCGCGCCGACGTCCTCGTGGGCGCCTGCGAGGGCGCCGGCCTCGACGAGTCCGATCAGTTCCGCCGCGTCGCCGGGGCCGATCCCCGCCCGGCCGAGGAACTGCAGGAGCGTCTGCTTGGCGTTGAGGACGCTGGCCGCGTCCAGTTGCTGCCGTCCTTCTCCGGCGGCGTCCATGAGGTCCTCCCGATCGCAGGGCTCTGCGGGGTGCGTGCCCTTCACTTCCACTTCTTGATCGTGGCACGCCGCCGCGCGGATCAGGGCCCGTCCCGTGCGGAACATTCGGAGAGACGGCGAGAGGAGGCCGGAAAGTGGCGCGATCCCGCGTTGCGGGCCGGTACCCGGAGGCGCAGCCTGTGACGAGTGGGAGCGCTCCCAGTGCGCCGTTTCCGCGATCCCCCCACCCAGCCGCTCCCACGGCAAGCACTCCCCACATCCTCCACATCCTCGACATCCCCCCACGTCGGAAAGAGGGATCCCGTGCCACCTCGCACAAGCCGCACACGCCGTACAAGCCGTACGAGCTGTCATGTTCATGTCGCAAAAAGGTCCCGGCTCCGGCCGGCCCTGTTCCTGAGCGTGCTCGCCGCACTGCTGCTCACCCTGATCCCCGGCGGCACCGCCGCGGCCCACGGTTCGGTCGTCGACCCGGCGTCCCGCAACTACGGCTGCTGGCTGCGCTGGGGCAGCGACTTCCAGAATCCGGCCATGGCGCAACAGGACCCCATGTGCTGGCAGGCCTGGCAGGCCAACCCCAACGCCATGTGGAACTGGAACGGCCTGTACCGCAACGGCTCCGCGGGCAACTTCCAGGCCGTCGTCCCCGACGGCCAGCTGTGCAGCGGAGGCCGGACCGAGGGCGGGCGCTACAACGCCCTGGACACCGTCGGCGCGTGGAAGACCACGGACGTCTCCAGCAACTTCACCGTGCGGCTGCACGACCAGGCCAGCCACGGCGCGGACTACTTCCTGGTCTACGTCACCCGCCAGGGCGTCGACCCCGCCACCCAGCCGCTGCGCTGGAGCGACCTGCAACTGGTCACCCGCACCGGCCGGTACGCGCCCAGCCAGAACTACTCGATCGACGTGAGCACCTCGGGCCTGAGCGGTCGGCACGTCGTCTACACGATCTGGCAGGCGTCGCACATGGACCAGACGTACTTCCTGTGCAGCGACGTCAACTTCCGCTGAGCTGAGGGCCTGGGCCGACGGCCTCCGCCTCCTCACCGCCGCGGCCCGGACGGCTCCGGGCCGCGGCGCCCCGATGTCAGAGGGGTCGCATATCGTGCGGGAGCAGGTGGAGAGCGGGGAGTGGGGAGTGGGGATCGTGTCTGTTCGTCGTGCCGTCGAGGTCGTTCACTGCGCCGGTTGGGATCCGCGCACGCGGACGCCGGTGGGAGTGATGAGTGAGGACCGCGCACGCGAGCACGACGCGGCGGGCGAGCCGTACGCCGTGCTGCTCGGCGGCGCCGGCCGGCAGCGGGCGCTGCTCCAGGTGTCCTGGCGGGACCACCACCTCGGCCTGTTCCTCTTCGACGAACAGGAACGACGCGTACGGCGGTACGACTACCGGGAACTGGCGGCGGGACTGCTGCACCTGCGTGGCTATGACGAGTGGCGCCACCGCACCGCCGACGAGCCGGAGTTCCCCGCGGACGGCTGGCACTTCGCCCTCACCAGCAGGCCCGACAGCGAGAAGGCGCGCGTCGAACTGGACCACGCCGGCAGCCTGCACACCGTCCGTCCGCTCCCCGAACGACACCGCACCCTGCGCCGTGCGCCCTTCGGCCACTGGACGGCCTACGTCGACGCCTGGATGCTCGGCTGGGAGGCCGGCGACACCCTGACGCTCGAACTCGCCGCCCACGACGAGCAGCCTCAGCCGGAGCGGCGGGTGTGGTCGGCCCCGGCAGGGCTGCGGCCGCACCACCTGGACGCCCTGTTCACGCCGGGCAGCCGCTTCGCCCACAGGTCCTTCGGCACGGCCACCGTCACCGCCCCGACGACGGCCGGTGTGCTCAGACTTCCCAGCGGTTCGGTCATGGCCGCCGACCCGGCCACCCTTCGCGAGGACGACGAACCGTTCACGGTGCGGGTGCCGGCGGGCGAGTATCCCGTGCGGATCGCGACCATGAAATGGGACGACGCGGAATGGGGCGAGGACACCGCCGCCATGCTGCGCATCCGCGACGAGCCCACCGCGAGCTGGGAACTGGCGGTCCGGCCCGGAGAGGACATCCGGCTGCTGGGCGACGGGGAGTTCTACGGCTTCGGAGTGGACAGCGGCACGGGGGCGTTCCTCGACGCGACGGGGCGCGACGCACTGGCCAAGGCGTACGAGGCGGAGCCCGCGCTGGGCGAGAGGACCGCCGTCGGCACCGACGCCAACCTGATCGCGTACTCCAGCGGGATGGGGGACGGCTCGTACCCCGTCTGGATCGGACGCGGCGCGGACGGACAGGTGACCTGTCTCGTCGCCGACATGCTGATCTTCCACGGCGGCGAGGCGCTGCCACCCACGGAACCGGACACCGCCGTCTTCCTGACCCCGAGCGCGGAACTCGATCCTCCTCGGGCGGAGCCGGGCGACGCCGGCGAGGCGGCCGTCTTCATCGCCGCGCTGATCGACGAGATCGTCGACTTCAAGGAGAGCCTGCGGCGCCGATGACCGACGCCGGGGTCCACCACGAGAGCAGGGCCGGAAACAGGGCCGACGCTGATCGCCGATGATCGTTCAAGAGCCCGGCCAAGCGGCTGAACTCGGTGCACGGGGGCACGGGCGGCCCTCGACGCACCACCGTTCGCAGCACATATGCCCTTTGAGCAAAGAGGGCTTTATGTCACCCGCGTCATCGACGAGCTGGAACCACTCGTCGCCGAGGAGTCCGGCTTCTCCCTGCGGGAGACCTTGAACCGTCCCGAGGTGGTCACCGGCTTCGACCGGGTGCAACCGGTCATCTTCGCCATCCAGTTGGGGCCGGCCGCGATGTGGCGGTCGCACGGCGTGGAACCGGCGGCCGTGATCGGCCACTCCATGGGAGAGGTCGCCGCCGCGGTCGCCGCGGGCGCGCTTGGCCTGAAGGACGGAGCGCGGGTCATCCGCCGCCGGTCGCGGCTGATCCTGCGGACCGGCGGGCAGGGCCTGATGGCCTCGGTCGCCCTGGGCCGTGCCAGTCGAACGGCTGCTGGCGGAGCAGGACGTGCGGGGGTGACCGTCGCCGTCGTCGCCTCGCCGGAGAACACGGTCGTCGGCGGCGACGCCGACCGCGTCCGCCGCCTCGCCGAGGAGTGGGACGCCCGCGGCATCGGCATCCGCGTGATCGAGGTGGACGTCGCCTCGCACACCGCCCACATGGACCCCATCCTGCCCGACCTCGCCGACGCGCTCGCCGATGTCACCGGCAGGCCGCCGAGGACGCCCTTCTACAGCACCGTCACCGACGACCCGCGTGAGCGGGCCGCCTTCGACGCCGCCTACTCATCGGACAACCTCCGCCGCGTGGTGTGCTTCGCCGACGCCGTGCACGCCGCGGCCGAGGACGGGCACCGGCTGTTCATCGAGATCGGCCCCCACCCGGTGCTCGTGCACCCGGTGCAGGCCACCCTCACCGCGCACGGCCACACCGACACCGCGGTCGTGCCCTCCCTGCTGCGCGACACCGACGACGTGCTGGCGTTCCACACCCGTGTGGCGGCGCTGCACTGCGCGGGCCATCCCCTGGGCCCGGCCGAACGCCACCGCGACGGCGCCCTGGCCGACGTACCGCCGACGACGTGGGAGCGTACGCGCTACGTCGTCGACCCGTCACCGCTGCGGGAGGCGACCGGGGCGCTCTCCTCCCGGGTCTCGCACCCGCTCACCGGCCCGCACACGGTGGACCCCGACGGCGAGGGCCGGCACCTGTGGCAGACCCGCGTCTCCCCGTCGACGCTGCCCTGGCTGGGCGCGCACCGCGTCGACGACGTCGCCGTCGTGCCCGGCGCGGCCCTGTGCGAGACGGCCGTGGCCGCCGCCGGCGACCTGTACGGCGTCGGCCCGGAGCGCGTTGTTGCCGCCCGAGGCAACCCCGACGCCCTCCGCGCCTACAAGGAGGACTTCCTCCGGCGCCACGGACTCCTCGGCCCGCGCCCCCTCCACGACACCGGCCACCTGACCCGCTGCCGACACCCCGACTCCCCGCTGACGCGCGGGCGCGTCCTGGTCGCCGGTGACGCCGCGGCCCTCGTCGACCACTGGTCACGCGAAGGCATCTCCTACGCCCTGCGCTCAGGAGACCTCGCGGGTCACGCCGCCGCCCGTATCGTCGGCGCGGCGGGCGAAGCGGAGGCGAACGCCGCCGCCGAGCACTACGCGGGGCAGATCAACGACGTCCTCGGCGTCGAAATGCGCGCCAGCGGCTCGCTCATGACCCTCTTCGCCCGCAGCCCCGGGCTCGTCCACACGGCCCTGACCAGCCTGCCTCCGGCGTGGCGGCGCCTGGACGCCTACATCGCCGGCCGCACCAGTGTCGCCGGGATCATGACCACACCACTCGCCCGTACCGCCGTCGCACTGGGCACCCGGCTTCCGGTCGTGCCTCCGAGGCGGCCGACGGGGTGATCGCGGCGGGTCGCGGCGGACAGCGGCGGCACCAGGCTCTGCTGCCGCCGCGCCGGTCAGGGCTCGGGGTCCGCCAGCAGCGATCCCAGCGGGCCCAGGTCGAGGTTCAGGTCGCTTCGGGTCAGTCCGTGCAGCTCGCACAGCTCGTCCATGCGCCGGTCGAGCAGCATGAGCGCCGTCCCGAGTCGTTCCTCCTGTTCGGCGCTCAGCGTGCCGGCGTCGAACCGGCGTACCGCCTGCCGTTCCATGAGCTGCCGCAGCAGCTCCACGACGGTCAGTACCAGGGCTGCCAGGTCGTTGGTCACCCGCTCCGGATCCAGGTCGACGGAGCGGGTCCGGCGCGCGCTCACAGCGGCCCGCTGTCCGACCAGGGAGCGGGCACGCGCTCGTTGACGGACGACAGCAGGGCGTGCAGCGAGATCCGCACCAGCGGTACGTCGGCGATGGCCAGGACCAGATCCCCGCTGACCACGACCCCGGTCGCCAGCACTCGGTCCAGCAGATCGACCAGCGGCACCCCGATCGGCGCGTACGGCTCCGGCTCGTCCCACGGGACGAACGGCCGCCCCGGCTCCCGCGTGTCGGGCACGGTCATGCGCCGACCTCCTGCTTCTGCGCCTGCGTCCGCTCCCGTTCCTGTTCCTGTTCCTGGTCCTGGTCTTCGTCCTGTACCTGCTCCCGATGCCGATCGCCGTACTGCCACGCCTCGTCGAGGCGCGCGAACGAGTAGGGGATCCACGGTCCGGACGCGACGACCTCGACGGTCCCGCACCGCCGCCCCAGTGCGGCAAGCCGCTCCACAGCGGCCAGGAAGGACGCCCGTTCCGCGTCGTCGACCAGATAGGCCCCGTTCAGCAGTTGCGGGGCGTCGGTTCCGGTCAGTTGCTCGCTCTGCGGACGGTGCCGTGTCGCCGCGACGGCGTGCCGCCTCAGTTCCCGGTCGAGGTCCCGCGCTTCGGCCAAGGCCCGCTCGCGCTCCTCGTCCCGGCTACGGCGCCGCGCGCTGACCCGGCTCAGATACGCCCGCCCGCCGACGCCACCGGAATCACCACCGCTGTGTGACCCGGCGGTGGCGCCGGTCCCGGCCGCATGAACCTTCACCGCCCACTCCGTACGGCCCCGCAGCCGGCCGAGCAGCACCGCCAGCTCCGCCTCCCGCCGCACGACGGCCCGTACGGCGGTGTCCTCGGTCAGATACAGCGTCGCCAGCGGCAGCGGTACGACGGAACCCCACCGGGCGGCCACCTCCACGGCCCGGTGGTGCGCGCGGGCGATGCGCTCCAGGTCGTCCGGCCGGTTGAGCCGTTCCGCCAGCGCCGTCTCGTCGAAGGCGGCCGCGGGCACGTCCTGGACCAGCAGCCACAGGTCCCCGGCCGGGAGGAGGCGCAGGGGGCCACCCCCGTCATGGCCGGCCGCGGCGCCGGGATCCGCTCCGAGCGGAGCGGTACGGGGTGGGACGCTACGGGTCACGGCGAAGGCGCATACGAGGGTGGCGTCGGCGGTCACCGGACCTCCTCCGGTTCATCGTCCAGGGTGTCTTCCAGTGCCGCGAGGCGTTCCCGCAGCCGGGCGTTCTCCAGCGCGAGCGCGTCCTTCGCGGCCCGGGAGGACAGCGCGGGATCCGTCTCCCACCAGTCGATGCCTGCCTTCTTCGCGGTGTCGACCGACGCGATGAACAGGCGCAGCCGGATGGTGAGCAGTTCGATGTCCAGCAGATCGATCTTGATGTCGCCCGCGATGACGATGCCCTTGTCGAGGACGCGTTCCAGCAGGTCGGCGAGGTTTCCGGTGACGGGCGCGTACGGCTGCGTCTCCGGGCCCGCCGGCCATGTGCTGACATCGGTCACAGCGCGCTCCCCGTGCGGTCAGCGACGCCGACGGCTGACGCGGTCGTCCTTGTCCTCGTCTTCGTCTTCGTCTTCGTCCTCCTCCTCGTCGTACGTGTCTTCGGCCCCGTCCTCTTCGTCTTCGTCCTCTTCGAGTTCGTCGTCTTCGTCGTCTTCGTCGTCGTCATACTCGTCTTCTTCGCCCGTCTCGCCGTGGCCGTCGTATGCGTCGTCGCTCTCGATGTCGTCCGCGTCCGCGTCCGCGTCCGTGTCCGTGTCCGCGTCCTCGTACTCGTCCTCGGCTTCGTCCGTGTCGTCGTTCTCGTCCTTGAGCGCGTCCTCGTGCGAGCGGACGACCTCGCCGTCGCGGATCTCGCCCCGCCAGCCCTCCACCTCGTCGTCGGCGTGCAAGGTGACGTGGCGTGCGAAGTGCTTCAGATCGAGGCGCAGGCGGCGCCCCTGGGCCCGCCAGAGGTTGCCGGTCTTCTCGAACAGGCCCGACGGGTAGTACTCGACGACCACGACGATCCGTGTGAGATGGGGTGCCAGTTCGTGGAAGGTGACGACACCCCGCGTGGTGCCCTTGGCCCCCTTGGACGTCCAGGAGATTCGTTCGTCGGGCACCTGCTCCTTGACGGTCGCCTTCCAACTGCGGCTCGACGGGCCGACCTTGAGGGTCCAGTCGGAGCCGACCTCGTCGGACTTGGAGACGCTGCGGACGCCCTTCGTGAACTCGCTGAAGTCCTCGAACCGGGTCCACCAGTCGTACGCGGTACGCAACGGCACACCGACGTCGACGGACTCCATGATGAGCGTGGCCTTGACGCCGCCTCCGCCACCGCGTCCGCCTCCGCCGCCTTTCCCGCCCGCGTTCTTCAGCCGGTCGGTGAGTTTGCCGACCTGGTGCACGCCCTTGCCCGCCAGCTTGCCGCCCATGGCGGTGGCGTAGCCGCCCAGCGCGTCCTTCAGTTCGTGCACCGGAGAGGGAGCGTCGTCCTGGCTCGCTCGGTCGCCTTTGTCCCGCGTCGTGGTCATCGCGGCTCACCTTCCTCGGCGCGAACGGCCGCGGCGGCCGTGGGACGGAGCCTTCTTGGCCGCCTTCTTGGCGGCGGCCTTCTTCGCCGGAGCCGGAGCCGGAGCCTTCGCAGCGGCCTTCTTGGCGGGGGGCTTCGGGGCGTCCTCCTCGTCCTCCTCGTCGTCCTCGTAGCTCTCGTCGTCCTCCTCGTCCTCGTAATCCTCGTCCTCGTAATCCTCGTCCTTGTAGTCCTCGTCCTCGTATGTGTCGTCGTCCCGGTAGGTGTCTTCGGCCTCGTCCTCGTCCTCGTACCTGTCTTCAGCCTCGTCTTCGTCCTCGTCGTACTCGTCGTCCGCGTCGTAATCCTCGTCCTCGCGCCGGGTACGTCCGGTACGCCCGGCACCCGTGGCGCGCGCGGCCCGTTCGCCGACCGTTCCGGCCGCGCCGGTGAGGGTCTCGGTGCGGTCGCGGAGGGAGTCGGCGAGGTCCGCGAGGCGGCGGTTGGCGGCGGTGGTGAGTGCGGTGCGGCCCGCCTGCAGCAGCTCGCCGCGCACCTGGTCCGACAACTCCTGGAACTGCGGCACCTGCTGGAGCCTCGTCAGGCCCTCGGAGACCAGCTGGGCGGGGGAGAGGCCGAAGCGCCGGCCCGCCACATAGGAACCAACGGCCAGGGCCAGCTTCGCCTTCTTCGTGCGGCCGAGGAGGTAGCCGCCGGCGAGGGCCGCCGCCACGGCCATTTTCATGTCGTCGTTCATGATTGCCTTCCGTGGGGGCGGTCGGGGTCGGTCTGCGCACGGCCCGGAGCGCGCGGTGGCTCTTCCAGGAGGGTGAGCAGTCGCTCCTCCTCCCGTTCGAAGGCCGCCTCGTCGATGACGCCGTTGTCCAGGGCGTCGTTGAGCGCGGCGAGGCGGGCGCGCACGGCTCGCGGGTCGTGGGCCTGGCGTCGTGCCTCGGTCAGGAGGTGGTCCGCGACCCAGAGGGTGCCCCGCACCGGTGCCAGGGGCAGCAGGAGGAGGCCGCTCACCAGTCCCATCGGTTCACCGTCCGGCGGGGGAGGGCTGCGGGTCGACGAAGCTGTAGCACGGCAGGGGCCCGGTGAGGCTGAGCGCCAGCCGGTCGCCGTAGCTGCGGGCCTGGTCCCCGACGGCCTCGCGGAACCGCCGCTCGTCCGCGGCGCGGAGCAGGAACGACATGCTCAGGACGTGGTCGTCGTCGACCTGGCCCGCCGCCGTGCGTACGGCCAGCGGGGTCAGCCGGGCGAGGACGCGCTGGGCGGCGCGGCGTGCCTCGGCGCGCACACCACGGGCGAGCGCCTCGCCGAGCCGTACGTTCGCCTGGTAGTCGGGACGGCGCCGGGTGCGGGTGGCCAGGGCGCGCAGGTGTTCGTCGCGGCGCACCAGCTCGGCGAAGTAGCCGGGGACGACCGTGCCCTTGACGTTCATCTCCACGCAGCCCCGCACACCGTCCAACTGCCGCATCAGGTCGTACTGTCCGTCGCGCAGTTGGGTGCGCAGCGCGTCGGGGTCGGGGCTGACGACCGCGAACCGCATGGGCAGTACGGGCCCTTGGGCGGCGAGTTCCGCCAGTACCGCCTGATGGGCCGCCAGATCGCGGCGGCGTGGGCGGAGCCGGTCCGGGGGGTCGGAGACAGCCGCGGACAGACCGGACTCGGTCAGCAGCCGTACGGTGGCTCCGGCCACACCCGGCCTGCGGGGGCACCGGACGTCGGCCGGGGTGATGCCGTAGACGTAGAGGGTGTCGAGCGTGGCGGCGGTGGTGGTGACCGTCATTCGTCCTCCTCCGTGCGGCGACGTCGGCGCGGGCGGGCCGGACGGTCGTGCTCACCGCGTGCGGGACGCTCGCCGGGCGGGCGGCGGCGCGGGCGGTCGGGCCCCGGTTCGGGCCGTCGCCGCCCGGGGGCGCCGGCGCGACGGCCGACGGGCTTGCGCTCCCTCGGCTCGGCCTCGTACGCGTAGTCGTCCTCGCCGTACGCCGCGTACTCGCCCTCGGCCTCGGCGCGGGCCTCGCCCTCGGGTGTGAGCAGGCCGCGCACCTTGTCGGACAGCGACCGTCCGGCACGCTTGGCACCCGCCTTGCCCAGCGTCTTGGCCATCGGTCCGCCGAACAGCTCCGGCACGGTCTTGCTGCGCGAGTCGTGCTCCAGGTCGAGGCGGTTGCAGGCCTCGGCGAACCGCAGATAGGTGTCGACGCTGGCGACCACGATCCGTGCGTCGACCTTGAGGATCTCGATGCCGACGAGGGACACGCGGACGAAGACGTCGATCACCATGCCGCGGTCGAGTATGAGTTCCAGAACGTCGTAGAGGGTTCCGGCGCGAGGCGCGCAGACGACCTCTTCTTCGTAGGTGATCATGTGCTGTCCTTCCGGGCGGGCCACGCGGGGCCGGTCACTGGTCCTGGGCACCGCGCCGGTAGCGGGCGATCCGGCGGTACTGCGTCAACTCGCCCGTGGAGTCCAGTTCCACCTCGTAGACGGCGAGCAGGCTGGTGGTGTCCGGGATGCGCGCCAGTTCCAGTACGTCGACGTTGACGATCCAGCCGTCCTCGTCGCCGCGGCGTACCGCCGAGACACCCTCCAGGCGGTGCCGGACCAGAGCGCTCAGGCCCTCCGCGGCACGCTCGGCGGCGTCCTGTGCGCCCCGGAGCGCACGCCTGCGCGGAGGGGAGGAGACCGTGCCGGTGCCGCGCCGTCGCTCGCCAGGTTCCGTCATGGTGACCACTCTGGTCACCAGTACCGGGGATCGCGTGCGGGGTTGAGCCATCCGGGCCACGGCGCGCATCGACGACGAGACGCAGGGGCACGGCGAGGCCGGGTCCCCCGATCACGAGCGACGCGCATCACTCCTTGCAAGAAACTTGCGACTTCCTGACCAATTTTTGCGCTCGTGCTATACGGTGTGCGCATGAAGGAGAAGCTGATCGAGGTCGCCGAGTTCGCGGGCGTCAGTGAAGTGACGGTCCGGCGCGCGCTCAACGGCAGCCCCCTGGTCGCCCCCGGGACGCGGCAACGCGTCCTCAGGGCCCTGGACGTGCTCGGCATACCGCGGCCGGCGGCGATGGAGGACGAGCGCAGCCCGCTCATCGGCGTGGTGGTGCCCGATCTCCAGAACCCTGTGTTCCCGGCGTTTGCGGAGGCGATCGCTGGGCGCCTCAACAAGCGCGGTCTTGTACCCGTGCTGTGCACGCGCACCTCCGACGGGGTGTCCGAGGCGAACTACATCGAGATGCTGCTGGCCCAGAACATCGGTGGCATCGTCTTCATCGGGTCCAGCTACGCCGACGCGGGAGCGGAGCAGGGTGCCGCGCTGAAGGACCGCAAGGTGCCGTTGGTACTGGTGAACCCGGCCGACGAGAACGCCGACGCGGTGCAGATCAGCGCCGACGACGCGGACGCGGTCCGGCAGGCGCTGACCCATCTGACCGGCGTGGGTCATGAGCGGACCGGGCTGCTGATCGGGCCGGTGGGACATGTGCCGTCGGCGCGCAAACTGGCCGCGTTCGCGGCCTTCCACAAGAGCCGCCAAGTGCCCTCCGACGTGTGGATGCCCCTGGTCGGGCACGCCTTGTTCTCCATGGAGGCCGGCGCCGCCGCGGCAGCTGGGCTGCTGCGGAACGGAGCCACCGCAATCGTTTGCGGAAGTGACGAGCTGGCCCTGGGAGCGGTCCGCGGAGTGCGCCGTCAGGGCCTGGATGTGCCGCGCGACGTGTCCGTGGTCGGCTTCGACGACTCGCCGTTCATGGGAGCGGTCGACCCGCCGCTGACGACATGCAGGCAGCCCGTGACGCGGATGGCGGACGCCGCGGTGGAGGCGCTGACGCAGCAGATGCGAGGGCATCGGCCGGAGCCCGGCGTGACCTTGTTCCAGACGCAGCTGATCGTGCGGGGATCGACGGGAAGGCCAGGTCACCGGCCCTAGTAGTAGATATCTTGCAATCCGTCATTGACTTTTTACATGACTGACTTCTACCTTCTGCGTGTCCGCTGGAGCTGTGAGCGACGGGCCTCACAGGACGCGGATGTATCGCAGGAGGCTGATTCGTCATGGCTGGTATCCAGAGCCGTCGCCGGCTCATCGCCGCGGGCATGGCCTGCGCCCTCACCGGGGGACTGGCCGCGTGCAGCGGCCAGTCGTCCACGGCCGGCAAGGACGGCGTCGTCACCATCACGGTGAACGGCATGCCGCCCAAGACCCAGCCGGTGGACCGCAAGTACTTCGAGGAGGACGTCAGGGCCTTCGAGAAGGCCCACCCGAAGATCAGGATCGATGCCCGCGAGGGCCAGATGGACCCGAAGACGTTCACCGCCAAGCTGGCCGGCGGCCAGCTGGAGGACGTCTACTACGTGTACTTCACCGACCCCGCCGGCCTGATCCAGCGCGGCCAGGGCGCCGACATCACGCCCTATGTGAAGGACATGGCCTACTACAAGGATCTCAAGCCCGAGTTCCTCAAGGTGTTCACCGGCCCGGACGGCAAGATCTACGGTTTGCCCAACGGCCAGTACTCCCTCGGCCTGGTCTACAACCGCGAGCTGTTCGAGAAGGCCGGCCTCGACCCGGACGTCCCTCCGGCGACCTGGGAGGACGTACGCTCGGCGGCCAAGAAGATCAGCGCCCTGGGCGACGGCACCGTCGGCTATGCCGACTACAGCAAGAACAACCAGGGCGGCTGGCACTTCACCGCCTGGGTGTACTCGCTGGGCGGCGACATCGCGGTGCAGAAGGACGGCCGGTGGAAGGCCGCTTTCGACAGCGACGCGGGTCGCAAGGCCCTGAAGACGCTGCACGACATGCGCTGGACCGACGACAGCATGGGCTCCCGCCAGCTGCTGCAGATCGAGGACGTGCAGAAGATGATGGGCGCCGGCAAGCTCGGGATGTACATGGCCGGCCCGGACAACATCCCCACCATCGTCAAGCAGTTCGAGCGCGAGTACGCGGAGTACGGCGTCGCGGCCATGCCGGGAGAGGCCACCCTCGGCGGCGGCAACGGCTTCATGTTCAACCCGAAGGCCACCCCGGAGAAGATCAAGGCCGGCATCGAGTGGGTCCAGTGGAAGTACCTCAACCCGGACCGCACCGAGTTCGAGGACAAGCGCGCCTCCGACAGTGACGTCCCCATCGGCCTTCCCCTGGACCGGCTGTTCACCGGGCAGGCGGCGGCCAAGCAGGACGCCGCGCACGCCAAGTACGCCAACGTGCCCCAGGACAACTACAAGCCGTTCGTCGAGCGCAACGCCCAGCTCCGGCAGAAGGTCGAGCCGCCGAACGCCCAGCAGATCTACACCGTCCTCGACGGAGTGATGCAGGCGGTGCTGACGAAGAAGGACGCGGACCTCGACCAGCTGCTGAAGGACGCGTCGAAGAAGGTCGACGGCATCGTCGCGACGGTCAAGTGACATGGCGGCCCCGACCCTGACCCGGCCGTCGAAGCGCACCGCCAAGGCGCAGAACCACAGCGTGAAGAACCTCGACAGGCGCCGGCGCCGCATCAGCGAGAACCTGACCGCCTACGCGTTCCTCGGCGCGGGACTGCTCTGCTTCGCACTGTTCTCCTGGTACCCCATCGTGCGAGGACTGCTGCTGGGCTTCCAGCAGGTCAGCTTCGCCCAGCCCGCCACCTGGGTGGGCTGGGAGAACTACCAGCGCCTCTTCGACGACCCGCTGTTCGCCACGGCGTGGAGGAACACCGGCTACTTCACCCTCCTCGCCCTGGTCTTCGGCTTCGCCGCCCCGTTCGTGACGGCGGTCGTCCTCAACGAGTTCCGGCACGCCCGCGCCTACCTGCGGATGACCGTCTACCTCCCGGTGATGCTGCCGCCCATCGTCACGATGCTGCTGTGGCGCTGGTTCTACGACCCGGGCCCCGGCCTGTTCAACAACGTCCTCGAGGTCCTCCACCTGCCCGCCCAGCAGTGGCTGGAGTCGGAGAACCTCGCCATGATCTCCCTCGTACTGGTGTCCACCTGGGCCAACATGGGCACCACCACGCTGATCTACCTCGCCGCGCTCGGCTCCATCCCCGGTGAGCTGTACGAGGCGGCCGAGCTGGATGGCGCCTCCATCCGCCGGCGGCTGTGGCACGTGACCATCCCGCAGATGCGCTTCATCCTGATGGTCACGCTGCTGCTCCAAGTCATCGGGACCATGCAGGTGTTCGTCGAACCGTTCGTGCTCACCGGAGGCGGACCCGACGACGCCACGGTCACCATCCTCCTGCTCCTGTACCGGTACGCGTTCGTCTACAACGACTTCGGCATGGCCAGTGCCATGAGCACCCTGCTCTTCATCGTCCTGGGCCTGTTCGCCGCGGTCTATCTGCGCCTGACCCGCAGCAAGGGCTGAAAGGAACGACCATGGCCGCCCCCGCCGAACGCACACTCATCGCCCCCGCCGAGATGAACCGCCGCACCGGCCGGTTCCTCTACCGCTTCGTCCTCACCCTCACCGTCGTCGGCTTCACCCTCGCGTTCGTCTTCCCGCTGTACTGGATGGCCGGCGGGGCACTGAAGTCGTCCGCCGAACTCGCCGACCCGGAACCGACACTGCTGCCGCAGAGCTGGCACCCGGAGTCCTACAGCCAGGCCTGGACGAACGTCGGACTGGGCGAGTACTTCCTCAACACCCTCCTGCTGGCCGTCGGCGCCTGGCTCATCCAGCTCCTCGTCGACGTGACGGCCGCCTACTCCCTGTCCAGACTGCGTCCCGCCCTGGGCAACGTCGTCCTCGGCATGATGCTGGCCACGCTCATGCTGCCGGTGTCGGCCCTGCTGGTTCCCACCTACCTCACCGTCACCGACGTACCCCTCGTTCACGTCAACCTCATCAACACGCCCTGGGCCATCTGGCTGCCGGCCTGTGCCAACGCCTTCAACATCTTCATCCTGAAGCGGTTCTTCGACCAGATCCCCGCCGAACTGCTGGAGTCCGCCCGCCTGGACGGGGCCGGGCCCGTCCGGGTCCTGCTCTCGGTGGTCCTTCCGCTGTCCCGGCCGGTGCTCGCGGTGGTCTCCATCTTCGCCGTCGTCGGAGTCTGGAAGGACTTCCTCTGGCCGCTGCTGGTCCTGCCCGACCCGGCACGCCAGCCCATCACCGTCGCACTCAACCGCCTGGCCGAGTTCATGCCCGCCAACCAGTTGCTGGCAGGCATGGTCATGGCCTCCGTCCCGCTGCTGGTCATCTTCCTGATCTTCCAGCGGCACATCATCGCGGGGCTGACGGCAGGCAGCCTGAAGGGCTGAGGCCGAGCCACGCTCGGGGCCCGGCGGTACGGCCCCGGCCCCAACCACCCCGCCTGCCACCGGCGGACCGGTCCAGCCCGGCTACGGCTCAACGACCGCGCTGCCTGTCACCGGCGGACGGATCCAGCTTGGCCACGGCTCAACAGCCGCGCTGCCTGTCACCGGCGGACGGATCCAGCCTGGCCACGGCTGCACAACCGCGCTCCGTGCCACCGCCGACGGGTCCGCCTCACCGTTGTGCAACCGCACCGCCCATCACGGGCCACCCAACCCAGGCCACGCCCCAACCCAGGCCACGACCCCACCTAGGACAAGACCCCACCCAGGCCAAAGCCACGCCCGGGTCACGATCAGGCTCAAGCCACGACCACGCCCGGGCCCTCGCCACACCGGTACCGCGCCACACCAGGCCCCCACCTCACTCGGGCCCCGCCACCCCGGGCCCGGCGTCACAAGCCACCCACCCCGCCGCCCGCCTGTGATCCCGATCCAGGTGCCGACGGCACCCTCGCCGGCGCCTCCGCCGGTCTCTCCCAGGGCCGAGCCGCCCCTGCACCGGAAGGACACACCGCTGTGTCGATCCTCCGCACCACCACACATCCCACCCCACACCCCAGAAACTCCGCCGCGACAGCCGCCCTCCTCCTCGCCCTCACCGGAGGCCTCGCCTACGGCCTGACCCCGCCCGCCCCGGCCTACGCCGCCACCACCGTCCTGGAGGCGGAGTCGGCGTCCTTGTCGGGCGGTGCGGTGGTGGAGCGGGAGCATTCCGGTTACACCGGTACCGGTTATGTCGGCGGCTATACGGATGCCAACAAGGGCCGGGCGTCGACGTCGTACGCCGTGCAGTCGGCCGACGCGGGTTCGGGTTCGGTGAAGGTCCGTTACGCCAACGGGACGGGGTCGGCGAAGACGCTGACGTTGTTCGTGAACGGGGCCGGTGCCGGTCAGGTGAGTCTCCCGGCGACCAGTGGCTGGACGAGCTGGGCCACGGTGGACGTGCCGGTCACCTTCGCCAAGGGCTCCAACACCGTCGCGCTGACCTTCACGAGTGCCGACAGCGGCAACGTCAACCTCGACAACCTCACCGCCACCACCCCCGGCACGACCGACCCCACCGACCCGGGACCCTCGACGATCGCCTACGAAGCGGAGAACGCCTTCGCCTCCGGCGGCCCGGCGAAGTCCGGTTCCGTCACCGGCTTTTCCGGCAGCGGCTACCTCACCGGCTTCACCGCGGCAGGAGCCCGTGCCGTCTTCGCGGCGCAGACCGCCGGCACCGGCGAGCAGACTCTCACCGTGCGCTACCGCACCCCCGGCACCCAGACCGCGTCGGTGAGCGTCGACGCCAACGGCGGCAGCCCCACCCAGCTGAGCCTGCCCGCGACCTCGGGCGCCTGGAGGACCACCTCCGTCAAGGTCACCCTGCGCGCGGGCCTCAACCACCTGTCCCTGCGCACCGGCACCGGCGGCACCGCCGACTTCCAGCTGGACGGCATCGACCTGACCGGAACCACCGCACCCGACGTCCGCGGAGCCACCACGCCGTACACCACGTACGAGCTGGAGAACGCCGGCACCACCGCGCGCAAGCTCACCCCGGACCGCACCTACAAGACGGTGGCGTCCGAGGCGTCCGGGCGCAGCGCGGTCGTCCTGGAGAAGAGCGGCGACTACGCCGAGATCACCCTGACCAAGCCCGCCAACGCGCTGACGCTGCGCCACTCGCTCCCCGACAGCGCGAACGGCGGCGGCACCGACGCGACGCTGAGCCTGTCGGCGGACGGCACGGCCCTGCCCAAGCTGTCGCTCACCTCGCGTCACGCATGGGTGTACGGCGACTACCCGTACAACAACGATCCGGCGGCCGGAAACGCCCACCGGTTCTTCGACGACACCCGGGTCCGCCTCGACCGCACCCTGCCCGCCGGAACCAAGCTCCGCTTCACCAGGGCCGGCGGCGACACGGCCGCCACCTACACCCTCGACCTGGTGGAGACCGAGACCGCACCCGGTCCCCTGACCATTCCCAGCGGCTATGTCAGCGCCACCACCCTCGGCGTCACACCCGGCGACAACGCCGACGACACCAGCAGTCTGAACACCGCGCTCGGCCAGGCCAAGGCGCAGGGCAAGGGCCTGTGGCTGCCCGCGGGCACCTACGACATCTCCGGCCGCGTCGCGATCGACGGCGTACGTCTCGCCGGCGCCGGCCAGTGGCACACCGTCCTGCGCGGCAAGAACGGCAAGGGCGTGCTGTTCGGGCAGGGCGGCACCAGCACCGTCCAGGACCTGAGCATCATCGGTGACGTCACCTACCGCGACGACGCCGCGTTCGACGCCGGGATCGAGGGCGACTTCGGCAACGGCAGCACCATCCAGAACGTATGGATCGAGCACACCAAGGTCGGCCTGTGGCCCACCAGCCCCACCACCGGCCTGTACGCCGCGGGACTGCGGATCCGCAACACCTTCGCCGACGGGGTCAACCTGCACGGCGGTGTGGTGGGCACGACGATCGCCCAGTCCAGCATCCGCAACACCGGCGACGACGCCCTGGCGATGTGGTCCGACGGCCGGCCCGACGTCGACAACGTCTTCCGCCACAACACCGTCCAGCTCCCGCTGCTGGCCAACGGCGCCGCCGTCTACGGCGGCAGCGGCAACCGCGTCGAGGACAACGTCATCTCCGACACCGTGGTCGGCTCCGCCGGCATCGCCGTCAGCACCCGCTTCGGACTGCCCTTCACCGGCACCACCACCGTCGCCCGCAACACCCTCACCCGCGCCGGCGGCTACGAACCGAACTGGCAGAGCAAGCTCGGTGCCCTCTGGGTCTACGCCGACGTCCACGAGATCACCACTCCGGTGATCATCGACGACAACAAGATCGTCGACTCCACCTACAGCGGCCTGCTGGTCTCCTGGCAGAAGAACGTCGCCGACCTGCGGGTGTCCAGGACGACCATCGACACCACCGGCCATCACGGCATCGAGATCAACGCCGCGGGCAGGGGCACCTTCAGCGGTGTCACGGTCCGCGGCACCGCCGCCGCTCCCCTGAGTCTGGCCGGCGGCTTCACCGTTCAGCGCGGCAGTGACAACTCCGGCTGGTAGCACCTGACCGGCTGCGGGCGCGGCTCGCCTCCCTGACCGGCCGCGCCCGCGGTCCACGACCACCGACGATCCGCCCTCCTCGAAGACCCGAAGGCAGGTCCCATGACCCCCCGCACCACCGCCCGCACCGACGCCACCGACTGGTGGCGGCACGCCGCCATCTACCAGCTCTACCCGCGCAGCTTCGCCGACGGCAACGGTGACGGTATCGGGGACCTCGCCGGAGTCCGGGACCGTCTCGACTACCTCAAGGCCCTCGGCATCGAGGCGATCTGGTTCAGCCCCTGGTATCTGTCCCCGATGGCCGACGCCGGTTACGACGTCACCGACTTCCGCCAGATCGACCCCCGCTTCGGCACCCTCGCCGACGCCGAGGCGCTCATCCACGACGCACACGAACGCGGCATCCGCGTCATCGTCGACGTCGTCCCCAACCACGTCTCCAACGAACACGAGTGGTTCCTCAAGGCCCTCAGCGCGCCGCCCAACTCACCGGAGCGCGAACTGTTCTGGTTCCGCGAGGGCCGCGGCGAGCACGGTGAACTGCCCCCGAACGAGTGGCAGTCCATCTTCGGCGGCCCGGCCTGGACCCGCGTCCCCGACGGCCAGTGGTACCTGCACCTGTTCGCCCCCGAGCAGCCCGACCTCAACTGGCGCAGCCCGCTGGTGCGCGCCGAGTACGAGGACGTCCTGCGGTTCTGGTTCGACCGCGGCGTCGACGGCATCCGCGTCGACTCCGCCGCCATGTGCAGCAAGGACCCCGAGCTGCCCGACTACGACCACAGCGTCTTCCCCGACCCGCACCCTTACGTCGACCGCGACGAGAACCACGAGATCTACCGCGGCTGGCGTGCCGTCGCCGACTCCTACCCCGAGCCGTGCGCACTGATCGGCGAGGTCTGGCTCGCCGACCCGGCCCGCTTCGCCCGGTACCTGCGACCGGACGAACTCCACTCCGCGTTCAACTTCGACTTCCTCGGCTGCGGCTGGGACGCCGCCGATCTGCGGGCCTGCGTGGACCAGACCCTCGCCGCGCACGCCGACATCGGCGCCCCCAGCACCTGGGTCCTGTCCAACCACGACGTCACCCGCCACGTCACCCGCTACGGCCGCCCCGACACCAGCACCGCCGCCGGCATCCGCCAGTACAACCCGGTCGTCGACGAAGACCTGGGACGCCGCCGCGCCCGCGCCGCCGCCCTGCTCACCCTGGCCCTCCCGGGAGCCGTCTACATCTACCAGGGCGAAGAACTCGGCCTGCCGGAGGTCGAGGACATTCCCGCCGACCGCCGCGACGACCCCATCTACCACCGCACCAAGGGACAGGACCCCGGCCGCGACGGCTGCCGCGTCCCCCTGCCCTGGAGCGGCCGGAGCGAGCCCTACGGCTTCAGTCCCGACGGCGCGGCACGCCCCTGGCTGCCGCAGCCCGCGGCCTGGGCCGACCTGAGCGTCGCCGTCCAGGAGACCGACCCGTCGTCCATGCTGCACCTCTACCGCGAGGCCCTGTCCCTGCGGGCCGGCGACCCGGCGCTCGGCGACGGCCCGATGCGGTGGCTGCCGGCCCCCGAGGGCGTCCTCGCCTTCACCCGAGGCACCGACTTCACCTGCGTCGTCAACCTCTCCCCAGAACCCTTCGACCTGCCCGAACACCACACCGTGCTGCTGTCCTCCCAGCCACTGACAGGGTCACGGCTGCCGACGGACACCAGCGTCTGGCTGCGCGGCACCTGACCGCGACAGGTGCCGGCACCCTGCGGGCGCGGCGGAGGAGGCTAACGCCCGCGCCGCCGCGCCCGCAGCCGCAACACGATGAAGACGAAGAGCACCGCCCACACGATCAGGAGCACGACTTCGCCCCACGGCGGCAGCTCCGGGCGACCGCCCTCGGCAAGCAGGACCTGGCTCGATACGACAGCAAGGCTCATGTGCCTTCTGGTGCCCCGTCGTTCGACGCGCATGTGCTTGCGTCGTCAGGGCCCGCCGGTGCCGTGCCGGCCGCCGTGCCGGCCCGGCTGTCAGCTGCCGGGCCGCCTGCGCGGAGGGAAGTGCCGAACGGCGTGCCGAACGGCGTGCGGGACGGCGTGCGGGACGGACCGTGGAACGGGTTGAAGTGCGCCGGGGCGTGGTCGATGGGCAGATCCGGACGCCAAGCGGTGAGGATCTGGGCCGAGCAGACGAAGAGCCCTTGCGGCAGATCATCCAGGCTGTGCCACCTCCAGTCACCGACGCTCTCGTCCGGCTGATCGGCGGCCTCTCCCTCCCAGGCCGTGACGACGGCACCGACGGTGACCCGGAGCACGTCGCCCACCCGGTCCACCAGCGTCCCGACGAGGGTGACGTCCCGGCTGCTCGCTTGGAGTCCTGTCTCTTCGGCCAGTTCGCGCACCACCGCCTCCTCGAAGCTCTCACCCGGATCCACCTTGCCGCCGGGAAGCTCCCAGGTGCCTCGCCGATGTCGGCCGAGCAGCAGACCCCGCTCGCCGTGGAGGATGGCTCCGACCCCCACAGCCGCATGGGGGGCCGGTGGCCGGTGGGTGCGAGGGCGGCTGGAGACGCGGTTCGGGCTCGGACGTGGCCGGCGCCTCGCGCTGATCAGCTGGACGACGACGGGGTCGTCCGGCTCCGGCGCACGCAACAGCTCCACCGACTCGACCGCGAATCCGTGCTCGGAGAGCAAGTCCTCCCACGTCTGCGGAGTGAGCGCCCACAACTGCGCCGGGATGGGCTCCTGGTCGCGCAGCCGGATGAACTGCCGACGCGGTGTGACGGTGTCCGAGGGGCCGTTCCCGTCGCTGTCGGTGTGCAGCGCGGAGAAGACGAGGAGAGCGCCGTCGGCAAGGCCGTCCCGCAGAGCCGGGATCAGATGACCCGGGTCGACGCAGCCGAAGGTGCGGATGCCGTAGGCCACCTCGTACGGCTCGGCATGGCGCAGGTGGTCGACGACGTCGGCGTGGAAGAACCGTACGCCGGGTTCCGAACCGTGGTCGGCCGTGGCGCGCGCGTGCTGGGTGGGCGACACGTCGACCCCGTCCACCAGGGCCCCATGGGCGCGGGCCAGATGCACGGCGTGATGGCCGGGCCCGGAGCCGATGTCGAGCACGCGTCTGCCACGCAGGTCTCCCAGGATCTCGGAGCCAGGGCCGACACCGGGCCAGCCTGCCCAGTCGATGCGGTCCGGCACCGGCGGCGAGTAACCGCGGTCCAGTTGCCGCTGCCCGTAGATCGTCCAGCTCTGCTCGTAGCCCGGCTGCGTGGTCATGGGTCGATTCTCGCGGCGGAGAGCCTCGGCGTCAGGCGGATGTCAGACGGGCGAACCAGACGGGCGTCGGACGGGCGCCGGGTGGCGCCACGGGGTCAGGGTCGGGCTGCGCCATCGGAAACCGCATGCGACGGTCGATCAGCCGGAGGCACACTGCGCCCATGAGCCGCGACGCCGAACCGACGTGCCTGGTCGGCCTGCCCGCGCCGGACGGTCCGGAGGGAAGTCGAGGGTGACCCGCTCGACCCTGGCTGCCTCGGCGGCCGGCGGCGTGTACCTCTCACAGTTCGTCACCGGGACGAGCAACGGCGGTCTGACCGCCTATCCCGGCGGTTACCGGTGGCGCTGGGAGAGCGGTGGCCGCGCCTGGCACGCTTGGGCACACCTCGATCAGCCGAGGGCAGGCAGCCGCTGGGGCCGGCGCGACCTTGATCCGTTGTCAGTGGCGGGTGCCACGATGGACCGCATGAAGACCTTCGAGTGGGGGCCGCTGCTCAAGCGGTGGAGCGAGGAGTGGCTCGAAGCGCTGGAAGCGCAAGAGCCGGAGGAATTCGCGGAGCTGGACGAGGAGATCGTGCGGAACCGCTGGCTGGGCTTCGCGCCGGCCAGTCCCGCACGCCTCGCGGCCCTGGACGAGCGGATCCGGGGACTCGGGATCGAGGTGCCGCTGCCGCCGTCCCTGCGTTCCTTCCTCGCGACGACGGACGGCTGGCGCCACGCGGGAGGTTTCGTCTACCTGCTGGCGGGGGCGGAGGGCATCGCGCCTTACGGAGATCCGTACGACCTCCAGTCGATCTACGAGGAGCACCTGGCCGAGGACCCGACCGAGGAGGAGGCCCTCCGGGCCGGTATGTGGGGCCGTGCGCTGCAACTGTCGCTCGACTCGGACATGACGGACGTGCTGCTCGACCCGGGCGATGTGGGCGCCGACGGGGAGTGGGCGGTGTACCTGTACCACGGGTGGGGCGGTGAGCCGCCGGACCGGTACGACTCGTTCCGCGTGTTCATGGAGGACATGTACCAGGAGTTCTACCGGCTCGGCGGCGGTCAGCCGGGATTCGAGAACGCCGTGACGCGTGACCTCGACGCCAAGACCGAAGAGGCCCGACTTGGCTGTCTGCGGGGCCGGCTGGACGAAGCACTCGCCGTCCTCGGCGAAGCGGGAGAGCTCGGCAGACCACGCGCCGGCCTGCTGGCCGCCCAGCTCCGGGCCCTGCTCGACGGCAGTGGCTGGATCCCGGTCGAACCACGCATGGACGATCCGCTGTACGCGCGTGAGGTGCTGCCCCTGAAGGTGCGCGACCACCTGCGCGGACACCCGCACGACGACTCCTTCGTCCTCGGCCCCGTGACGGAGGACTACGCGGCGGACCGGGTACGGGCCAAGGCCGTCCTGGAAGAGATCAGGCAGCGCACCTACCAGTACACCTCACCGGGTCCCTTCGGCCGCGCGGTCGAGGACGCCAGGAAGCTGGCGCGCTGGGGCGACACGGACGGCGCCTGGCGGGTGCTCGCGGCGGCCGTCCCGCAGTGGGAGCCGTACCGCGAGGACCATGTGGCCCCGTTCGGCCTGCTAGGCGATCCGCTGCTCGGGCCGCTCGTCACGCCGGAGCGAGGCCGCCAACTGCTGACCACGCCCCGTGCGGGTCACGCGGCGGCGACGCCGGTGCCCGCCGCTGCGGAGGAGACGGTCGTCGACGGGCTCGGATGGCTGTCCCAGGGACACCCCAGGCATGCGCTGCGCCGGGACTCGTACCGCTTCGTCCTGCTGGAAGGCATACGCCCAGAAGAGCTCGCGGAGCGATTCGGCGTCGGCCCGCTGGAGCCGGTGGCCGGCGAGACCGACCTCTGGGGTCTGCGGTACGCATGGCAGCGGGAGGGCCGGGTCGGCCCCTTGGCCCGCATCGGTCACCGGGACGGCTGGAGCTTCGCCTTCGAGTCGGCCTGCGGACAGGGCTTCGCCGCCGCCCGCCTGACCCACCCCGGCACCCAGCTGTCGCGCGGCACCCGTGCCGTCACGGTCTGGCGAGCGCGGAACCTCTTCCACTTCGCCTGCGCCGAGGACGGCGAGCAGCGGTACGCCTGCACACTCCACGGAGCGGATCTCCACCACACGGGCACCTTCCCCACCGCGCTCGCCCCGGACCGCCTCTTCCCGGACCGTCTCCTCCCGTACCTCGCGGAGACCGCGACCCCGGTCCCGGACGAGCGCCGTGCCCTGGACGCCATAGCGGCGGAATTCGGAGTCTCGCTCCCGCAATTCGCCCTGGATCACGGCAGATTGCCCGCCCTGCCGACGAAACCGTGGATCAGGTAAGCCTCTACGGGGCCTGGGTGGCGATCTGGATCAGGTTGCCGCAGGTGTCGTCGAAGACGGCGGTGGTGACGGGGCCCATCTCCAGCGGTTCCTGGGTGAAGCGGACGCCGAGGGCGCGCAGGCGCTCGTACTCCGCCGTCACGTCGTCGACGGCGAACTGGGCCAGCGGGATGCCGTCCTGGACGAGGGTGTCGCGGTAGGTCTTGGCGATGGGGTGGCCGGCGGGTTCCAGGAGGAGTTCGGTGCCGCCGGGCTCGTCGGGGGAGACGACGGTCAGCCAGCGGTCCTTCTCGCCCAACGGGACGTCGTGCTTCTTCACGAAGCCGAGGATCTCGGTGTAGAAGCGCAGGGCCTCTGCCTGGTCGTCGACGAAGACGCTGGTCAGACGGATCTTCATGAGGTGCTCTCCGAGGTATCTGAGGCGTCCGAGGGCTCCGATGCGTCGGACGGGGTGGGTGCGGGCCATCGCTCGGTTATGTGCCGCAGCGGGGCCGTGTTCAGGTCATGGAACTTGTAGCGGCCCTCCCGCCTGGTCTCGACGAGCCCGGCGGCCTCCAGTACGGCGAGGTGCTGGGAGATCGCCTGCCGCGAGATACCGAGCCGGTGCTTCATGCTCAGCCTCCCGCAGATCTCGAACAGTGTCTGTCCGGACCTCTCTGAAAGCTCGTCCATGATCGTGCGACGGGTGGGGTCGGCCAAGGCTTTGAAAAGGTCGTCGGCCACGACCACAGCATAGGCAAGCCCTCGCTTGCCTATCAAGTCGAGGGCGGAGCCAGGAGGGCGATCGGGACCTGGCAGCTCGGACGCCGGCACGCACTGCCCCAGCACCCCGGACCGCTCCGAGTGCGCGCGGAGACCAGAACCCGTGCGCCGGTCGGCCGGTCGACGGTCAGGGCCGCTATAGGCTCCTGCGCGTCGCCCATTCGCAAGATCTCCGGAGATGCACATGCCCGCACGACCCCTTTCCGACTCCGACGACCGGACCGTGGAGATCGTCGACGTCCCCGAGGCCTCGCGGTTCGAGGTACGCCTCGACGGCAGGACCGTGGGCCTTGCGGACTACCTCCGCACCGACGCCTTGGTGGTGTACCCGCACACGGAGATCGACGAGTCCCTGAACGGCCTGGGCCTCGGCTCCGCCCTGGCGCGCGCGGTCCTCGACGACGCCCGCGAACGCGGCCTGCCGGTGCTGGCCACCTGCCCGTTCATCTCGGCCTGGATGCTGCGGCACCCGGAGTACCGCGACCTCGCCTACCAGAACCGGAGCAGGGTCGCCGACTAGGCGGCAGCACTGCTGCTCGGCAGGTCCCCCCACGCGGTGGCGTCACCGCACCTCGCGCACGGCGAGCAGTTCGATGTCCGCGCCGGACCGTTCCAGCAGCGGTGCGGCGGAGGTGCGGCGGGGGTCGGCTCGGTAGGTGGCGAAGTGCTCGTCGCTCGGGAAGGTCACGACATGGGCTTCGACGCGGTCGTCCAGAGTGCGAAGTCGCTGTTCCAGTCGCCCGCCGTGCTCCTCGAGGAGCGGGAGAACGGCGTTCTCGTAGGCGTCGAACGCATCGAGTCCTCCTTCCGGCAGGCGTGCGAGCAGCAGGTAGGTGATGGGCATGGCTGCCTTTCCGTAGTGGTGGGTGTCGGCTGCGGCCGTCGGGCCGGTCAGTCTCCTCCGCCGAGATCGCCGCTGTCCGAGTCCGTCACGTCGCCCAGGTCCCACCGGGGCGCCGTTCGGCCGGCGCGGCTCGGCCTGCCCCTCGGGCATGAGCGCGCTGTCGTGACCGGTGTCGGCGGAGCGGACGAGCTGACGACGGACACCCGGTAGCGAGTGCGGGTGTCCTCGCCGGCCAGTGCCCGCGTGACCGCGGCGCGGCAGCGGCGGGTGAAGCGGGGCCAGGGGCGGGACAACGCGGGCGGCCGGATCGCCGCGAGGGCGGCCAGTACGGCCCACAGGACGATCCACGCTGTCGTCCACATACCGGCATCCAGAGCGGGCAGTCCCGGCACCGGACACCTCGCGATCATCGCGTGCATGGACAGGCCGAACGCCGTGGCGAGGGCGGCCGTCAGCGCGGGTACGCGGTAGGTGCCGAACGTGCTGCGCAGCGGCGGACGGCGCGACTGGAGGAGCTTGCGGAACCGGGCGAAGCGGGCGTCGTGCAGCAACTCGCGGACGGTGGCGCCCTTGTGCCGGCGCACGGTCGTCACGAGGGCTGCCAGTGCCGGGTTCTGCTGCGTCCCGAGGCGTCCGCGCGGCACGGTGCGCCGCCACCAGACCACGTACAGCGCCGCGTTGACGCCCGCGAAGGCGAGCGGCCAGCCGGTGGCGATCCATGCCATGCCGCCGCTCACGACAGCGGCCCCGCCGCTCCGCTCGAGCTGTGTGACACCGGAAGGTAGGACACCGGACACCACCCCCGAAAGGCCGCCTGCTCGTCCCGGTCCGCCCCAACGGCGGTGCAAGGCAGCCTACTTGGCGAAGTCTGCCACCCTGCCGGACATCCGGGCCCCCTTCATCCGGGTCAGGAGGGCGGAGCGGGGATCGGCTTCGCGTTCAGGGCCAAGGCCGCGTGGACGAGGTTGGACGCCATGGCCCGCCCCGTCGAGGCGGCCCAGTCGTGGCCGCGCTCGTCGTCCAGGTAGTCCGGGCCGGGACCGGGGCCGAGATGCCAGTATGTCCAGGCCTGACCGGGGATCGTGAAGCCGATGTCGCCGAGGGCGCCGTTGATCTCGCTGATGACGTGGTGTGCGCCGTCCTCGTTGCCGGTCACCAGGACACCGGCGACGCGGTTGTAGGCGACGGGGCGCTCCTGGTCGTCCGTCTCGCTCAGCATCGCGTCGAGGCGTTCGAGGACGCGCTGGGCGACCGAGGACGGGCGACCGAGCCAGGTCGGCGAAGCGATGATCAGGATCTGCGACGACAACACCTTCTCGTGTACGCCGGGCCAGTCGTCGCCCTCGCCCATGTCGGTCTCGACCCCGGGCTTGAGGTTCAGATCGACGGCCCGTACGACGTCCACTTCCACTCCGTGGCCCTTCAGGGCGGCGATGACGATCTCGGCGAGAGCCTCGGTGTTCGAGGGCTGCGGTGACGGCTTGAGGGTGCAGTTGATGACGAGTGCGCGCATGCAGCCCCTCTTTCCCCGCTCGGCGGAACCACACGGCCGGCGTCCGGTCTGTTCACCCGATCGATCCCGTCCCTTCACCACCAGCGCGAGGGCGGCCCGGTCCGCGTTCGGACGTGCGCGGGGACGGGCACACCGCCCCCACGCACGCACTCCGGTGGGTCAGTCCACCAGCGCCGCCTGGCGCGGGACGCCTGCCCGCGATGCCGCCGCCGACGCGAAGTTGTCCTCGACCTCCGCCTTCTCGGCGGCGTCGGGGTACGGGTTCGTGCAGGACACTCCCGCGCTGGAGCCCGACATAAGGCTGGAGCAGGGGCCGGGCTTGCGGTCCGGCAGGCCCAGGATGTGGCCGAGTTCGTGCGCCGAGATCCGTACGGTGTTGTAACCCTGGGTGACGGCCTGCCGGCCGATGTAGACGGTGCCGTTGCCGAGCGAGGTGGTCAGGGCGCGGGGCCAGCCGTTGTCGGCCAGGATCCGGATGTTCGCGCGCTGTCCGGCCGCGACCGGGCGCAGTTCGACGCTGTCGACGCTCTCGTTCCAGATGGCGGCGCCCCTGTCGACGGCGGCCTTGAACTCGGCCGAGGCGCCGGCGTCGTAGGTGACGACGCGGGCCGCGATGGCCGGGGCCTCGGCGGCTGCGGGTGTGGCGTATGCCTGACCTGCGGTTATCAGACTCGCTGCGAAGGTTGCGGCGAGGATCGGGGCGAGTGTGCGTGCGTGCAAGGTCGACCTCCTGTGGGGGAAGGTGGGCGTGCTCATGCCGCGTACTGCTGGGCTCCCTGCCCGTGCTCGGCGAGCGCCAATCCCTCATTCGGCGCACCCGGCACCGGGCCACCGTAACCGAACATCCGCGCGGCCCGTGGTCCGCTGCCCCCGCCGCCGTCCGCCGTCGCCCGCCACCACCGCCTCCCGCTGCACGCTCGTAGGACGGCCGCGGTGGCGCGGCCACGTCGAACCGGGACGCCTGCTGCGACGACGGTCATAGGCCGGTCACCTGACCGCTCACCTGCCCGCTCACCCCCTGTGAGTCTCCGGTGAGTGACGTGCGAAGATCCGCACTCAGGTATCCACGCCCGGGACCGCGAGAGCCGACCGGGGCGACCCAGCACCAAGGAAAGTCCGTATGCGCACCAACGTGATCAGAGCCGGCCGAGCAGCGATGTCCGTCGCGGGGCTCGTCCTCGCCGCCGGCTGCGGCGGCGGTGACGCTTCCTCCGCTCGGACCGTCGCTCCGTCCGCGTCCGCGTCCGCGTCCGCGTCGTCGTCCCCGGCCCCGTCCGGGACGGCGTTCGGGCAGGCGGCGGTGAAGGGTGAGCTCGACGCGGCCGTCGAGGCCGCCGGGATGCCCGCCGGGCAGACCGAGGTGGGCTACCCCGAGGCGGATCGGTCCGCGGACCCCGAGGCCACGGAGAAGGAACGGAAGCTGATCGCCCTCGCCACCCGTCTCTCGCCCTGCGTCGTCTCCTGGTCGTCGGACAAGTCGTCGTACGACTCGTCGGACACGTCGTCGGGCTCGTCGGAGAGCGACACGGAGGTGTCCGCGACCGAGCGGCGCCAGGAGCTCAACGCCATGCTCTCCGAGCTCGCCGCGCAGGGCTGGAAGAAGACCGGCCCGGACACGGAGACACCCGTGGGGGAGGGCCGGTCGTACTTCCAGGCCTCGTACGAGAAGCGAGGCTGGAGCGTGTACGCCCGCCACTTCGACCTGGGCGGATGGGCGCGGTCCGAAGTCGTGGCCACGGAGAACGCCTGCTTCGATCGCCTCAGCGCGGAGGAGGAGGCCCTGATGGGCATGGAGGACGAGCCCGAGGCGTCCGCGTCCCCGCAGAGCCGGAGCTAGCCGGCCGCGGGGCGGTGTCACCGCTGCCTCGGATCGGCCCTTGACGAGACGCGCCGCGCCGCTTCCCGGACATATCATCACAAAACGTGTGTTATTTGATCATGAATACACCTAAGCGGCGTACCGTGCTCAGTGCCTCGATCGCGACCGTCGGCGCGGGAGTCCTGGGAGCCTGTTCCGGGCCGGACTCGCAGTCCCCGCCCGGTCCCGCGTCCGCACGCGCCTCACGTCCGGGCTCCGCGGCAGGACCCGGAAGCGGCAGCGCGCACAGCGGAGACGGCGGCGGCTTCGTCCCCAAAGGCCCCAAGGGATACATCAACCCCTCCGATCCCGAGGTCCTGGCCGTTGAGCGCGAACGCGGTTCCGGCCCGCTGCGCAGACACCGCCTCACCGCCACCGAGACGGTTCTCGACCTGGGAGGACAGCAGGTCAGGTCATGGGCGTACGGCGACATGGTGCCGGGCAGGGCGATCCGCGTCACCGCGGGCGACCTCCTCCAGCTCACGGTGGCCAACCGCCTGCCCGAGGCGACATCGCTCCACGCGCACGGCGTGCGCCTGCGCTGCGACATGGACGGCGTTCTGGGGCTGACCCAGGACCCGATCATGCCGGGCACGGACTACACCTACCGCTACGCCGCCGCGCACCCGGGGACCTATCTGCTGCACTCGCACTCGGGCATGCAGCCCGACCGCGGCCTCTACACCCCGCTGATCGTGGAGGACCCCAAGGAGCCGTTGTCCTACGACCAGGAGTGGGTCGTCGTCCTGGACGACTGGCTGGACGGCGTGGGCGGCTCCTCGCCCGACGGCGTGCTGGCCCAGCTGCGAGGCGGCCGGGCCATGCCGCCGATGCACATGGGAATGGGACCGGAGGCCGCAGGCGGAGCGGCCGGCCGTCGCGCGCCCGTCCACCCCGACGCCTCGGCCTCCGTCGCCCCCGGCGTCCCCTCGCGCATCCTGCACGACTCCCACAGCCGCATGCTGCACGGCGTGGCCGGCCATGTCGCCTACCCGTACTACCTGGTCAACGGGCGCCTTCCGCAGGCTCCGTCGGTCTTCAGGGCCCGCCCCGGGGACCGGATCCGGCTGCGGATCATCAACGCGGGGGCCGACACGGCCTTCCGGGTGGCGCTCGGCGGCCACGAGATGACGATCACGCACACGGACGGCTACCCGGTCGAGCACAGGACCACGGACGCCCTGCTGATCGGCATGGCGGAGCGCTACGACGTTGTGGTCACCGCCAAGGACGGGGTGTTCCCCCTGGTCGCGCTCGCCGAGGGCAAGGGCGCCAGAGCGATGGCGGTACTGCGCACCGGCAGCCAGGGCGCGCTTCCCTCGCCCGACGCGCATCCGGTGGAGCTGGACGGGCTCGTCGTGCCGGCCAGACGTCTCCTGCCTGCGGAGAGCGTGGCCCTGCGGGACGAGGAACCGGACCGTGAGATCCGTATCAGGCTCACCGGGAGCATGAAGAAGTTCGACTGGGGCATCGACCACCAGCCCTACGCCGTGGAACAGCGGCACGCGGTCCGGCAGGGCGAGCGGGTCCGGCTGACCGTCATCAACGCCACCGACATGTGGCACCCCGTGCATCTGCACGGCCACACCTTCGCCCTGACCGGCATCGACGCGGCGGGGACCCGCAAGGACACCGCCATCGTCCTGCCCCACCGCAAGCTGGTGTTCGACTTCTACGCCGACAACCCGGGCCTGTGGATGCTCCACTGCCACAACCAGTACCACTCCGAAAGCGGCATGATGACCGTCGTCGGCTATCAGAAGTGACCTGCGACCTGTGACCTGTGACCTTCGACCTGCGGTCTGTGGCCGAGGACGGCCGCCTCACTGCCCGAGGTGGGTGAAGCCCGCCCACCCCCGCAGGTCGTCGGGGTCCACGGAGGCGGCCCGCGCGGCCAGTTCGGGTGGCATGGTCGCGGGGGGCCGCCGCTCGGGGTCGAGCATCCACAGCTGGGCCAGCCGCAGCGCGGCGGCGGGACGGGCGCCCTCGGTGCGCAGGTAGTGGTGGACCATGAACATCAGGTACGAGGTCGCCTCGTCCGGCACCGGCCACAGCGAGCCCAGCACCGACCTGGCCCCGTCCACCAGGAACGCGGTGGACAGTGTGAACGCCTCGTCGTAGCCGCGCCCGGAGACATGGGTGGTGCAGGCCGCCAGCGCCACCAGCCCCAGTCGTCCGGGCCGGTCGCGGCGCTGGGCCAGCTCGGTGAGCTGCTCGGCGGCGAGCGTGCCGCCCGCGAGGTGGAGGTGTGAGGTGCGGGCTGCCGAGTGCGCCGCCACCTCGGCGTGGCAGGCCAGATGCAGCACTCCGCCCGGAGACAGGCCACGCAGCCGCAGCCAGCCGAGGACTTCCTCCGGAGTGCCGGTGCCGGTGGCCGCGCCGGCCGGGTGCCGCCCCAGGTACGGGGCGGTGCGGTAGAAGGCGGCGTGCAGGGCGGCGGCCTCCCGGCCCGCGTGCGGCAGATCGCCGGTCGGATTCCCGACGACCAGGCCGGGCGCGTCGCGGGGCACCGGCTCACGGTCCATGACCTCGCAGTACAGGCGGGCCGAGGCGGCGTAGGAGACGACGGCGTCCTGGACGGCGTACCGGTACCGGTGGCCGTGACGGCCGTCCGGCGTGCGGGTGCGGGCCGCGTGCCAGGGAACGGCGGCGAGATGCCCCATGGGGACCAGCACCACCTTGGGCGGCCGGACGGCGCCGTGTGCGCGCAGATGCGCGAGCAGCGGCTCCGTCGCGGCCGCCGAAGCCCAGTCGCAGACGGTCTCCAGGGCCCGGCGCCCGACCTCCCGGCCGCCGGTCGGGACGGACGGCGCACCGTCGCCGGGCCCCGCGTCCCGGCTGCCCGTCCCCGCGCGCGGGCCCAGGTAGGCGGCGAGCTCGGGCGCGTCCGACGTCAGCCGAGGCAGGTCCACCAGGCTCGTACGGCCGTCCGCGTGGACGGCGACGGCGCAGCCACCGGGCCCGCGCCCCGCACGCTCGCCGGGTACCAGGTACACCAGGGCGTCCGCCCCGGCCCGGCGCAGCGCGGCGGCGACGGCGGGGAGCGGAGGCGGGACGAGCAGGTGGCCGAGGCGGGTCCCCGCTGTGGAGCCGGAGTCGTCGGCCGGCGCCTCGGCGTCGAGGTCGTCGGTGCCGGCGAGGACCTGGAGCACCCGGTGACGCAGGTCGCCGGGAATGCCCTCGGCCGCCTCGGGGCCGTCGGCGGAAGCAGCCGTGCGCCACTCGGCGGCGAGGTCGGGACGGCCCGCTGCCGTGAGCCGTTGTGGCACCGTGCCGACCGCGGAGGCCGCGTGCAGGACCAGGCCGCGGCCGGCGTCCAGGGCCTGCACCGCCTCGTCGAGGCGGCCGTCGGCGATGCACCAGCGGGCCACCTGCAGGGCGTGCGAGGCGGAGAGGGTGAGGGCTTCGGCCGTGTGCTGCGCACGTGACTGCAACAGGACCTGCCAGGCGTGGCCGCGCAGCGCGCGCAGCCCGGCCGCACGGCTGCGGGCCTGGTACTCGGCTCGGGCGGCGGGCCGAGCCGTGCTCGTCGAGCGGTACGCCTCGGCGAGCTGCATCGCCGACGGCGCCCAGCCGAAGTGCCCGGGATGGGCCGCGAGGCGGACCACCTCCTCGGACCAGCGGACGGCCTCGTCCAGGTGGGCCGCGTCACGGTCCGCACGGTGCCGGTGCAGCAGGAGCGTCGACAGGGTGTGGGCGAACCGGACCCTGTTGCCGCCGGCATCGGCGGGATCCAGCGCGAGGGCTTCCCGCAACAGCGCGATGGCGTCGTCGAGCCGGCCCGGGTCCGGCTCCCGCAGCACGCGCAAGCCGTGCGCCAGTCCGGCCGTGCCCAGCGCCTCCGCACGATCGCGCGGCGGCAGCGGCGCCGACTCCCGTCGCACCCGCTCCGGGTCGATGTCCGCGGGCCTGGACGGGGACCGGGGCGGGACGCCGGGGGCGAGGAACTGCTGAGCCGAGGTCAGCGCGTCGAGCAGCGGGACCACTTTGGAGCGCATGGCGTCGTCCGTCGGGAGCCGGTCCATCGCGTGACGCAGCTCCTCCGCCGCCACGGCCAGCCCGGTGCCGTCACTCACGGCGAACGCCCGGCGCGCCCCGATCAGGGCGTGCTGCACGGCCGCGTACAGGCGTGTGTACGCGGTCACCGACGGGTCGGCGCGCACCGCGGCCAGCTCGGCGGCGGCCCGCGCGAGGGCGTCCTGCGTGCCCCGCACCTGCGCCAGGAAGGAGAGCGCGGCGATGCGGCACACCTCGCGGCTGCCGCGCAGCGCGTCGTCCGCCGTCGCGGTGTCCGGCGCGGCGAGGGCCATGTCGAAGTGGTGCAGCGCCACCTGGAACTGAGCCGCGTCGTAGGACCGCCCGCCGACGGTCAGGGCGGTCTGGCCGGCCACCATGTGCAGGCTCGTCCGGATCGGGTCCTGCTGCGGCAGGACCGCCATGGCCGCACGGATCTGTTCCATGACCTCCTCGGCGCCGGGAGTGATCCCCAGCCCGCCGAGGGACGGCGAGAAGAAGGCCATCAGCAGCATGGGCAGACGACGCAGACCGGCGCCCGCCTCGGCCTTCTGGCAGCGCTCGATCACCCGCTGGAGGTCCTCGCCCATCGGCCCGAAACTCGTCAGGCCCAGCCACTGGAGATCCTCGGATGCGGCGCCACCGGACTCCGGCCCGCCTTCCGCCCGCGCCGCCATGGCCTGCTGGAGCGCGGTCGCCGCCCGCCGCCCCGCGGCGATCACGGGATCGTCGGGCGTGTCCGGCAGCTGACCGGCGCGGACCCGGACACCTCTGACGTAACCGCGGGTGGCCTGGAGGTAATTGCGGACGCCGGGCGGGCAGGTGGGCACGGAGAGGGCCTCCGCGTAGGCGTCCTCGGTGGCGCGCAGGGCCTGCGCGTCGAGGGTGTCCAGCGCCACCACCTGCCATGCGGCGGCCAGGTCCATCAGCGCGCTCCAGCGGTCCGGGGCGTCCGAGGGCCACCGCTCCGCGACCTGGCGCAGCACGGCGAGGGCCCGCCGCGCGTCCGCCGCGTTCGTCTGCTCGCCGGCCCGCTCGCGCAGCAGCCGGCCGTAGTTCCGCAGCACCGGCAGGGGATACTCGGCCAGCAAGGGGCTGTCGAGCGGCAGATGCTCCAGCTGTACCAGGGCTTCGGCGACGTCGCGCGGGTCGCGGTGTTCCCTGGCCTCCGGCAGCCGCAGGAGCAGGATCCTGGCGAACTGGGCGCGGGCGATCGGGAACCAGCCGTCGTCGCACTCGCCGGAGTTCTCGCCGTCGTCGACGGCTCGCCGGATCTCGGCGAGGGCCCGCTCCAGGTCGGCGTCGGCGCCGGTCAGATCGAAGCGACGGGCGTACTGCTGCCCGTGGTGGAAGCGGAAGAAGGCCGGCTGGCCCATGGGTTCGGGTACGCCGTCCAGCGCCTCGCCCAGCTGGGTGATCGCCGCTTCCACGTCCGCCGGGTCGTTCGTGCTGAGGAACCGGGTGCCGTACGCGATACCCAGCCGGGCCCGGACCTGGCGGGTGATCTCCTCGCCCGCGGGGAGGACGGCCGCGGCGGCCTCCAACTGCCGGGTGGGCTCAGCCAGGAGTGCGGCGAGCCGGTCCGGGGTGGGGTCGGGGCCGCAGATCGCCTCGTACCGGAACCAGTGCAACTGGCCGAGGATTCCGCGCCATCGCGGTACGTCCCGGTGGCCGGGATCCTCGGCGACCGCCTGGTCGACGGCGGCGATCGCGGCATCGAGCTGCTGAAGGTCGCCCCGGCGTTCGGCCAGCTCAGCCAGCCACAGACCCATGGCGACCCGCGACGCCGACCGGTCGAGGCCGCCGTCGGACGGGTGCCGGGCCAGCTCGGCACGCGCCTGGGCGATCCACTCCCGCAGCTCCTCCTCGGACACACCGCTGAGGTCCCCGTCCGCGATCTCCCTGTCCACGATCTCGCTCTCGGCACTGCCGTCCAGCATCCCCGGCTCCATTCCGGCGCGCCCGCACCCCTGGACCCAGTGAACCTCAACTCCGCGCCGAAAAGCGGGCGTTGCTCGGTCGTTTCCCGGCTGTGGTGTGCTGTCATGGCTGGAGAGTGCGGCGAGGCGGTGGCCCCGGTCGGCCGGGCGGACGGTGGGTGCGCTCGGCTCAGGCCGCCGTCACCACCGCCGGGGAGGGCGCTCCGCGGCGGTGCCGGTCGGCACGTGGGCGAACAGTGGCCCGTCGCCCGGGTCCCGAACACGGTGAGCAGACGCGGCATCGGTCGACCACCGCCACAGGGCTCAGGCCATCTGCGCCTGCAACGGGCACACCACACCCGTGAGTTCCTCGGAGACCGTCCACAGCCGCCGGGCCGTCGCCGGATCGCTCGCCGCCCGGGACCGGGACACCAGGGTGGGCCCGCCGCGGAACTCGCCCCAGCCGTCGGGGCCGACGTAGGAGGCGCCGGGCAGGTCCTGGGTGGCGGCGTACAGGGTCGGCAGGGCGCCGGCCCGGTCGCTCTGAGCCAGGTACTTGTTGGAGAACCGCATCCCCAGCCGGGCCACCCGGCTCGCCGCGTGGCTCTGGAGGTTGGTGGCCGAGTACCCGGGGTGGGCCGCCAGGGCGCGGACCCGGGAGCCGGACTCGGTCAGCCGGCGCTGCAGTTCCAGCGTGAACAACAGGTTCGCCAGCTTGGACTGACCGTAGGCGCCCCGCGGGTCGTAGGCTGCGTCGCTGTTCAGGTCGTCGAAGTGAATCGCCGCGTCGCCCCAGCGATGGGCCGCGGAGGAGATGGTGACCACGCGGTCGGTGACGTACGGCAGGAGCAGGTTCGTCAGGGCGAAGTGCCCGAGATGGTTGGTGCCGAACTGCATCTCGAAGCCGTCCTTGGTGCGCTTCCGCGGGATCATCATCACGCCCGCGTTGTTGATCAGCACGTGCAGCGGCCCCTCCCACCCCGCGGCGAACTCCCGGACGGACGCCAGGTCGGCCAGATCGAGTCGCCGCACCTCGGTGCTGCCAGGCACGCTCGCGGCGGCGGCCCGGCCGCGCTCGGGATCCCGTACGGCGAGGACGACATGCGCGCCCGCACCGGCCAGCGCCTGGGCGGTGGTGAGGCCGATGCCGCTGTTGGCGCCGGTGACGACGGCCGTACGGCCGCTGAGATCGGGCAGTTCGGTCGCGTTCCACTGCTGCGTCTGGGTCATGCCTCCGAATGTAGGCGTCGACAACAATGCTGTCAATGACAACAATGCGGACGTCGACAACAAAGCTGACGATGCCAACACCGGTCTACGATGACCCCATGCCCGAGAGCCGCCCCTACCACCACGGAGACCTGCGCTCCACCCTGCTCGCCGGTGCCGAGCGCACCCTGCGGACGAAGGGCGTCACCGCGCTCTCCCTGCGGGAACTGGCCCGCGAGGCCGGTGTCAGCCATGCCGCGCCCGGCCGCCACTTCAAGGACAAGCAGGCCCTGCTCAACGCCCTCGCCCTCGCCGGCTACGACCGTCTCGAGCAGACCCTCCAGGCCGCCGACGACCCCGGCCTCGCCCTCGAACCGCGGATCACCTCCCTCGCCCGCGCCTATCTCCGCTTCGCCCTCGACAACGCCGAACTGCTGGAGCTGATGTACGCCCGCAAGCACGACCCCGGCGCCTCCGAGCAGATGGCGTCGGCGATCGACCGCACGGTGGGCTCCCTGGAGCGGGTTCTGGCCGACGCCCAGCGGCGCGGCGAGATCGTCGAGGGCGATCCCGAGCAGCTCACCCTCATCGCCGGCGCGAGCCTGCACGGCCTCGCCGCCTTCGCCGCCGGCGGCATGCTCGCACCCGAGGCTGCCCTGGCCGGCCTCGAGGACCTCGTCCACACCCTCCTGCACGGCCTCAAGCCCCGCTGACGGTGCCGCCGGGACCCGAGCACCCGGCCGGCTGCCACTCCGATGGTGACGCCGTCGCTGCCCAGCACGTCCAGCGCGTAGGCGAGTTCGACGAGGGCGCCGTCGATGTCCGGCAGGGGGAGCGAGGCGAAGTGGCCGAAGCGGGCCGGATGGGCACGCACCAGCTCGGCGGCGTACTCGTTGACCTCGCGGGTGAGCGCGCGGGCGGCCGTGTCGTCGCCGAAGTGGGTGCCGGGAGAGGAGATGGACAGCAGCGAGGTCCGGATGCGGTGCTCGTCCATGAGCCGCAGGTGCTCGCACGCGTCCCAGGAGGGCCAGCCCGGCATGCCGTCGGGATGGATGTGGCCCGCCGCCCGGGCGGCGGCCACATAGGAGTCGGTGACGAAGTGGGCGTGGACGTCGATCAGCTCGTCGGCGGTTTCGGCCATGGACGGTCCTCGGTCCTCGGTCCTCGGTTCTCGGGATCTCGGGATCTCGGGTTCGCGGGTTCTCGGGTTCTTGGGGTGCGGGTGATCGGGCTTTAGGGGGCCCGGCCGTGCGGCCCGCGTGGCGGGCCCTCGGTCGGCTGGTTCCGGCGCACCCGCCGAGCCGAAAAAGATACGAACGACGGGGACCGGAGCTCTTGCGCGCGATCTACCTGGCCGCACTGGAGGAGCTGGCGGAGACGAGCTTCGAGGAACTCAGCCTCGAGAAGGTCGCGGCCCGCGCCGGCACCGGGGTGACCACCCTCTACCGCCGCTGGACCACCCCGGCCGAACCGCTCCTCGCCGCACTCTCCGACCCGGCGACCGGCTTCGCCCAGCCCGTCCCGCCCCGCACCGGTTCCCTACGCGGTGACCTGCTGTCCGTGCTCACTGGGCTGGCCGGCAGCCTCGTGGAGCCCAGAGGCCGCGCACTGCGCCCGCTGATCGCCCAGCGCCCGCGCCACCCGGAGCTGTTCGACGAGATCTTCCGGGCGGTGGTGGTGCCGCACCAGCACCTCCTGCTGGACATCCTGCGCGCCACGGCCGACCGCGGCGAGGCCGATGCCGCCGCGGTGACCCAGCGCCTCGCCTCCCTCGGACCACGACTGATCATCATGGAGTCCATGCAGCACGACGAGGTACCACCGTCCGAGGTGGCCGCCCTCGTCGACGAGGTGCTGCTGCCCCTGACGGCGGTACGCGGTCACGCTTGAGCCGCCCGCGCTCAGGCCCGCTTCGGCGCAGCCGGCACAGCGGCGTACGGATAGAACCCCCGCCCGGACTTGCGGCCCAGGTGTCCGGCCTCGACCATCCGCGACAGCAGCGGAGGCGGCGCGTACAGCGGCTCCTTGAACTCGGCGTACAAGGACTCGGCGACGGCCAGGGTGGTGTCGAGGCCGATGTGGTCGGCGAGGGCCAGCGGGCCCATCGGGTGGGCGCAGCCGCGCACCATGCCGCTGTCGATGTCGTCGGCGGTGGCGAACCCCGACTCGAACATCCGGATCGCGGACAACAGGTACGGGATCAGCAGCGCGTTGACGACGAAACCGGCCCGGTCCTGAGAGGTGATCACATGCCGGCCCAGCGTGCGGCTGACGAACGCGTGCATCCGCTGCCAGGCCGTGTCGCACGTGGTGAGCGACGGCACGAGTTCCACCAGGTCGAGGACCGGCACCGGATTGAAGAAGTGCACGCCCATGACCCGGTCCGGACGGCCGGTGGCCGCCGCGAGCCTCATGACGGGGATGGACGAGGTGTTGGTGGCGAGCAGCGCCTGCGGCTTCACCATCGTGCGGTCGAGCGCCGCGAACAGTTCGAGCTTGAGGTGCTCGATCTCCGGGACGGCCTCGACGGCGAGATCACGGTCGGCGAAGTCGGCCAGGTCGGTGGTGAAGGTGAGGCGGTCCAGGGCGCGGTCCCGCTCGTGGGCGGTGAGTCTGCCGCGCTCCACGCCACGGGCGAGCGACTGCTCGATCCTGAGGCGGCCGGCTCGCAGTGCGTCGTCGTTCACCTCGTGCACCAGGGTGTCCAGCCCGGCGCGCGCGCAGACCTCGGCGATGCCCGAGCCCATGAGCCCGCAGCCCACGACACCGACCTGGCGGATCTCCTCGCTGTTCACGGCGCTCACCGAACCGCCGCCCGGACACCGGGCAGGTTGCGCGCCATCACGATGCGCTGGACCTGGTTGGTGCCCTCGTAGATCTGGGTGATCTTGGCGTCGCGCATCATGCGCTCGACGGGGTA
>NZ_JBEPAL010000050.1:0-63470 GCF_040298625.1 Streptomyces sp. NPDC001532
CATCACCCGGCGCCGGATACACCCCGTACGGCGCCTTCGCCGCCGCCAGCTCCACCACGTGCGAGACGATCTCGATCCCGGCCGTCTCCTTCAGGAACGACCGCGCCACCGCGCCCAGCGCCACCCGCGCCGCCGTCTCCCGCGCCGACGCCCGCTCCAGGATCGGCCGGGCCTCCTCGAAACCGTACTTCTGCATACCCGCCAGATCGGCGTGACCGGGACGGGGACGGGTCAGCGGCGCGTTGCGCGCCAGTGCGGCCAGCTCACCCGCATCGACGGGGTCGGCCGCCATCACCTTCTCCCACTTCGGCCACTCCGTGTTCCCGACCATGACCGCCACCGGAGAACCCAGCGTCAGACCGTGCCGGACACCACCCAGGAACGTGACCTCGTCCCGCTCGAACTTCATCCGCGCACCGCGCCCATAGCCGAGCCGCCGCCGCGCCAAGTGATCCGCCACCATCTCCGTGGTGACCGGGACGCCCGCGGGCAGGCCCTCCAACACGGCGACCAGGGCCGGTCCGTGGGACTCACCTCCGGTCAGCCAGCGCAACCTGCTCACTGCCGCTCCTCAGCTCTCGTGGGAATGTCGGGAAACAGCCGGTCGAGTTCGGCGTGGAACCCGGGGAAGGTCTTGGCCACACAGGCCGGGTCGTCCAGGTCGAGCCGCACGCCCGAGCCGAGGGCGAGGACCGAGAAGGACATCGCGATCCGGTGGTCCCGGCGGCAGTCGATCCGCGCCGGGGCCGGCACGCCCGGATGGACGGTGATCCAGTCGCGGCCCTCCTCGACCCGCACTCCGCAGGCGCGCAGGTTCGACGCCACCGCCTCGATCCGGTCCGACTCCTTCAGCCGGGCGTGCCCGATGCCCCGGATCGTCACCGGCGCGTCGGCGAGCGGCGCGATCGCGGCCATGGTCATGAAGGTGTCGGAGATCTCGCCCATGTCGACGTCGAAGCCGCCGCGCAGCCGCCCGTCGCCGGTGACCGTGGTGGTCCCGGCGGTGACGGTCACCCGCGCCCCGGCCTTGGCGAGCACGTCCACGAACCGCAGGTCCCCCTGCAGGCTGCCCGTCCCCAGACCCGGCACGGTGACGCTGCGCCCGGTGACCGCGGCCGCCGCGAAGAAGTACGACGCAGTGGAGGCGTCCGGTTCGATCGCCAGGTGCGTGGGGCGGTAGCGGCCGGGCCGGATGGCGATCCGGTCGGCGGACTCCTCGACGTAGGCGCCGAAGCGGCGCATCAGGGCCAGGGTCATGTCGACGTACGGGCGGCTGACCAGGCTCTCGGGCCGCAGCACCAGCGGGGTGCGCAGCAGCGGGGCCGCCATCAGCAGACCGCTCAGATACTGGCTGCTGAGCGAGGAGTCCAGAGCCAGCTCGCCGCCGTCCAGGCCGGCCGCGGTCACCTCCAGCGGCAAGGTGCCGTCCGCCGACCGGACCGTGGCGCCGAGCCGGGCGAGCGAGTCGACCAGCGGCCGCAGCGGGCGCGCCCGCAGCTGCGCGGAGCCGTCGAACAGATAGGTGCCACGGCCGGCGGCGGTGAACGGCGGCAGGAACCGGGCCGCGGTCCCGGCGTCCGCGCACCAGACCCGGCCGCCCCGGACGGGACCCCCGCCCAGCCCGCCGACCGTCCAGCGGGAGTCGTCCGGGTCCGGGGTCACGGTGACGCCGAGGCCGGTGAGGGCGGTGCGGAAGGCCAGCGTGTCGTCGCTGACCAGGGGAGCGGCCAGGGTGGTGGTGCCGGTCGCGGCGGCGGCCAGCAGCAGCGCGCGGTTGGTGATGCTCTTGGAGCCCGGGACACGGGCGGTGCGGGACAGCGGGTCGCCATGCATGGTCGGTCGTCCTCTCGGGCCAGGGCCGGGTCGTCCTCTCGGGCCGGGTGGGGCGGGGCGGCCGGCCGCCGTCGCCGGCCGCCCCGTGCGGTCACAGCCGGGCGCCCAGCACCTCCGTCATCAGGGCGCCGACGAGACGTACGCCGTCCTCGGTGAGCACCGACTCGGCGTGGAACTGCATCGAGGCGAAGTGCGGACCGCGCAGCGCGTGCACCTCACCGGTCAGCGCGTCACGGCTCACCTCCACCAGGCCCACGCCCTCGCACTCGGCCTTGTCCTCGTCGGCGCGCGCGGCGAACGTGTTGTAGAAGCCGACCCGTTCGCGGGCGCCGAAGAAGTCGATCGGCTGCTGCACGCCCTGGTTCGGCACCTCCCGGCGGACCAGCGGGAAACCGAGCCGCATGCTGAGCACCTGGTGGCTGAGGCAGACCGCGAGGAACGGCCGCCGCTCGGCGAGCAGGGTGTCGATCGCCGACCGCAGATGGGCGATCTTGGGGTGGCCGGCCTCGCGCGGATCACCGGGACCGGGACCCATGACGACCAGGTCGTGACCGTCGAAGGCGTACGGCTCGTCGAAGCGGCGGACCGTCACCTCCAGCCCCAGCGAGCGCAGCTGGTGGTCGATCATCGAGGTGAAGGTGTCCTCGGCGTCCACCACCAGCACCCGGCTGCCCGCCAGCTCCGGGACGGGCCGGGCCCGGCCGGCGCCGTCCGCCAGCCAGAAACCGGCGAGCGTGGCGTTGCGCCGCTCCAGCGAGGCCCGGACGTCCGGGTGGTCGCCGAAGCGCACCGCGTCGGCGCCGGCGGCCCTTCCGGCCGCCGCGCCGTCCGACCGGAGCGCCGCGAGCAGCCCGGCCGCCTTCGCACGGGTCTCGGCGACCTCGGAGTCCGGGTCGGAGTGCCGCACGAGCGTGGCGCCGACGCCGATCCGCACCCGGCCCGTCGCGTCGATGTCGGCGGTGCGGATGAGGATGGCCGAGTCCATCGCCCGGGCGCCCGTGGCGTCACGGCCGATGAGCGCCGCCACCCCGCTGTAGTAGCCGCGGCCCTCGGGCTCGTACCGGTCGATGACCCGGCAGGCGCTCTCCAGCGGACTGCCGGTGACCGTCGGGGCGAACATCGCCTCGCGCAGGATCTCGCGCGGATCGCGGGTGCTGTGGCCCTCGATGAAGTACTCCGTGTGCGCGAGGCGGGCCATCTCCTTGAGGTACGGGCCCACCACCCGGCCGCCGGAGTCGCAGATCCGGGCCATCATCTTCAGCTCCTCGTCGACGACCATGTACAGCTCGTCGGCTTCCTTGCGGTCGGCGAGGAAGTCCAGCACCTCGGGCAGGTTCGGCCCGGCGGGCGGGTAGCGGTACGTGCCGCTGATCGGGTTCATCACGGCGGTGCCTCCGGCGAGGCTGATGTGCCGCTCCGGGGTCGCGCCGACGAAGGTCCGGTCGCCGGTGTGCACGAGGAACGTCCAGTAGGCGCCCGACTCGCCGCGCAGCAGCCGCCGGAAGAAGGACAGCGCGCTGTGCGGGGTGTAGCCGGTGATGTCGGCGACGAAGGACCGCTTGATGACGAAGTTGGCGCCCTCGCCGGTGCCGATCTCGTCCCGGATGACCCGGCGGACCGTGTCGGCGTAGGCGTCGTCGGCGATGTCGAAGTGGCCGTCGGTGAGCTCGATCGGCACGTCCGGGAGCCGGCGCAGGACCTCGTCGAGGGGCAGCGCGGCCTGCTCGGTGACGGTCATCGCGATCAGCGGCTCGCCGTCGTCCGGGCCGGCGAAGCCGCGTTCGGTGATCTGCCGGTACGGGATGAGCGTCAGCAGCTCGTGGCGGGGTCCGTCGGCGGGCTGAGCCTCGTCGGGCAGGGGGAGGTCCGCCAGGGTGCGCGGTGTCGTGATCGTGCCGAGCAGGACGTCCACACAGTCCGGTCCGCCCGCCTCCGGGCGGTGCAGCAGGGCGAACGGGCCGGGGCGCGGACCGAGGATTCGGCCGAGGAGTTCCGCGGCCCCGGTCATGCCGTCGCTCCGGCGGTGCGGGCGGTGGTGCGGGCGGTGGTGCCGAGCTGGGCGAGGACGGTGTCCGTGGTGGTGACCACCGCGCAGCGCTGGGCGGCGTACTCCACGGCCAGCCGGTGGTACTCCGCGGAGAAGTCCGCGACCGCGTCGGCGACCAGGAACGGCTGGATGTCATGGGTGAACGCCTCGACCGCGGTCATCAGCACCCCGACGTGGGCGTACACACCGCACACCACCAACTGGTCGCGGCCCCGCTCGCGCATCCACTCCAGCAGGCCGGAACGGAAGAACGCGCTGTACCGCCACTTGGTGAACACCCGGTCGTCCGGCCCCGGCGCCAGCGGCTCCACGACCTCGCGGTCGGCCGGGTCGACGCGCATGCCCGGACCCCAGAAGTCCTTGAGCAGACCGCGCTGTTCGTCGGTCATCCCGCCGGGCTGCGCCGTGTACGCCACCGGCATGCCGGTCGCGACGGCACGCTCGCGCAGCGCGGTGGCGTTGCGCACCAGCGGATCGCGCAGGGACGCGGGGAACGGGCGCAGGAAGTAGCGCTGCATGTCGTGGACGAGCAGCACCGCGCGGTCCGGGTCGGCGGACCACCGGGCGGTGTTGCCGGGCAGGTCTTCCGCCGACGGCAGCGGATACGGCTCGATGGGGGGTATGCCCGCCATGACTGTCCTCTCCTCAAGCGAAGTTCTGTGGGGCGGCCGCCCGCGGGGTCCGGGCCGGTGCGGTGAACCGGCGGTGGTGCGGCGGCGACGCGGCAGCGGTACGGCCCGCTTCCGTGCCTTCCGTACGCCGGGCTGCCGTAGGACGGCCTTCCGTACGCCGGGCTGCCGTGCGGCGGCCACGGGCTGTGGCCACGGGCGGTGGCCGGCGGCCGGTGGCCGGGGCCGTGGGGCTACGCCGCCGCCGGCTGGGACGGGCGGGCCGTCTGCCACCAGGCCGAGGCCACGGTGAGGGCCTGGCCGGGGTTGAGGCGCGGGTCGCAGAAGCTCGTGTACCGGGTGCCGACCATGTCGACCTCGGAGCTGTCGCGGACGCACTCGGTGACGTCGTCGGGGGTGGTCTCCAGGTGGAGGCCGCCCGCGACACCGCCCGCCGCGACGACCGCGTGCTGGAACTCGTCGATCTCGCGCGTGATCGTCTCCAGGAAGCGGGACTTGAGCCCGTCCGGGGTGCTGACGGTGTTGCCGTGCATCGGGTCGGTCAGCCAGATCACCGGGTGCCCGGCGGCACGCACGGCCGACACCAGCGAGGGCAGCCGCTCGGCGACGGTCCCGGCGCCCATCCGGGCGATGAGGGTCAGCCTGCCCGGCTCCCGCGCCGGGTCGAGCCGCTCGCACAGGGACAGCAGCTCGTCGACCGCCATACCGGGGCCGACCTTGCAGGCCACCGGGTTGACCACCTCGGAGAGCAGGGCGACATGGGCGCCGTCCAGCTGGCGGGTCCGCTCGCCGATCCACGGCCAGTGCGTGGAGGAGAGCAGCAGCCGTCCGTCCGCCTGCCGACGCAGCATGGGGACCTCGTAGTCCAGCAGCAGCGCCTCGTGGCTGGTCCAGACGGGCGCGCCGATACGGGCCCGGCCGGGGGCGTCGAGCCAGCCCAGGTAGCCCATCACGGCGTGGGCGGCCTCGTAGCCGGAGAGCAGCCGCTCGGGGTCGGGGCGGCGCAGCTCGGGGTCGGGCTCCGGGCTGTTGACCATGTGGCCTCGGTAGACCGGCAGTTCGAGGTCGCCGACGCGCTCGGTGGGGCGGGAGCGGGGCTTGCCGAACTGGCCGGCCATCCGGCCGACGCGCACCACGGGCCGGCAGGTGTCCATCTCCAGCTGACCGGCGAGCATGTTCAACAGGCCGGCCTTGCGGGCGACATAGCCCGGGGTGCACTCGGCGGTGTCCTCCGCGCAGTCGCCGGCCTGCACCACATGGGCCTCGCCCGCGGCGACCCGCGCCAGCACGGAGCGCAGGGTGCGCACGTCCTCGGCGTCGACGAGCGCGGGCCGGGCGGCGAGTTCCTTCCGCACCCGCAGCACCTGCCCCTCGTCCTCCCACGGCGGCTGCTGCAACGCCTGTTCATATCGAATATCGAGCAGAGCGTTGTCCACTGATTTCTCCAATCGCGAAGGGCGTACGGCGATGCGGGACGCAAAGAAGGAAGGGATGGAGAGCGAGTGCGGGGGAAGAAGGCGGGGAGTGAGAACTCCGCGGCGCGAATGAATCGTCCGATGGATTCAGCGACGCCACCAACAAGGTGTGCGGTACTCCGTCAGGTGACGCGCGATCCGTCAAGTGGTCGCGGATATGTCAAGTCGGCGCGATCGCAGCCGCGTTGTCCATTCGCCTCGCACAGGCCGAATTCCCGTCATCTCTTCGTCTCCGCGCGCATACGGAACGACCGGCGGGCGGACGGTCGGCAGGACCGTCCGCCCGCCGGTCGCGACGGGGGAGTGGCTGATCGGGCGCTGATCGGGAGTGGGGCCGGGGTGGGACGGGTCAGGGACGGTCAGGACCGCTGCGGGCGAGGGCGACGACCGCGTGCGCGGCCGACGCGAGGGTCATATGGCGGTGCCATCCGTCGAAGGAGCGCCCGGAGAAGTCCCGGATGCCCACCCGGTCGGCGATCTCCGCGAAGTCCCGGTCGACCCGGTCGGCCAGCTTGCTCAGCCGGACCAGGGAGGCGGGCGGCGCGGTGGAGAGGTTCGTCAGCCAGAGCTTCGCGGGCCAGCGCCCGCCTTCCTCGCCGACCCCGAGGAGGGTCACCTCGCCCTGTCCGGAGGCCGGCCCGGCCGCGGACGGCCCGGCGACCCGTACGGTGGCGGCCCAGTGGGTACGGGGCGTGGTGCCGGGCCGGTGGCCGCCTGCCGTCACAGGGCGCCGCAGGTCCCTGGCCATGATCATGATCTGTTCGGCGGTCAGCTGGCCCCGCCCGGCGGCCGGCAGGGCCGGATCGGTGAGGGTGAGCGGCATCTCCTCGCAGACGCTCACCAGCAAAGGCAGGCCCGCGGCGTGCAGCCTCTCGAAGATGGGTGCGGCGTGCACTTCGCAGGAGTCGAGCACGAACGGCCGCACCGGCAGCCGCCAGCGATCGACCGCCTCCAGACAGGCCTCGACCACGCACTCGCTCAGGGTCTCCACCGGCACACCGTCCGGTATCGACACCTGGCTGCGCCGGAGATCGTCCTTGAGCCAGGCCTGCGGCAGGTGCAGCCGCCAGTTGACCGGGGCGCTGGTGGTGTCCGAGGCGGCCCACACACCTATGGCGCGCTGCGCGTTGAGCACCTGTCCGAGGGTGGGGAAGAAGTGCTTGTCCACGCCGACGGAATGCCGTCCCGTCTTGGGGATGATGACCGGCTGCACCACCCATGCCCGCGGCGGACTGACGCTCAGCCAATGGCCGGCGAGCGCCCGGCGGATCGGGATCCAGTCCCAGGTGGAGGCGGAGATGAAGTGGTGCAGGTTCTGCTCCGAAACCTGCTCGCCGAGGAGGGCGGCGATGTTGCGTATGGACTTGCGCCCCGGTGTCTCCAGCAGGCCGCGTAAGTACTGCATGGCCTTTCTGCATTGATCGCTGCGGGACAGCGAGGCGAACAGTACGGAGGAGATCTCGGACAGGACGGCGTCGTGGGAGGGGGGTGGAAAGGGTGTGGGGGGTGTCCCTCGTGCTGCGGTCGTGGGACGCAGGTCGAGGCTGAGCATGAATCTCCTAACTACAACCCGTGCTGTTGCACATCCGCTGTGATGGGGACGAGGGCGCTGGGTGAGGCCCGGCCTGAGAGTAAGGGGCTTGGGGGGAGGTGAGTCATCACCAGGCGGTCGAGAGTGTCAAGTTACCGAACGGTAGTCCTGTTGATGTGCAAGACATCACTCCGAATCTCCGTTCGACCGCCCACCGGACCGCACACCCGACTGCCCGGCCGACCGCCCGCTGGACCGCCCGCCGGACCGCCCACCCGGCTTCCGGCCGGACCGCCGGCCCGTCTCCAGCCGCCCCACCGCGGCGATCAGATGGGCCACCGAGGCCAGCGTGATGTGCCGGTGCCAGCCGGGGAACGACCGTCCCGCGAAGTCCCGCAGGCCGACGTCGTCGGAGATCTCGGCGAAGTCCCGCTCGACCACGTCCGGCAGCCGGGTCAGCCGCAGCGCGGCGGCGAGGTCCGCGGTGGTGAGGCTGGTGAGCCACAGCCGCCGGTCGGCGCCCCGGCCCGGCCCCCACTCGCCCACCAGCGTCATCGCGTCCCGCCCCGCCGGCGAGGCCACCACCGGGACCGCCACCGCCGTCGTGGGCCCGTCACCCGGTTCCACCCGCCGCCGCAGCTGCGGCAGGGAGTCGGCCAGCTCGCCCGCGGTGCGCTGGAGGTCGCCGTACTTGGGCAGCGCCGACCGGTCGATCCGCACCGGGGCCGACGGGCCCACCCGCACCACGAACCGCAGCCCGGTGGTGGCGAGATGGCGGGCGATCGCGGTGCCGTCCGCCTCCTTGACGTCCACGACGACGGGCAGCCCGGCCGTCTCCGGCAGCTCAGGCAGGTCCGGCAGCCCGGACACGGCCTGGCGCACGCACTCCTCGAGGGTGCCGGGCGCGGCGTCCGCCGGGACACCGGCCCGTCGCCGCAGCGGCTCGGCCGTCCAGCGGGCGGACAGCCGCAGCTGCCAGTCGACCGGCACGGCCGTACGCTCCGAGGCGAGCCAGGTGCCCACGGCGCACTGGCCGTTGACGGTGCCGAGCGGGGTGGGCTGCGGATCGGCGCCGACGGAGTGCGGGCCGGCCTTCGGTATCAGCGTGGAGCCGATCACCCAGGCCTCCGGGGCGAGGGCGCGCTGCGCCTGGCGGGCCAGGGCGTGCCGGACCGGCGTCCATTCCCAGGGCGAGGTGGTGATGAAGTGGTGCACGCTCTGCTGCGCGGAGGCTCCCTCGAACCGCGTCGCGATGCTCCGCAGCGTCTTGCGTCCGGGCACCGACAGCAGCCCGCGCACATACTGTTCCGCCTTCACTCGCTGGCCGTTGCGGTGCAGCGAGCCGAACAGCCGCCGGCACAGCTCCGCGTCCAGGACCTGCGCCGCCGGCTCCGCGCCCGCCGTCTCCCCGTGCCTGCGCAACTCCCGCACCGCCGCTCCCCGTGCCCCCGTCCAGCGAAAAAGGACTGACGTCCTGTTTCTTTATACGGGTCACGCGCACGGCAACCGCACATTTGCGCCAACGGGACGGCGGCGGACCCCCCTCAGGTCGGCGGCGGAGCCTCATCACCCCAGGTGGCGTGGGCGAGTTCGACGCCCCGGTGCGGCGAGGTGTCCAACTTGGCCAGTACGCCCGGCCGCGCGATGTTGGGCAGCACCAGCTCCAGGAACGCCGACACCTCTTTGCACAGCTCCCCGTCGGGCAGGGTCTCGGTGATCAGCTGGATCCCGGTCCATGACCCGGCGAGCAGCCGTGCCACCTCCGACGGCTCCACATGGCCGAGCAGCTCGCCCTGCTCCCGCGCGGCGCACAGCAACTCCTCGCCCGCGCCGATCCATTGCGGCCAGCGGGTGCCGAACAGCCCGCGCGCCCTGAGGTCGACCGACAGCCGCACGGTGGCGCCGAGCAGCGGGTCCCGGGGCAGCCGGTAGGCCATCAGCAGGGCCAGGTCGACCCATTCCTGCAGCTTGACGGCGCGCGGCGGGATCCGGTCCAGGATCGCCGTCTCGTCCAGGATGGCGCGCGCCAGCTGTTCCTTCGAGGCGAAGTGGAAGTACAGACCGCCCCGCGTGAGCCGGGTGCGCTCGATGAGGCCGCCGATCGTGGTGGCGTCGTACCCGAACTCGTTGAACATCTCGGCGGCCGTCTCCAGGATGATCCTCCGGGTGTGGACCGCCCGTACCTGCCTCCCCACGCAGCGCCTCCCCGACCAAGTCCTTTACCCGTGCTTGGGCTCACGCTTACCTATGGCCAAAACCGAACGGAGATCCGGTACTTTAACAGCGTACTGAGTAAGGCATGACCGATCTGACTCAGGGGGAACGTTGTTCGACGTCAATCTCGCCCCTCGTACGTCCACGCCGTCACCGACTCTCCTCGGCTCCTACGCCCATCTCAGGCGCGAGGAGCACCTGCTCGTCACCGGCTGGCAGCGGCTGACCGACCAGGACTTCCGCCTGGGCGTCAGATGGCCCGCCGTACACGGGGACTTACCCTACGACCCCAGAATCCTCGCGCAGACGATCCGCCAGACCGGGCTGGTCGTCGCGCACGGCGCATACGACGTGCCGCTCACGCACCAGACCATGCTGAGCACCTTGTCCTTCACCGTCACCCCCGGCCTGCGCATACCCCGCGGCCGGACGTCCACGCTGGACGTCCGGGTCGCCGTCGCGCGCAGCGGCGGCGGACGGCGCACCACCAGCGCGTTGCGGATGTCCTTCGAGGTCGTGCGGGACGGGATCGTCCTGGCCTGTGCCGAGGCCGAGTTCGCGTGGATCGCGGAGCGGGTCTACGAGCGGGTCCGCGGCGCCCGCCGTCATGTCGACTGGGGTGCCTGGCCGGTGCCCGCGCCGGTGGACGCGCGGTCGGTCTCGCGGGCCACCGCCGCGGACGTGGTGCTGGCCGCCGGGGACGCCCCGCACCGCTGGCTGCTGCGCAACGACCCCGGCCATCATCTGCTGTTCGACCATCCCGTCGACCATGTGCCGGGTCTGGCCCTGCTGGAGGCCGCCGACCAGGCGGCGCGCGCCCTGCTCGCCCCCGTCCCCTTGGCGGCCACCGCGATCGAGGCCACCTACTGGCGGTACGTCGAGTTCGACCTGCCCTGCTGGATCGAGGCCGAGCCGCTGCCGGAGCCCGGCTCGGTCCGCGTCACCGGGACGCAGGAGAGCGAGCCGGCCTTCCGCGTCGACTTCCGCGCGGGCGGCTGACGTTCCACGTCGGCCGGCCGGCGGTCCCGGCGCACGACTCGGCCCCGCGGTCCGCCCCTGTCGTCAGGGGCCGGCCGCGGGGCCGGGAGTGTCCGTGTCCTATCGGGTGGCGGCGACCGAGTCGGCTTCCGCCTTCTCCTCGGCCTTCGCCTCCTTCGGCACCCAGCGCAGGGCGAGAACGCCCAGGCCCAGGCAGAGCAGGCTCGCCACACCGACCGCCACATGCAGACCGGTCAGGAAGGCGTCCTCGGCCTCCGCGACGGTGGCCGCGGACAGACCGGGGGTGTCCAGCGTCTCGTTGAGGGTGCCCGCGATGTCGGGGCCGCTCAGCCGGAAGCAGAGCGCGGCGAGCGAACCGAGCAGCGAGATGCCCAGCGCGTTGCCCAGTTCGTTGCTCATCTCGGCGATGGAGGCGGCCGACCCGGCGCGTTCGGCGGGCACCGCGGCGACGGCCGTGTCCGCGACCAGGCTGAAGGAGAAGCCGTACCCGACGCCCGTGACGACGGAGGAGGCGATGAAGGCCGCCACCCCGTGCTCGGTGGTCGTCAGCAGCAGAAGCAGCAGGCCGACGCCCATGAAGAAGTGCGAGGCGATCAGCGCCGAGCGCATCCCGATCCGCTCGACCACGCCCGGGGCGCCGATGCACGCGGCGGTCAGGACGGCCGCGCCGGGCAGCACCAGCAGGGCCGCCGCCAGCACGCTGTAGCCGAGGACGGACTGGAGGTACACGCCGGTGAGGTAGCCGGCGGCCGCCCAGGCGACGAGCGACAGCAGGCCGGTGAGGATCGCCACGGTGAAGACGTGGTCCTTGAAGAGCCGCAGGTCGAGCAGCGGGTGCTCCAGGCCGAACTGGCGGCGCACGAACCACACCAGGATCGCCAGGCCGACCAGGCCGGTGACGGCCTGTGCGGCGGAGAAGCCCTCCGCCGCGGCCGACTTGACCGAGTAGACGGCGAGCAGGATGCCGACGGCGGACAGCACCACGCTGAGGGCGTCGACGCGGCCGGGGTCGGTGGTGCGGACCTCGCGCAGCAGCGTCGGCGCGAAGGCGAGGAACAGGACGACGACCGGGATGTTGATGAGGAAGACCGAGCCCCAGTCGAAGCGGCTGAGCAGCAGACCGCCGATCACCGGGCCGACGGCGAAACCGGCGGCGAAGGTCGCCGCGAAGATGCCGATGGCCTGGGAGCGCTGGCGCGGGTTGTGGAAGAGGTTGCTGATGATCGCCAGACCGGCCGGCAGCAGCGTCGCGCCGCCGAGGCCCATCAGGGCGCGGCAGGCGATGAGGGTTTCGGGGTTGGGCGAGAAGGCGGCGCCCACCGAGCCGATGCCGAAGACGACGGCGCCGGTCAGGAGGAACTTGAGCCGCCCGTAGCGGTCGCCGAGGCTGCCGAAGGCGATGAGCAGGGACGAGACCACGAAGCCGTAGATGTCCAGGATCCACAGTGCCTGGTCGGTACTCGGCGTGATCGCGGAGGTGATGCTCGGCATCGCGAGATAGAGAACGGAGCCGTCCATCGCGACGAGTGCGACCGGGCCGAGCACGATGACGAGGCCGAGCCAGGCCCGTCGGTCGGCACGCTCCGCGACTAAGTCTTGGGAAGTCACGGGGGCAACCTTTCAGGAGAAGGTGCGAGGAAGTTCGAATGCGCTGCATACGGTGTACGCGAAAGGTGATGCGTACCATGTACGCGAGAGCTGGCGTACAGCGTACGCGAATTTCGTGCGTACATCGTACGCAAGCTGCTGGGTATACTACCGCATGACCTTCAATGCACAAGGCAGGCAAGTGAGTTCACCTGGTCTGTCACGGGGCGCGATCGTGGCGGCCGCGGTGCGCGTCGCCGACGCCGAGGGCATCGCCGCGCTCTCGATGCGGCGCCTGGCCACCGAGTTGGACTCGGGCGTCATGTCGCTCTACCGGCATGTGGCGAACAAGGACGCGCTGCTCACCCTGATCACCCGCGCGGCCTGCGACGAACACCCTTATCCCGAACCCGCGCCGCCCGACTGGCGGGAGGCGATGCGGCTGGCCGCCCGGCTCGACTGGGAGGTGTACTGCAAACACCCCTGGGCGCTGGTGACGTCCAGCTCCGCCCGGCACTTCTCGGACACCACCTGCCTCGACTGGATGGTGGACGCGCTCGCGGACCTCACCGACGACCCGGACCTCGCGCGGTCCTTCTCCATCGCCGTCTGGTCCTATGTGCAGGGCGTGTGCATCCAGCACGTGTCCCAGCAACTGCTGCCCGGTGGCGACAAGCCCGAGCAGTCCCCGCTCAGAGCCACCGAGGAGGACTTCGAGACGGGACTGGAAATCCTCCTCGACGGCATGGAACAGCGGGCCAAAGGCGCCAGGCCGCACCGCGCGGACACGGCGCCCGCCCGGACCTTCCCGGCCGTCGCGGGCCGGTGAACCCGGCGCCCGGCTCCCGGTGGACGACCTGGGGTGTCCGCCCGGGAGCCGGGTCGTTCACCACGGTGTGACGACAACCCATTCGATGAACACCAGGCGCAACGACCGCGACGCCGACGCCGCGGACCTGGCGCCCCTCGCCTTCGCCGGATACGCCCACTTCACCGCGATGCAGGTGCGCGACGGCCGGGTACGCGGCCTCGATCTGCACCTCGCCCGGCTGCGGCACGCCTCGCTCGAACTCTTCGGCCGCGCCCTGCCCGACGACCGGGTGCGCTCCTGGCTGAGTGCCGCCGCCCAGGCCGACGGACCGGCCGACCTCTCGCTGACGGCGACCGTCTACTCCCCGTCCGGGGAGTTCACCGTCGCCGCGGACGACGAGGAACCCGAACTCCTCGTCCGCACCGCACCGCCCGCCACCGGCCCGGCCGGCCCACTGGCCCTCGCCGTCGTGGAGCACGAGCGGTTCCTGCCGTCGGTGAAGCACGTCGGCGAACCCGCCAAGACCTGGTTCCTGCGGCAGGCCGTCCGGCAGGGCCAGGACGACGTCGCTTTCGTCGACCGCCGCGGCCGGCTCAGCGAGGCCTCGATCTGGAACCTGGCCTTCTGGGACGGCAGCGCCGTGGTGTGGCCGGCCGCCGGCATGCTGGCCGGGGTCACCATGGGCGTCGTCCGCCGGCAGCTGGACCGCCTCGGCGTCCCCCAACGCGTCCGCGAGATCACCACCGCCGACCTGCCCGATCTGGCGGGCGCCGCCGTCATGAACTCATGGACGCCCGGCGTCGCGGTCCACCGGATCGGCCCGGTGCCCCTGCCCGAGGCACCGGACTTCCTGAACGCGCTGCACCGGGCCTACGAGGCCGAGCCGCTCATCTCCCTGTAAGGCACACAGCACAGCTGCCCGTCGGGCATCGCGGCGCACTCGTGGGGTGCCGTCCCGTCGTCGAACCGCCAGCTCTCCAGCGGCGGTTCGCCGTCCTCCGGGGTACAGCTGCCCGCCGCCTCGATCCGGCCGCGCACCGCCTCGGCCGCCAGCTGCGGCAGCACCAGCCGCCAGAACGGGGTCACCGAGCGGGCGGACCGGGCGCGGGCCGCATCGCGTTCCAGGCCCTCCACCCCCGCCATCACCGCGGTGATGGCGGAAACCGCGTCGTCCAGGTCGACGCCGGGGGCCAGACTGCCCTGCCGCCCGGCGACGGCGAGCAGCCCGCGCACCCAGTCCCGCCAGTGCTGCCACAGGCTCACCTCGCTGTGCCAGGCCGCGTCGTGCCCCAGGCCGAACCCCGCCCTGAGCACCGGGTCGTGGGAGAGGCGGTGGGCGAGGGTGTGCGAGGTGTCGACGAGCAGCTGGAGCGGGTCCGGGTGCCCGGCCGGGACCTGCCCGGTCACGCACAGCAGTATCTCGGCGGCCGTCGACTCGACCGCCTCACCGAGAGCCTGCTTGTTCCCGAAATGAAAGTGCAGCGCGCCCTGGCTGACTCCGGCCAGGGCGCAGATCTGCCCGATGGAGGATCCCGCGAATCCGCCCCGGTCGAAGACCTCGGCGGCGGATCGGATCAGTTGTCGACGTGTCTTTGCGGCACGGTCCTGCATGACGATGCGCACTCCGGGAGAGGGAGAGAAGAGCGGGGGAGTGGGGGGTGGAGGTGTGAACGAGGAGCGACCCGCGCGGACGTGCCGGGCGGCGATACCGGGCACCCGGCCACGGCGGATTCGCAGGCGCACGTCCCCGTGCACCGTCCACTCTTACCACGTCAACAACCGGGCGTGTACGGAACGTTACCGACACTGGCGCGATATCGTGCCTGCCATGATCGCCATACGGTTCGACCGCTTCGGCGGTCCCGAAGTGCTCACCGCAGTCGAGATCCCCGCCCCCCGGCCCGGCCCGGACGAGGTCCTGATCAGCGTCGAGGCGGCCGGCGTGAACTTCGCCGACATCCACCAGGTGGACGGCTCCTACCTGGCCGCGGACCAGCTGCCCCACATCCCCGGCAGCGAGGTCGTGGGCCGCACCGAGGACGGCCGCCGGGTGCTCGCGCGAGTCTCCCACGGCTACGCGCAGCAAGCGGTCGCCAAGGAGTCCGCACTGGTCGAGATCCCCGAGGAACTGGACGCCGGGGCGGCCCTCGCGCTGCTGGTGCAGGGGCTGACCGCCTGGCACCTGCTGCGCACCGCTGCCCGGCTGCGCGCCGGCGAGACCGTGCTCGTGCACTCCGCGGCGGGCGGCGTCGGCAGCCTCGCCGTACAGCTCGCCCGGGAGTTCGGCGCCGGACGGGTGTGGGCGCAGGCCTCCACGCCCGAGAAGCGGCGGCTCGCCGTTCAGCTCGGCGCGGACGCCGCCGTCGACCACCCGCTGCCCGAACCGGCCGACGTGATCCTCGACGCCGTCGGCGGCGAACTCTTCGACAGCGCGCTCGACTCGCTCGCCTCCGGCGGCCGCCTGGTCAGCTACGGCAACGCCGCCCGCACCGGCTTCACCCCCGTCGACCCCGCCCGCCTCAGCCGGCTGAACGCCGCCGTCGTCGGCTTCTGGCTGCGCCCCACCCTGGCCGCGAAGGGCGCCTTCACCGGCCCGCTGCGAGAACTCCTCGCGCTGACCGCCGAGGGCCGGCTGAAGCCGGTGGTGCACGAGCCGTACCCGCTGACCGAGGCCCGCCGCGCCCACGAGGACCTGCTGGGCCGGCGCACGACCGGAAAGGTGCTGCTGCGCCCCTGACCGCGAGGGTCTTCCGACGGACCTGACAGATCGTCGGTCGATTGCTCAGGGATCGCGTCGCCTGTGCCTAGCATCGGGTGACGAGCTGGACCCGGCGCGGGGCCGATCCGTACCACGGCCCGCAGCACGCGCGGCGTCGCCCACCGGCACGCCGGCGCGCGCCCGCCAGTCGTCCGATTCCCCATCCCTGAAGTCGGCCAATCATGCGACGCGGAGACCCAGAATGCGACTTGCGCAAGTGGTGGCATCTGTCATGGAGCGCCACGCGGACCGGCCCGCCATCGGTGAACGTGTGAAGGAATTCGCGCGGGACGCCGAGACGGGCCGGGTCGCGATCCGGCTGCTGCCCCGCTACGAGACGACCAGCTACCACGAGCTGTGGGCGCGGGTCCGCGCGGTGGCGAGCGAGTGGCACCACAGTGCCGACCGTCCGCTGAGCGCCGGTGCGCGGGTCGCGATCCTCGGCTTCACCAGCCGCGACTACGCCACGATCGACCTCGCCTGCATCCACCTCGGCGCCGTCGCCGTCCCGCTCCAGACCAGCGCCGCGCCCGCGCAGCTGCGGTCGATCGTCGCGGAGACCGAGCCGTTCGTCGTGGCCGCCGCCGCCGAGCGCCTCGAAGCGGCGGTCGACCTGATACGTGACAGCGACTCGGTGCGGCGGCTGGTCGTCTTCGACTTCCACCCCGAGGTCGACGACCACCGGGAGCAACTGGCCGCGGCACGCGAGCAACTGGCCGCGATCCGGCCCGCCGTGGTCGTGGACACCCTCACGGACGTCCTGGAACGGGGGACGGCGCTGCCCGACGCGCCGCTGTTCACCGCCGCCGACGGCGAGGACCCGCTGGCGATGCTCATCTACACCTCCGGCAGCACCGGCACGCCGAAGGGCGCCATGTACACCGAGCGGCTGGCCGGCGCGATGTGGGGCGGCGCCTGGGCGAAGCTGTTCGACGAGACCTACGCGGTCACCTTCCACTACATGCCGATGAGCCATGTGGCCGGGCACTCCTCGCTGAAGGCCACCATGGTCCGCGGCGGCACCAGCTACTTCACCGCGAGCAGCGACCTGTCGACGTTCTTCGAGGACATCGCGCTGGCCCGGCCGACGGAACTGTCCCTGGTGCCCCGCGTGTGCGAGATGCTGCACCAGCGGTTCCTGAGCGAGGTGGACCGGCGCGTCACCGCCGGCGCCGACCGGGCGGCGGCCGAGGCCGAGGTCCGGGCGGACATCCGGGAGAACGTGCTCGGCGGCCGGGTCACCTGGGCCAGCAGCAGCTCCGCGCCGCTGTCCGCCGAACTGACCGCGTTCACCGAGTCGCTGCTGGGCCTCGAACTGCACAACGTGTACGGCTCCACCGAGGCCGCCGGGGTCTCCGTCGACGGTGTGCTGCTGCGCCCGCCGGTGGTCGACTACAAGCTGGCCGACGTCCCCGAACTCGGCTACTTCCGCACCGACACGCCGCATCCGCGCGGCGAGCTGCTGCTGAAGACGGACGCCATCATCCCCGGCTACTACAAGCAGCCCGAGCTGTCGGCGGAGCTGTTCGACGAGGACGGCTACTACCGGACCGGTGACATCGTCGCCGAGCTGGAACCCGACCGGATCGCGATCGTCGACCGGCGCAAGAACGTCCTGAAGCTGTCCCAGGGCGAGTTCGTCGCGACCTCCCGGCTGGAGGCGGTGTTCGCGGCGAGCCCGCTGGTCCGGCAGATCTTCGTGTACGGCAACAGCGAACGCTCCTACCTGCTCGCCGTGGTCGTCCCCACCCCGGACGCGCTGGCCGGGACGGGTCCGGACGATCCGGCCCTGAAGCGGCGGCTGAGCGAGTCGTTCCAGGAGCTCGCCAAGGAGGTCGGGCTCAACTCCTACGAGATCCCCCGTGACGTACTGATCGAGACGGAACCGTTCAGCCAGGCCAACGGACTGCTCTCGGACCACCGCAAGTTGCTGTGGCCGCGCCTGGTGGAACGTTACGGCAAGCGTCTCGAACAGCTCTACGCCGACACCGCGGCCCGCGAGCACGAGGAACTGGCGGAGATCCGCCGCGGCGGCGCGGACCGGCCGGTGCTGGAGACCGTGCGGCGGGCCGCGCGGGCGCTGCTGGCCGGCTCGACGGCCGAGATCGGTCCGGACGCGCACTTCCGCGACCTGGGCGGGGACTCGCTGTCCGCGGTCTCCTTCTCCGACCTGCTCCAGGACACCTTCGGCGTCCGGGTGCCGGTGGACATGGTCATCAGCCCCGGCTACGACCTCGGACACCTGGCCCGGCACATCGAGGCGCGGCGCGGCGCCGCCCAGGAACGGCCCACCTACGCCTCGGTGCACGGCGAGGGCGGCACCGAGGTCCACGCCAAGGACCTCACCCTGGACAAGTTCATCGACGCGCGCACCCTCACCGACGCCCGCGCGCTGCCCCGCGCCGAGGGGGCGCCGCGCACCGTGCTGCTGACCGGGGCCAGCGGCTACCTCGGCCGCTTCCTCGCCCTGCAGTGGCTGGGCGAACTGGCCCCGGCCGGCGGCCGGCTGATCGCCCTGGTGCGCGGCAAGGACGCCGCCGCGGCCCGGCGCCGGCTGGACGCGGCCTTCGACAGCGGCGACCCGGAGCTGGTGCGGACGTACCGGGAACTGGCCGACCGGCATCTGGAGGTGGTGGCGGGCGACATGGCCGAGCCGCGCCTCGGCCTGGACGAGGACACCTGGGACCGGCTGGCCGGCGAGGTCGACCTGATCGTGCACGCCGGCGCGCTGGTGAACCATGTGCTGCCCTACCCGCACCTGTTCGAGGCCAACGTGGTCGGCACGGCCGAGCTGATCCAGCTGGCCCTCACCCGCCGGATCAAGCCGTTCACCTACATCTCCAGCGTCGCGGTCGCCAACTCCCGCCCGGGACAGCCGGCCCTCGACGAGGACTCCGACGTCCGCGAGGCCATGCCCGTGCAGCAGACCGACGGCGGCTACGCGGGCGGGTACGCGACCAGCAAGTGGGCGGGCGAGGTGCTGCTGCGGGAGGCGCACGACCTGTGCGGACTGCCGGTCACCACCTTCCGCTCCAACATGATCCTCGCGCACAGCCGTTACGGCGGACAGCTGAACGTCCCCGACATGTTCAGCAGGCTGCTGTTCAGCGTCCTGGCCACCGGTGTCGCGCCGCGCACCTTCTACCGCGCGGACGCCGCACGGGCCCACTACGACGGCCTGCCCGTCGACTTCACCGCGGCGGCCGTGGTCGCCCTGGGCGGACTGCACGGCGCCGCCGCCACCGGCGAGTACCGGACATTCAGTCTGGTGAACCCGAACGACGACGGCGTCTCCCTGGACACCTTCGTCGACTGGCTGGCGGAGGAGGGCCACCGCATCGAACGGGTCGACGACTACGCCGACTGGTACGTCCGGTTCGAGGCGGCGATGCGTTCCCTGCCGGAGGCACAGCGCCAGTACGCGGCGCTGCCCATCCTGCACGGCTTCAAGGAGCCCGAGGAGCCGGTGCCGGGGTCGGTCGTCCCGTCGGAGCGGTTCCGCGCCGCCGTCCGGGCCGGCGGGATCGCCGGGCACGAGGACATCCCGAGCCTCACCCGCGGCCTTGTCGCGAAATACGCGAGGGACCTCAAGGCGCTGGCGGCCCCTGTGGTAGGCACACCGCATGAACAGTGATCTCCTTGCCGGGAAAGTCGTCCTGATCACCGGAGCGAGCAGCGGCATCGGCGCCGCGGCGGCCAGGGTCTTCAGCCAGGAGGGCGCGACGGTGGTGCTCGCCGCGCGCCGCGCGGAACGGCTGGCGGAACTCACCGAGGAGGTACGGGCCAAGGGAGCCGAGGCGGCGTACGTGGTCTGCGACGTCACCGACGCCGACGACGCGAGGCGTGCCGTGGAGTTCGCGGAGACCGAGTACGGCCGGCTGGACGGCGCGTTCAACAACGCCGGCATCGGCGGTGACCGCACTCCGCTGCACCTGATGTCCGACGACGTCTACGACACCGTCATGGACATCAATGTGCGCGGCGTCTGGAACTGTCTGCGCCCCGAGATAGCCGCCATGCTGCGGCACGGGGGAGGGGCGGTGGTGAACAACAGCAGTGTGGCCGGACTGGTGGCGATCCCCGCCGCCGCGCCCTACATCGCCGCCAAGCACGCGGTGGTGGGCCTGACCAGGGCGGCGGCGGACGAGTACGCCCAGCAGGGGATCCGGGTGAACGCGGTCGCGCCGGGCACCACCCGCAGCGAGATCACCGAGGACTGGTTCCGCCGCAACCCCGGTCTGGAGCAGAAGGTCAACTCCATGACCCCGCAGGGCCGTACGGCGGCTCCGGAGGAGATCGCGGCCGCGGCGGCCTGGCTGCTGAGCGACCGCTGCCCCTTCCTGACCGGGACGGTGCTGCCCGTGGACGGCGGTTTCGTCAACCAGTGACGGACCGCCGGGACGCGGAGCCGGAGCAGTCCCCCGTCTCCGGCTCCGCGTCCCGCTATATGAAGGCTTGGTAACATACCGAACCTTCGGTAGTTCATAGTTGAGTGCTCAACGGAACAGCGGGATCAGCGGGATCAGTGGCATCGACGCCGGATCGACGTTCCGGCGGAGCGCAGGGAGAGTCTGGGGGCGGCCGAGTGGCGCGGCAGAAGCGTGCGATCCGCACGCGTGAGTCCATTCTCGAGGCGATGGCGAGCCTCTTCATCGAGGTCGGCTACGAGGCCGCCACCATCGCGGCGCTCGTCGAGCGCACCGGCCTGACCCGGGGCGCCCTGTACTTCCACTTCCCGACCAAGGAGGCGATGGCGCACGGCGTGCTCGCCCGGGCGGTGACCCGTGACGGGATCCGGCCCCAGACGTACAAGCTCCAGGAGTGGGTCGACCTCGGACTGCTGCTCGCCCACCGGCTGCCCCGCGAGCCGATGCTGCGCGCCGCCGTCCAGCTCTCCGTCGACCCCAAGGCGCGCAGTCTGTTCGGCACCCGCTGGCCGGACTGGATCGACCTGGGCCAGGACATGCTCGTCGAGGCCAAGGAGCGCGGCGAGCTGTTGCCGCACGCCGTGCCCGCCGAGATCGCGCGGCTGACCGTGGGTGCCTGGACGGGTGTGCAACTGGTGACCGAGGCCCTGCCGGACGGGCTGGACCTGTCCGAGGAGATCGCCCGGCTCTACCAGCTGATCCTGCCGAACGTCGCCAGCATCGGCGTCCTCGCCAAGCTGGACACCTCCCCGTACCGCGCGGAACGCCTGCTCGCCGCCGAGGCGGAGGCCGAGGCGGAAGCGGGGGCCGAGGCGGAGGCGGGGCCCACGACCGGGGCGGAGACGGCCGGCGGTCCCGCGGCAAAGCCCTTGCGTTGAAGTGCGCTTCAAGCTGAAGACTCCCGTCAGCGCCCGGACGACCGGGCCCCTCGGGAAGGAACGGCATGAAGTACCGCACCATCGGCACGGACCCGGCGCACCGCCGTGAGGTGAGCGTCCTGGCGCTCGGCGCCATGCTCTTCGGCTCGTACACCGACGAGAAGACCTCCTTCGCCGTCCTCGACCGCTATGTCGAGGCCGGCGGCAACTTCATCGACACCTCCGACAACTACGCCTACTGGTTCGACGGCGGCCAGGGCGGGCAGAGCGAGGAACTGCTCGGCCGGTGGCGGCGCAGCCGCGGCATCGGCGACGAGATCGTCATCGCCACCAAGCTCGGCGCCCGCCCGCTGGCCCCCGGCACCGGCTACACCGACAACCCCGAGGGCCTGTCGGCGAAGGTGATCCGCGAGGCCGCCGACCGCAGCCGGGAACGGCTCGGGGTGGAGAGGATCGACCTGCTCTACGCGCACATCGAGGACCCGTCCGTACCGCAGTCCGAGACCGTCGAGGGCTTCGCCGCGCTGGTCGCGGAGGGCACCGTCGGACTGCTCGGCGTCAGCAACCACGCGATCTGGAAGGTGGAGCGGGCCCGCGCCCTGGCCGCCGCGGCCGGACTGCCCGGCTACGAGGTGCTCCAGTACCAGCACAGCCATCTGCGCCCCCGGTTCGACGTGCCGAGCGACCTCTTCCCGGACGGCAGCCTCGGCCACGCGGGCCCCGAACTCCTCGGCTATCTGCGGGCGGAGTCCGGCCTGACCCTGGTCGCCTACTCGCCGCTGCTGGCGGGCGCCTACTCCCGCGACGACAAGCCGCTGCCCCCGGACTACGACCACCCGGGCACCCCGCGCCGGCTCGCGGTGCTGCGCGAGGTGGCCCGGGAGACCGGCGCCACCGTGGGCCAGGTGGTGCTGGCCTGGCAGATCGGTGGCGCGCTGCCGATCGTGCCGCTGGCCGGCGCCTCCTCGGTGGCTCAGCTGGAGGAGAACCTGGCCGCCGTCGACCTGGAGCTGACGGAGGACCAGCGGGCCCGGCTGGACGAGGCGCACTGACGGGACCGGCCCTCCTCTATGTACGGACATCCTGACCTCTCTGTGCACTGATGTCTTGACAAAGTATTGACAGCGGGCGCGTCAGCGGATTTGATCCGGTCCCAACGCAAGAGCCGTGCTTCCCCGTCGCACAGTGAGGTGCAGGAAAGATGGACCGCTCTTCTCGGGACCGCTCGTCCCGCTCCCGCTCCCGCTCGTCCCGCTCCCGCTCCCGCGGCATCACCCCGGCCCTGGCCCTGGCAGCGGCGGCGGCTCTGGCCCTCGCGGGCTGCTCCAGCGGCTCCGGCGGCAAGAAGGCCGAGGAGTCGGCGGACGGCGCCGCCGCCGGCAAGGCCTCCACCCCCAGAATGACGGTCGCCCTGATCACCCATCAGTCGGCCGGGGACACCTTCTGGGACATCGTCCGCAAGGGCGCCGAGGCCGCCGCCGCCAAGGACAACATCGAGCTGGTCTACTCGGCCGACCCGAACGCCGGCAACCAGGCCAACCTGGTGCAGAACGCGATCGACCAGAAGGTCGACGGCATCGCGATCACCCTCGCCAAGCCCGGCGCCCTCAAGGACGTGGTGAGCAAGGCGAACGCGGCCGGCATACCCGTGGTCGGCCTCAACTCCGGGGTCAGCGAGTGGCAGCGGCTGGGCCTCATGCAGTTCTTCGGGCAGGACGAGACGGTGGCCGGCGAGGCACTGGGCAAGCGGCTCGACCAGGCCGGCGCCGAGAAGGCGGTCTGCGTCATCCAGGAACAGGGCAACATCGGCCTCACCCAGCGCTGCGACGGCGTCAAGAAGACCTTCTCCGGCGACACCCAGATCCTCTACGTCAACGGCACCGACATGCCGTCCGTCAAGTCCACCGTCACCGCCAAGCTCAAGCAGGACAGCGCCATCGACTACGTCGTCACGCTCGGCGCCCCCTTCGCGCTGACCGCCGCGCAGTCGGTGGCCGAGTCGGGCAGCGACGCGAAGGTGGCCACCTTCGACCTCAACAAGGCCCTCACCGGGGCCATCGAGAAGGGCACCATCGAGTTCGCCGTCGACCAGCAGCCCTACCTCCAGGGCTACCTCGCGGTCGACTCCCTGTGGCTCTACAAGAACAACGGCAACTACAGCGGCGGCGGCGAGCAGCCCGTGCTGACCGGCCCCGCCTTCGTCGACAAGTCCAACGTCGACCAGGTGGCCGGCTTCGCCGCGAAGGGCACCCGGTGATGAGCACGGCCCGGCAGGCCACGCCGGCGGTGACCCCACCGCCGGCCTCCGGCCCCGAGGACACCGACGGGCGCACCGGGCGGCGCTCCCTGCCGCTGAGGCTGCTGGCCCGGCCCGAGGTCGGCGTCCTCCTCGGGGCCGTCGCCGTGCTGGTCTTCTTCCTCGTCGCCGCGCCGCCGGTGCGCGACGGCGCCTCGATGGCGAACATCCTCTACCAGTCGTCGACCATCGGGATCATGGCGCTGCCGGTGGCGCTGCTGATGATCGGCGGCGAGTTCGACCTGTCGTCCGGTGTCGCCGTCGTCACCTCCGCGCTCACCGCGAGCATGATCAGCTACCAGCTGACGATGAACGTGTGGGTCGGCGTGCTGGTCGCCCTGGCCGTGTCGCTGGCGATCGGTCTGTTCAACGGCTGGATGCTGGTCCGGACCGGCCTGCCCAGCTTCCTCGTCACCCTCGGCACCTTCCTGATGCTCCAGGGCGTCAATCTCGCCGTCACCAAGCTGATCACCGAGAACGTCGCCACCGACGACATCAGCGACATGGACGGCTTCGGCCAGGCCAAGGCCCTCTTCGCGTCGTCGTTCGGCATCGGCGGCGTACAGGTGAAGATCACCGTGGTGTGGTGGCTGGTCTTCGCCGCCCTGGCCACCTGGGTGCTGCTGCGCACCACGTACGGCAACTGGGTCTTCGCCGTCGGCGGCGACCAGGCAAGCGCCCGGGCCGTCGGCGTGCCGGTGACGTTCACGAAGATCTCGCTGTTCATGCTGGTCGGCCTCGGCGCCTGGTTCGTCGGCATGCACCAGCTGTTCTCCTTCAACACCGTGCAGTCCGGCGAGGGCGTCGGCCAGGAGCTGATCTACATCGCCGCGGCCGTGATCGGCGGCTGTCTGCTCACCGGCGGCTACGGCTCCGCGATCGGACCCGTCTTCGGTGCTTTCATGTTCGGCATGGTGCAGCAGGGCATCGTCTACGCGGGCTGGAACCCCGACTGGTTCAAGGCCTTCCTCGGTGTGATGCTGCTCGGCGCCACCCTGATCAATCTGTGGGTCCGCAGGACCGCGACCCGGAGGTGACCCACCCCATGACCGCCACCGACGCCACCGGCCGGCCCCTCGTGGAACTGCGCGGGGCGGGCAAGTCCTACGGCAACGTCCGCGCCCTGCACGGCGTCGACCTCACCGTCCGCTCCGGCGAGGTCACCTGTGTCCTCGGCGACAACGGCGCCGGCAAGTCCACCCTGATCAAGATCATCTCGGGGCTGCACCAGCACACCGAGGGCGACTTCCTCGTCGACGGCGCCCCCGTACGCTTCGGCAGCCCGCGCGAAGCCCTCGACCGGGGCATCGCCACCGTCTACCAGGACCTCGCGACCGTCCCCCTGATGCCCGTCTGGCGCAACTTCTTCCTCGGCTCCGAGCTGACCCGGGGACCGTGGCCGGTCCGCCGCCTCGACATCGCGCGGATGAAGCGCACCGCGGACGCGGAACTGCGCGCCATGGGCATCGTCCTGGACGACCTGGAGCAGCCCATCGGCACCCTCTCCGGCGGCCAGCGCCAGTCCGTCGCCATCGCCCGCGCCGTCCACTTCGGCGCCCGTGTCCTCATCCTCGACGAACCCACCGCCGCCCTCGGCGTCAAACAGTCCGGTGTGGTCCTGAAGTACATCGCCGCGGCCCGCGACCGCGGCCTCGGCGTCATCCTCATCACCCACAATCCGCACCACGCCTATCTGGTCGGCGACCATTTCAGCGTGCTGCGGCTGGGCACTCTCGAACTGTCCGCCGACCGCACCGAGGTCACCCTGGAGGAACTCACCCACCACATGGCGGGCGGCACCGAACTCGCCGCCCTCAAGCACGAACTCGCCCAGGTCCGCGGCGTCGACGTCGAGGAACTCCCCGACGAGCGGGACCCCCGGTCCGCGCCCGCCGCGCCCCCTTCGGAAGGAAACAGCTGACATGGCCCCCGTGCTCGACCGCATCCGGGTCGGCTCCGCCCCCGACTCCTGGGGCGTGTGGTTCCCCGACGACCCGCGGCAGGTGCCCTGGGAACGCTTCCTGGACGAGGTCGCCGAGGCCGGCTACTCCTGGATCGAGCTGGGCCCCTACGGCTATCTGCCGACCGACCCGGCCCGGCTCGCCGACGAGGTCGCCCGGCGGGACCTCAAGGTCTCCGCGGGCACGGTCTTCACCGGCCTGCACCGCGGCCCCGCCGTCTGGGAGTCCACCTGGGAGCACGTCCGCCAGGTCGCCGCCCTCACCCGGGCCATGGGCGCCCGGCACCTCGTCGTCATCCCCTCCTTCTGGCGCGACGACAAGACCGCCGAGATCCTGGAGCCGCCGGAGCTGACCGTCGAGCAGTGGGCGGCTCTGACGACGGGCATGGAGCGGCTCGGCCGCGAGGTGAAGGAGCGCTACGGCCTCGACATCGTCGTCCACCCGCACGCCGACACCCACATCGACACCGAGGCGCACGTCGAGCGCTTCCTCGACGCCACCGACCCCGACCTCGTCAACCTCTGCCTGGACACCGGCCACTACGCCTACTGCGGCGGCGACAGCGTCAAGCTGATCGAGACCTACGGCGGGCGCATCGGCTATCTGCACCTCAAGCAGGTCGACCCGGAGATCCTGGCCGACGTGGTGGCGCACGGGGTGCCGTTCGGGCCGGCCGTGCAGCGCGGGGTGATGTGCGAACCGCCCGGCGGCGTACCGGAGCTGGGCCCGGTCCTGGCGGCGGCGCAGGGGCTCGGCGTCGAGCTGTTCGCGATCGTCGAGCAGGACATGTACCCCTGCGAGCCGGACCGGCCGCTGCCCATCGCGGTCCGCACCCGCAGGTTCCTGCGCTCCTGCGGGGCCTGACCGCCCGTTCTCAGGAACGCCGTCGGCCGCCGCCGTCCGGGTCCGCCGCCCGCGCGCCGGCAGCCCCCCGCCCGCGGGACCGGCGCGCCCGGCACCTGCCGGGTGTCCACCCTGGTCGGCGGGACGGCGCCGGTGAGGACGTGGCCCCGGACGGCGGCGGCAGCGGTGCGCGAGCCGTTTGGTGGCGCGGTCGGTGACCCAGCGGTCGGTGGAGAAGTCCAGCGCGTCGTGCGGGTCGGCGGCGGGCGGCGAGTCGTCGGTGTCGTCGGTGGTGACCACGTCCCGGACCGCCTTGCCGCTGCGCTCGCTGCCGGCGACGTCGCCGCGCACCCGCCGGGTGACGGTGATCCGCCGGTCACGGACCGGCTGCGTCCGCACCACGTCGCAGTAGCTGCCGGTGCCGGTGCGGACGGCGGTGACGTCGATGTCGATCGGGTCTGCAGGCAGTGGGCCCACCGCCGCCGAAGCCCTGGAGTGCCGGAATGCCGGAGTGCCGGAGTGCCGATGCGCCGTAGCGCCTCGCCCCTCTCCCTGGCCCTGCTGCTGTACGGGTGGCCCGGGCGGCGCGTCTGCGCACCCGCGTGACAGAAGCGGGCTCTCGCACCGCCCTCGGGCCCGAAGTCAGCGGCTTGCCGCGAGTGCCGCCAGGACCGCGTCGGTCAGCCGGGTGACGTAGGCGTCGTCGGTGGGGCCGCCGACCGCGAGCATCCGGAAGTACAGCGGCGCGCCGAACAGGTCCACGGCCAGGCCCATGTCGAGGCCGGCGGGCAGCTCGCCGCGGTCCACGGCCTGCCGCAGCAGCGCGGCCACCGCCGCGCGCCGGGGCGCCAGCACCGCCTCGTGCAGGGCGTCCCGCAGCGACGGGTTGCGGGCGGACTCGGCGACCAGGTCGGGGATGATCCGCCCGACCAGCGGATGGCTCAGGTCGGCGATGGTGTCGCGGACGAACCGCGCCACGTCGGCGTGGAGCGAGCCGGAGCCGGCCGGGGCGGGCAGATGGGCGGCGGCGGCCTCCGAGACCAGCTCCACCACCATCGCCTCCTTGGACGGCCAGCGGCGGTAGAGGGCCGCCTTGCCGACCCGGGCGCGGCGGGTGACGGCCTCCATCGACATCCGGGCGTACCCGGTCTCGGCCAGCTCCTCGAAGACCGCCCGCCTGATCGTCTCGGTCACGGACTCGCGGAGCACCGCGGAGCCGGTGGGGCGGCGGTCGGATGCGCTGTCGCCGGTCACGTCGCTGGTCGGATCCATCGGCGGAGATTAACACCGGACGGAACGGTTGCGTTCCGTCCGGGGCGGGTGTACGTTCCCGGCCGACGGAACGGACCCGTTCCGTTCCGTAGGAGATCCGCTCCGGGTCTCCTCGGGGCGCGCCGGCCGAAGGGGGCCCGGATGAGGTTCCTGGGCACGACGACCACCGGCGGCACCGGGCCGCGGCCCCGGACCGTGCTCGCGCTGCTCGCCCTGTTCATCGTCATCAACGCCGCCGACAAGGCGGTGCTCGGACTCACCGCCGGACCCATCAAGGACGAACTCGGCCTCACCGCGACCGAGTTCGGCGCCGTCGCCAGCAGCTTCTACCTGCTCTTCAGCCTTTCCGCGATCACGGTCGGCCGGCTCGGCGACCGGATGAGCCCCCGGCCCCTGCTCGCCGTGCTCGCCCTGGTGTGGGCGGCCGCGCAACTGCCGATCCTGCTCCCCGCGGCCGGCTACGGCGCGCTGGTCGCCACCCGGGTGGTGCTCGGGGCGGGCGAGGGGCCGGGCTACCCGCTGGCCAACCACACCGCGTTCAGCTGGTTCCCGGAGAAACGGCGCGCCCTGCCCTCCGCCGTCGTCGTCGCCGGCGGCGCCGGCGGCACCGTCCTCGCCGCCCCGCTCGTCGTCCTGGTCACCGACACCCTCGGCTGGCGCGCCGCGTTCGGCCTGCTCGGCGCGGCCGGGCTGCTGTGGACCGCCGCATGGCTGCGTCTGGGAGGCGGCGGCCCGTACCAGGCCCACACCGGACCGGTCACCGCCCAACCCGCCGCTCCCGCCCTCCCGTTGACGCGGATCGTCACCACCGGCACCTGGATCGGCGCCACCGTCTCCACCTTCGCCGTGATGTGGACGCTCGCCCTCGGGTTCGCCTGGCTGCCGCTCTACCTGGAGGAACAGGCCGGGTTCGGCGACACCGAGGTCGGTGTGATCGTCGGCCTGCCCGCCCTGGCGATGGCCGTCCTCGCGCTCACCGCCGGCGCCGTCGCGCACCGGCTGCTGCGCGACGGGACCAGCGCCCGCGTCGCCCAGGGGCTGCTCGGCGCCGCGCTGCCGCTGCTCGCCGGGGTGTGCCTGCTGCTCGCCACCCGCGTCGGCCCGGCCCCGCTGCTGCTGCCGCTGCTGGTACTGGCGTTCAGCGCGGGCAACGGACAGACCCCGCTCACCAACGCGGCCGTCGCCGACATCTGTCCGCCCGCCCGGCGCGGCGCGGCCCTGGGACTGTCGTACGCCGTCGCCGCCCTCTCCAGCCTGCTCGCCCCCTACGTCACCGGCCACATCATCGACACCGCGCCGACCGAGGCCGTCGGCTACGGCCGCGCCTTCGACCTGGCCGCCGCTCTGCTGATCGGCGGCGCGCTGCTCGCGGCGCTGCTGATCCGCCCCGACCGGGACGCCCGCGCCCTGCGCACCGCCGCGCACCCGGCCGGCCCGACCCCCGAAGCGCACCTTGACGTGAAGGAGTGACCCGATGCCCATGGACATCGCCGTCGTCGCCGGGGCCCGCACCCCGATCGGCCGGCTCCGGGGCGCCCTCGCCTCGGCACCCGCCCACCGCCTGGGCGCCCTCGTCGTCCGGGAGGCCGTCGTACGCGCCGGAATGCGGCTCGACGCGGTGGACGAGGTGGTGCTCGGCTGCGTCGGCCAGGTCGGCCCCGAGGCGTTCAACGCCCGCCGCGCCGCCCTGGCCGCCGGACTGCCGGTGAGGACCACCGCCCACAACGTCAACCGGCTGTGCGGCTCCGGCCTCCAAGCCGTGTGGTCGGCCGCGCAGACCCTCATGGCCGGCGCGGCCGACGTGGTCGTGGCGGGCGGCAACGAGTCGATGACCCGTCAGCCGCTGCTCGACTACACCGGACGCGCCCCCGGCGAACTGCCCGGCCCGCCCTCGATCGACGGCACCCTCTCCCTGGTCACCGACCCCTTCGGCGACTACCCGATGGGCATGACCGGCGAGATCGTCGCCGAGCGGTACGGCATCTCCCGCGAACGCCAGGACCGCTGGGCCGCGGAGAGCCAGCGGCGGGCCGCCGCGGCCGTCGACGCCGGCCGGTTCGCCGCGCAGCTCGTCCCGGTCGCCACCGCCGACGGCGTCGTCGAACGCGACGAACACCCGCGTCCCGGCACCACGGCCGAGCGACTGGCCGCGCTGCCCACCGTCTTCGCGCAGGACGGCACCGTCACCGCCGGGAACTCCGCCGGGATGAACGACGGCGCCGCGGCGGTCCTCCTCGTCCGAGCCCGCGACCTCCCCCACGACACCGACCCGCTGTGCCTGCTGCGCGACGCGGCCGTGACCGCGCTGGAGCCGGAGATCATGGGCGTCGCCCCGGCGGAGACCGTCCGCACCCTGCTGCGCCGCAACGACCTCACCCTCGACGACATCGACGTGCTCGAACTCAACGAGGCCTTCGCGGCACAGGTGCTGGCCGTCCTCGACAGCCTCAAGGCCGACCCCGAGCGGGTCAACCCCAACGGCGGCGCCATCGCCCTCGGCCACCCCATCGGCGCCACCGGCACCGTACTGCTGCTCAAGGCGGCCCACGAACTGCGCCGCACCGGCGGCCGACTGGCCGTCGTCGCGCTGTGCATCGGCGGCGGGCAGGGCATCGCCGCGCTGATCGAGAACCCCGGCGCCGCCCGGTGACCGGGTACGTCTGGCACCCCTCGGCGGAGTTCACCGAGCGCGGCAACCTCGCCGCCTTCTGCCGCGCCCACGGCGTCGACGGCGGCTACCCCGCCCTGTGGGCCCGGTCCACCGCCGACCCGGAGTGGTTCTGGCGGCGGGCGGTGGCCGACATCGGCATCGTCTGGCACCGCCCGCCCGAGCGGATCCTCGACGACAGCGGCGGCATCGCCGCGACCCGCTGGTTCCCCGGCGCGCGCACCAACCTCGCCGACTCCTGCCTCGACCGGCACGTCCGCCAGGGACGAGCGGACGCGCCCGCACTGCGCTGGGAACGGGAGGACGGACGGCACGGAGAGCTGACGTACGGTCAGGCCGCCGACCTCAGCGCACGGGTGGCGGGCGGTCTGCGCGCCCTCGGCGTGACCGTGGGGGACCGGGTCGCCTGCTGTCTGCCGCCCGGCCCCGAGGCCTTCGCGCTGCTCTTCGCCTGCGCCCGGCTCGGCGCGCTCCTCGTGCCGCTGTTCTCCGGCTTCGGCGCCGACGCGATCGCCGTCCGGCTCGCCGACGCCGGGGCCCGGGTCCTGGTGACCGCCCGCTCCACCCGGCGGCACGGGCGCGTGTACGACCTCGAGAAGGTGGCCCGCACGGCGATCGCGGCGGCGCCGGACGTACGGCACCTCGTGGTCGTCCCGGAGGAGGCACCGGAGGAGGCACCGGAGGAGAGGTCCGCGGAGGGCCCGGCGGAGGTCCCGGACGGTCCTGAAGGGCTCGGCGACTGGGCCCGGCTGGCCGCCGCCGACCCCGTCCCCGCCCTCTCCCTCGACGCCTCCGCCCCCTTCCTGCTGCTGCACACCTCCGGCACCACCGGCCCTCCGAAGGGTGCCGTGCACACCCACGGCGGCTTCGCCGCGCAGGTCGGCAGCGAGACCCGGTACCACCTCGACCTCCGCCCGGACGACGTGGTGTTCTGGGTGACCGACCCCGGCTGGATCATGTTCCCGCTCGTCCTCGTCGGCACGACGCTCGCGGGCGGCTGCGCGGTGGCGTACGAGGGCGCGGTGGACCATCCGGACACCGGGCGGCTGTGGCGGCTGCTCGACGCCCACCGGGTCACGGTGTTCGGCAGCTCGCCCAGCCTGTCGCGGATGCTGAGGGACCGCGCGGTGCCGTCCCCGGCCGCCCCCGACCGGCTGCGGATCCTCGCCTCCACCGGGGAGCCGTGGACCGAGGAGGCCTGGCGCTGGTACTTCGCCTCGTTCGGCGGCGCCCGCCGACCGGTGATCAACATCTGCGGCGGCACCGAGGTCGGCGGCTCCCTGCTCGCCTCCGCCCCGGACGTGCCCCAGTCACCGTGCGGTTTCGCCGGGCCCTGCCTCGGCATCGACGCGGTCGTCGCCGGCGACGACGGCGCGGAGGTGCCCGACGGGACGATCGGGGAACTGGTCGTACGGCGGCCCTGGCCGGGCATGACACAAGGACTGTGGCGGGCGCCGGAGCGGTTCCGGGACGCCTACTTCGGCCGGCGGCCCGGTACCTGGTCGCACGGGGACCTGGTGTCCCGCAGCGGCGGCGAGTGGTTCGTGCACGGCCGCGCCGACGACGTCATCAAGGTCGCCGGCAAACGGCTCGGGCCCGCCGAGGCGGAGGACGCCGTGACCGCCGACCCGGCCGTCACCGAGGCCGCCGCCGTCGGCGTCCCGCACCCCGTCAAGGGCGAGACGCTGTGGTGCTTCGCGGTCCCCGCGCCCGGCCGCGCCCTCGGCCCGGCGGACGCCGAACGCCTCCGCGCCCGCGTCGCCGACGCCCTCGGCCCCGCCTTCCGTCCCGCCCGTGTCCTGCCCGTCCCCGAACTCCCGCGCACCCGCAACGGCAAGACCATGCGCCGTCTGCTGCGCGCCCTCGCCACCGGCGCACCACCGGGGGACCTGTCCACCCTGGTCAACCCGGGCTGCCTGGACGCCATCCGCGCCGCCGTGCACCGGACCGATCCGCAACCGCCCCCGTGAGCCCGCCGCCCCCGTGAGCCCGCCGCTCCCGTCAGCGCACCGCCCCCGTGAGCCCACCGCCCCCGTGAGCCCACAGCCCCCGTCAGCGCACCGCCCCCGTGAGCCCACCGCCCCCGTCAGCGCACCGACCCCGTCAGCGCACCGACCCCGTGAGCCCATCGACCCGAGGGAGTTCCATGCCGACGCTCGACATCCTCCTGCCCGGCTTCGCCGTCGACACCGACCAGGGCTATCCCGCGTTCTGCGGGGTCTTCCTGGTGCGCGGCACGGACGCCGCCGGGCGGCGCCGCCATGTGCTCGTCGACGCCGCGCACGTGGGCCGGCGGCCGTTCCTGTGGGACGCGCTCGCCGCGCACGGGCTGACCGCGGCCGACATCGACACCGTCGTCCTGACGCACGCCCACTGGGACCATGTGCAGAACATCGACCTGTTCCCGCACGCCACGCTGGTCCTGCACGGCGACGAGCGCCGGTACGCGCACACCCCGCACGCCAACGACTGGGCGACCCCCGCCTGGACCGGGCTGCTGCTGGAGCAACTGCCGGTGCGGGAGGTCGTGGACGGCGAGGAGATCATCCCCGGCGTCACCGTGATCGCCCTGCCCGGACACTCGCCCGGCAGCATCGGCGTCGTCGTGGAGACCGGGGCGGGCCGCGCCACCGTCACCGGCGACGCCCTGCACTTCGCCTACGTCGCCCGCACCCGCCGCAACCCGCTGGTCTTCTGGGACGCCGACGCCGCCGCCCGCAGCATCGACCGGGTGCTGGACGTGTCCGACGTGATCTACCCCGGTCACGACCGGCCGTTCCGGCTCACCGCGGACGGCGACGTCGACTACCTCGCGGACTTCTCGCTCACCCTCACCGGCCTGCGCCCCGACACCCCCGGCCTCTCCTTCGCGGACGGCACCGCACGGCCGCTGTGGACCATGCCCGGCATCGCCGACCAGCGCACCCTCCACGAGAAGAACGCCGACGAGATCGAGCGCCGCATCAGCCGGGTGCCACGCGTGCTGCGCCCGGTGCCGCCGGCAGCCGGGCCAGCGAACGGTTGAGCAGCGCGAAGAACGGCTCCGGGGCCTCGCGCGGGAAGAAGTGACCGCCGGGGACGGAGGTCAGCCGGAAGTCGCGCACGTACCGCTCCCACGCCCGCACCCCCTCCGGATCCACCAGCCGGTCGTCGGCGCCCGCGAAGGCCTCGACCCGCACCGGCAGCCGGGCCCGCGCGTCGGCCGGGTCCGGCAGCCCGGCGCCGCGGTGGCCGGCGCAGATCCGCAGATCGTCCCGGACCACCGGCAGCAGCACCCGCAGCCAGTCCTCCCGGCCCAGGAACAGCGGATCGAGCCCACCGCACGCCACCAGCGCCCGCGCCAGCCCCGCGTCGTCGTGCTCGTCCGGCCGCGGCAGGACGGGCGTGCGGTGCGGAGCCGCGTACGCGCCCAGGAACAGCGTCTCGGGGCCGCGCCCGCCGGCCCGCAGCCGGGCCGCCGTCAGCGCCGCCGCGAGCAGCGCCCCCATGCTGTGCCCGTACGCCGCCCAGGGCTCCTCGTCGAGCAGCGGCCCCAGCTCGCGGTCCAGCGCCTCGACCGCCTCCCCGGCGTCCTGGAAGCGCCGCTCGCGAAAGCGGGCCTCGCGGCCCGGCAACTGCACCGGCAGCACATCGACGTCCGCAGGCAGCCGGTCCGCCCACGGTGCGAAGAACGAGGCGCCGCCGCCCGCGTGATGGAAGCAGAACAGCCGCAGCCGGGCGTCCGCGCGAGGCGCCCGGACCAGACTGGGCGCCACCGCACCCGCCGTCATACCGCCTCCTTCCCGCGCCCGCGCCGCCGTGCCCCGCGCCCCGCGGACTGCGGGGTCCGGCGGCCGGTGAGCAGCCGCGCCAGGACCGGCGGGCAGACCACGTCCACCTGGGTGTCGGGGAACAGGACGCGCAGGCGCAGGCCCGGCTCGGCGTCGTCCGCGTGCGGCCGGGCGCTCATCGGCCGGTCACCGCCTCGTACAGCTGCCGGAACGTCCGCGCCTGGAGCAGGTCCACCACCGGGATGCGGCGGCCCGCGGCGCTTTCCACGACGGTCACCAGCCGCAGCAGCAGCACCGAGTCCCACTCGGGGAAGTCGTCCAGCGGGCGGTCCAGGTCGGCGGCGCCGACCCGCAGGCCCAGCTCCTCCTCCAGCAGGCTGCGAAAGCCGGTGGTGTCGGCGAGGGCGGTGGTCATGGGCGGTCTCCGTCCGTCGGGGTGTCGAGCGTCGGGGTGTCGAGCGGGCCGAACGCGGCGTCCAGCCGCAGATGGGCGGGGGCGGGGGTGATGTCCCGCAGGTCGTGCCGGAAGGACACGGCGTCGGGGTCGTCCGGGTCCGTGCCGATCGCGGTGAACCCGTGCTCGGCGTAGAAGCCGGCGAAGGCCGTGTTGCGCGGCGAGGGCAGATAGCGGCCCGTCACCCAGCGCGCCCCGGCGGAGCGCGCCAGGTCCAGCACCGCCGCCACACAGGCCGCCTCGATGCCGCGGGCGAACACCCGGCAGCTGAGCACGAAGTTGTCCACGCGCAGGCCCTCGCCGTCGCGGCGCAGGAACAGCGCGCCGATCAGCCCGTGGTCGCCGAACCGGTCCTGGGCCCGCACCGCGACCACCGCGCGGCCCGGCCGCTCCCGCCAGGCGGCCACCTCCGGCACCTGGAGGCGCTCGGTGGCCAGGTGGAACTGGTTGGTGCGCAGGGTGAGCTGGGAGACCCGCGCCAGCTCCGCCTCCGACGCCGGCCGCAGCACCACCTCGATGCCCAGGCCCTCCAGGTACTCCTGGTAGGAACCGGTGTCCTCGCGGAAATCCTGGCGCAGCGCCTCCGTGCGGTAGCGGCCGGCTCGTTCCACATCGGCCTCGGTCAGCTCGAACAGGTCGAACCAGCCGTCCGCCAGCAGCGCCGAGGGATGCAGCGCCGGTTCCTCGTCGACCCGCACCACCGCCACCTCGGGCAGCCGCTCGGCGACCAGCCCGCACTCGAAGAGGCTGTCGTCGACGAAGACGAAGCCGTCCAGTCCGAGCCCCAGCCGGTCCGCGATGTCCCGCAGATTGTCGTGCTTGGCCTTCCAGTTGGCGTTGACGCGCACGAAGGCGTCGTCGCGCAGCACCATCGCCGGATGGGTGCGCAGCGTCTCGCGCACCGGAGCGTCGTCGTTCTTGCTGCTGACGGCCAGCAGCACCCCTTGCGAGCCGAGCTGGGCGACCGTCCGCTGGAACTCCCGGAAGGCCTCGCCGCGCAGCCCGGCGCCCAGTTCGACGCCGTCCGGCCCGGCCTCGCCGAGCACCCCGCCCCACAGCGTCCCGTCCAGGTCCAGCACCAGCACCTTGCGGGTCCGGCCGAGACGGGCCCGCACGAGGTGCGCGGCCTCCCGGGCGTACGCGGCGAGCAGCGGTCCGGACAGCCGGGCCCGCGCGTACTGCGCGGTGCGCGGCTCGATGGCCGGGACGCCCTCGGCGACCAGCGGATCGAGGTCGACGGTGACCACCGCCGGATGCCGTTCGGCCAGCTCCAGCAGCCCGCTGTTGAACTCCCGCCACACCGCGCCCAGCCGGGCCCGCGACCGGAGGTCGATCAGCTGGTGGCTGTAACGGCGCGGCAGCGGCACGGTGTTGAGCACCAGCAGCCCGCGCCCGGCCTCCTGATGGGCGCGCACCGCACCGGCCAGCAGCGCGAGCCGGGCCCGCGCGGCCGCCGCCACGTCCTCGGCCCGCCAGGGCACGGTGACGTCGTCGAAGACGGTGTGCGCGTCGAGCAGACAGAGCGTGAGCTGCGGCTGCCCGTCGTCCGCGGGCCGCGTCAGATCCTGGAGATACGACCCGTACGGGGCGACCGTCGCCGCCGACAGCAGGCCGTGGCGGGCGAGTTCGGCGGTGAGCGGCGCCACCACCGGCGCCACCGTGGAGTGGCCGGTGACCGCCACCGGCACCACCGGCACGTCGGGGGAGTGCCGCCGTACCTCCTCCGGGTCGAGCCGGGCCAGCAGCTGGCCGGCGGCCGGCAGGTCCGTCGCGGGCATCCGCGCCAGGAGTCCGCGGACGGCGCCGTACTCGGCGGCGAGCCGCCCGGACCTGTGCAGGGCGCGCAGGGCGGGCAGGGCGCCGGGGTCGTGCCAGGTGGCGTCGGCCGCGTGGGCCGGCGGGGAGTACGTCTGCGTCATGACCGCTCCAGGGCGACACCGGACTTGATCCACTTGCTGGACTCCACGGCCACCACGACGGCCCGCCCGGGCCCGTCCCACTGCCGCAGCAACTCGTCGAGCTGGAGGAACGGCAGGGCGTTGCCGTTGTTGCCGACGTGCCGGACCACGTTGACGCGGCGGGCGTCCGGCGCGGGCAGCTCGGCGGAGATCCGGTCGCTCATCCGCCCGGACAACTGCGGCGGCAGCAGGAAGTCCACCTCGTCGGCGCCCCAGCCCAGATCCTCCAGCAGCTCCCAGAACATCTGCTGGGCCAGGGCCGGTACCGCCTCCTCGATCGCCTTGTAGTCCTCGAAGACGGCCGTGCGCCCGCTGTGGCGGTCGCCGAGCCCGAACCAGTCGACGATCTGGCCTGGCTCCCGGCCCAGGCCGACCAGCCGGTTGAGCACCTGGCGGACCGCGACGCCCCCGGCGGCCGGTTCGGCGGTGAGCACGGCGGCGCCCGCCCCGTCGCCGAACAGCACGTAGTTGACGAGTTCGGCGGAGGTGCGGGCGGCCGGGTCGAAGTCGGTCTCCAGATGCTTGGCGCACACGTCGCCGCCGATCACCAGTACCGTCCGGCAGCGCCCCGCGAGCAGCAGGGTGCGGGCCACGTCCAGCGCCTGCACGGCGCCCGCGCAGCCGGACTGGAGCTGGTAGGTCGGCACGTTGTCGATGCCCAGCCGGTCCGCGACCAGGTTCACGGTGGCGGGCATCAGCTGGTCGGGGGTGGCGGTGCCCATCACGATGCCGTCGATGTCGTACGGCTCCAGACCGGCCTGGGCCAGCGCCCGGTCGGCGGCGGTCGCCGCGAGGTCGGCCAGGGTGTGCCGCACCTGGCCGGTCGCCAGGTCCACGGCGAAGTGGCGGCTGACGTTGCCGATGAACATCTCGGCCCAGGTCTCGTCGACACCGACGAGCTTGGCCAGGGTCGCGTTGTCCACCGGATCGCCGGGCAGGCAGGTGCCGACGGAGGCGAGCCGGACGGTGGGTTCGGTCATCAGCGGGTTCCCTCCGGGACGGGGTGGCGGCCGCGCAGATAGCCGACGAGGTCGCCCACCGTGCGCAGACTGGCGAGCAGTTCCTCGACGGGCAGCGAGCCGAGGCGCGGCAGCTCGTGCTCGATACGGGCCTTCAGCTCCATCACGCGGATCGAGTCGAAGCCCAGGTCCTCGTGGAGCCGGGAGCGGTCGTGCACCCGGTCCGGTGCGTGCCCGCCGACCCGGCACACCAGCCGGCGGGTCACTGCGGCGAGTTCGTCCGGCGACCGCGCCGCGCCGTCCGCCGCGTCCGGTTCCGCGAGGGCGGCGGGTGCGGCGGCGGACGGCTCGGCCCGCCCGGCCCGCCCGGCCCGCCCGGCCCGCCCGGCCCGCTCGGCCCACTCGGTCTCCGTGGGCGGCGTCGCGGTCGCCGTGGCCGACGCGCCCGGCGCGGGCCGTGCCGGGGCGTCGCCGGAGCGCCAGGACCGGAAGGTGTCGTCGAAGACGTACGGCGGCAGCCGCCGCGGCACCCGGTCCGCGTCCGCGTAGAGCACGTCCCACTCCGGGGCGAGCCCGTCGCACCACAGCTCGCCCAGCAGCTGCTGGGGCCGGTACGCCGGCGCGTGCTCCCCGGGGTGCGCGGCGTGCGCGCGCGCCGGATGCCCGCCGTCCGCCGCCAGCCGCGCCAGCAGCGGGGTGAGCACCGCGCGCGGGCCGAGCTCCACCACATGCGTGACCCCGCCGCCCAGCAGGGCCTCGGCGGCCCCGGCGAACCGGACCGGCGCGGTGATCTGCCGCGCCCAGTAGGCGGCGTCCAGGCTCTCCTCGTCGTCCAGCGCCCGGCCGTACACCGTGGAGAACACCGGGAGCACCGGCCGCCGCACCGTCACCTCGGCGCACTCGGCGCGGAACTCCGCCACCATCGGCCGCATCAGCGGCGAATGGAAGGCGTGCGAGACACCGAGCCGCCGCGCCCCCACCTTCCGCCCGCGCAACTCGTCCGCGAGGGCGTCCAGTTCGCTCAGGTCTCCGGAGATCACCGTGTTCCGCGGCCCGTTGTCGGCGGCCACCGACAGCCGGGGCCGGCCCGCCAGCAGCGCCTCGGCCGCCGCCGCGTCCAGGCCCGTCGCCAGCATGCCGCCGTCCTCGGGCAGCGCCTCCATCAGCGCCCCGCGCCGGGCCACCAGCCGGGCGGCGTCCGCCGGATCGAGCGCCCCGGCGACGACCGCCGCCGCGAACTCCCCGATGCTGTGCCCGAGGACGGCCGACGGCCGGATCCCGGCCTCCGCCAGCGTCGCCGCCATGGCGTACCCGACCGCGAACAGCGCGGGCTGGGCGAAGCGCGCCCGGTGCACCTCCGCGTCCCCGTCGAGCACCAGCCCCCGCACCGAGCGCCCGGTGTACGGGGCGAGCATCTCGTCGATCCCGTCGAGGTGCCGGGCGTAGGCGGGACACGACCCGTACCAGGAGGCGGCCATACGAGGGTGCTGGGCGCCCTGGCCCGTGAACGCGAACGCCACCGACGGCGCCGCCCGGTGCCCGCTGTCCCGGTCCGCCCGCTCCTCGGCCCGCCCGGCCGCCGCCCGCAATCCCTCGGCCAGCGCGGACAGACCGTCCGCCGCCACGGCCGCCCGGTACGGCAGCCGCGACTTCACCCGGTTGCTGGTCCAGCACAGCTGCGCCAACTGGTCCGCCGGCCGCCGCGCCAGTCCCGCGGCCTGCGCCAGCAGATTGGCCCGCAGCCGCTCCGGGGTGCGCGCCGAGACCGTGAACACACCCGGCGCGCCCGGTGTGCCGCGGCGGGCCGTCCGGGGCGCGCCGGCCAGCACCGCGTGCGCGTTGGTGCCGCCCATGCCGAAGCTGCTGACCGCCGCGTGCACCGGGCCGGGCGGCAGCCGCAGCGGCGCCCTCAGCAGCGCCAGCCGGCGCCCGGCCAGGTCCAGCTTCGGGTTCTCCCGCTGCGCGAACCGGCTCGGCGGCACCGTGCGGTGGTGCAGCGCCAGCACCGCCTTGACCAGCCCCGCGACCCCGGCGGCGCCCTCCGCGTGCCCGAGGTTGCTCTTCACCGAGCCGAGCGCCACACTGCCGCTGCCGCGCCCGGCGGTCAGCTCGCCGAGCGCCTGCGCCTCCATGTGGTCGCCGAGCAGCGTGCCGGTGCCGTGCGCCTCCACGAAGGCGATGTCGTCGGCCGTCACCCCGGCCCGCCGCCACACCGACTCGATGAGCCGCCGTTGCGCCCACCGGCTGGGCGCGGTGATGCCGTTGCTGCGGCCGTCCTGGTTGCTGCCGCTCTCCGCCAGCACCGCGTACACCGGCTGACGGTCCGCCAGCGCGTCGCGCAGCCGGCGCAGCACCAGCACAGCCACGCCCTCGGCCCGGCCGATGCCGTCGGCGTCGGCGCTGAACGGCTTGCAGCGGCCGTCGGGCGCGGACAGCCCGGCCTGGGCGTAGAAGATGTTGATGACCGGCGTCATGATCAGGTTGGTTCCGGCGGCCAGCGCGTGGTCGCACTCGCCGGAGCGCAGCGCGTTCACCGCCAGGTGCACGGCCACCAGCGAGGAGGAGCAGGCGGTGTCCACGGCGAGGCTCGGACCTCTGAGGTCGAGGTGGTACGACACCCGGTTGGCGCCCATGAAGTAGCCGTTGCCCGAGCCGTGCCGGGCGGTGATCCGGTCGTAGTCGGCCAGCTGGAGGAACGCCCACTCGTTCGCCATCACCCCGACGAACACGCCGGTGTCGGTGCCCGCCAGGTCCTGCGGCGCGATCGCGGCGTCCTCCACGGCCCGCCAGGCGCACTGGAGCAGCAGCCGCTGCTGCGGGTCCATCGCCTCCGCCTCGGCCGGGGCGATCCCGAAGAAGTCGGGGTCGAAGGCGTCCGGGTCGTCGATGAACCCGCCGCGCGTGGTGTTGGTACGGCCGGGAGCGGGCCGCCCCGGCGTGCCGCCGTCCGCCACGGTCGTGCGGTGCCGGTCGGCGTCCCAGCGGCCGGCGGGCACCGGGCCGGTGCCGTCGCGGCCGTCCATCAGCAGGGACCAGAACTCCCGCGCGTCGCGGGCGCCCGGGAACCGGCAGTCCAGGCCGACGACCGCGATCGGCTCGCGCTCGCTCATGACCGCCCCGCGCGCGCCAGCAGCTCGGCGAGGTGCTCGGTGAGGGCCCGCACGGTCGGGAAGTCGTAGGCGACGGTCGGGGCGACCGCGATCCGGTGGCGCTCCTCGATCTCGCCGCAGATGCTGATCGCCGCGACCGAGTCGATGCCGTAGTCCGCGAGCGGGATGTCCGGGTCGATCTCCTCGGGCGCCTGATGGAGGTGGAAGGCCACCCGCTCGGTCAGCCAGGCGGCGAGACCGGCGGCCGGACGGCGGTCCAGGGGCGTACGGGTGGTGTCAGGGGCGATGCTCATGGCGTGGCTCTCTCTTCGCGGTCGGGCGGTGGTCCGTCGGCGGTGCGGCAGCGGCCGGCGGCAGCGGTCGCCGGCGGTGGCCGGGGGCAGTGGCCGGGGCGGCGCGGTGGTCGCTCAGGTGGGGGAGGAGGCGGTGGCGGAGGGCTGCGCGGCCGTCGCCGTGGCCGTCGCAGTGGTCGTGGCCGTGGCCGTGGCTGTGGGCGTCGCGGTCGTCGGTGCCGTCGCGGTCGCCGTCGCCGTCGCGGGGAGGAGGGCGGCGACCGGGCGGGGCAGGCGCTGGTGCAGCACGGACAGGGCGCCGTCGAGGAACAGCTGCCGCATCAGGGTGCGCTGAGTCTTGCCGCTGGTGGTCCGGCGGATCACCCCCTGACGCACCAGCACCACGCCCGCCGCGGCCAGCTGGAACCGGCGGCTGAGCAGCGCCTGCACATCGGCGGCCAGCCGCGGCAGATCGGAGTCTTCGGCGGCCCGGTCGCGCAACTCCTGCACCACGACCACATGGGAGCGGTCGTCGCCCCCGTCCACGGTGAACACCGCGCCGCCGCCGCGCCGGAAGGCGTCCCCGGAGTCCTGCACGGCCTGCTCGATGTCCTGCGGGTAGAGGTTGCGGCCGTGCTGGATCAGCATCTCCTTGATCCGCCCGGTGACGAACAGCTCCCCGTCCAGCAGCGCGCCCAGGTCGCCGGTGCGGAAGTACCCGGTGCGGCCGTCCGCCGTCGCCGCGCGGAAGGACTCGTCCGTCAGCCGGTCGCGGTTCCAGTAGCCCGCGGCCACCGACGGGCCGCGCAGCCAGATCTCGCCGACCCGGCCGTCCGACAGCACCTCCAGCGAGACCGGGTCCGCGATCAGCACCTCGGTGTCCTTCGGTCGGCCGCAGCCGACCAGGGTGCGGGCCGCGCGGTCGCTGCGCGCCGGACGCAGTTCGTCCCGCTCCAGGGCGTGGGAGTCCACGGTGATCTCCAGGTGCGGGGCCTCGGTGTCGCCGCTGGAGACCAGCAGCGTGTTCTCGGCCAGGCCGTAGGAGGGCAGCAGCGCCTCGGGCCGCAGTCCGTTCCCGGCGAAGCGCCGGGCGAACGCCCGCAGCGTCTGCGCGCGCACCGGCTCCGCCCCGTCGAGCGCCACCCGCAGACTGGACAGGTCCAGCCCGGCGGACTGCTCCTCGGTGACCCGCCGTACGCACAGCTCGTAGCCGAAGTCGGGCGAGGCGGTGCCCTCCACCCGGTAGTCGTGGATCATCCGCAGCCAGCGGTGCGGCTGTTTGACGAACGCGATCGGTGACATCTGCACGCTGGTACCGCCCACCCACAGCGGCTGGAGGGTCATCCCGATCAGGCCCATGTCGTGGTAGAGCGGCAGCCAGCTGCCCGCGACCACGCCGTCCTGAGTGCGCATCGCGGACCGGATGGCCTCCTCGTTGGCGGCCAGATTGCCGTGGGTGACCATCACGCCCTTCGGTTCGCTGGTGGAGCCGGAGCTGTACTGGAGGAACGCGATGTCGGTGTCCTTCACCACCGGCGGCGTCCACAGGTCCGGGTCGTCGTCGCTCTCGTCGTCGCCCACGGCGGCCGACAGGCACACCACGTCCTGCTCGCCGGAGGCGGCCAGCCAGGCGCCGATCGCCTGCCGGTACTCGGGCAGCGTGAGCACCGCCCCGACCCGCGCGTCGCGCAGGATGCCGCTGACCCGCGCCAGCCGTTCACCGGGCTCGTCGGGCAGCGGCGCGGGGATCGCGGTGCGGCCGGCGTAGAAGCAACCCAGGAACGCGGTGACGAAGTCCAGGGTCGGCGGGTAGAGCAGCAGGACCGGGCGCGCCGGGTCGCCCTTGGCCGACCGGCGCAGCCGGTTCGCCACCACCCGGGCCCGCCGGTCCAGTGCGGCGTAGTCGAGCTGCTGCGGCCGCATCGTCGGGCCGTCCTCGTGCAGGTACACGAACGCGGCGCGCTCGGGGTGACGGTCCACCCCGTGGCGTACGGCGTCCGTCAGCGTTCGGTGCTGGGGCTGGTGCGGCACAGGCTGTCCTCTCACGGTCGGGTCGGCACCGAGTGCCAGGGAGTGGGTTCAGCCTCGGGGACCGGTGAAAAGGCGGCGTAAAGCCGAAATTGCTGCGCACGTCACAGGTCGGGGCTCCGCCGGACGGCGGCGCGACGAGCCGGTACAACGGTGGGTGTCCGCGAGGGAACCGTCCGTACCGGCACGCGGTGCCGGGAAGGAGTCGTCCGTGTCTGAGACCCCGTCACTCGTCGGACCCGTCCGCCCCGCCGACGCCGACGCCGACACCGGGACCGACATCGAGGCCGACACCGGGATCGACATCGAGGCCGACACCGGCATCGACACAGACACCGACGCCGTCACCGACCTCCGGCGCGCGGCCCGTGCGATCCGCGACGCCGTGCGGCGGCACGGGTACGCGGTGTGCCACGGGCGTTCGGCCGACTGGGCGCGGGCCGCCGCACCGCCCCTGGCCGACCTGCTCGGAGCGGACCTGTCGCGCTGGCACGCGGCCCGCGAACCCGCCGCGCGGGACCGGCTGGTGGGCTCCCGGCTGCTGCTGCGCTGGGCCGTCGCCGCGGCCGGCGGCTGCGCACCGGACGAGGTGCGGCTCGGCCGGGACGCCCGGGGCCGGCCGGTGGTGTGCGCGCCCGCCGGCCTGGACGCGGGCCTGAGTCACACGGGGGACCTGCTCGTCGTCGGTGTGGCCCGGGGACGCCTGATCGGCGTGGACGTCGAGGCGCGCGGCCGCTCGCTGCGCGATCTGGCCGAACGGATCTGCCACCCGCGGGAGTCGGCGGAGCTGCGGCGCCTGCCGCCGGCCGAGCGGGAGACCGCACTGGTGCGGCTCTGGACGCTGAAGGAGGCCTGGACGAAGGCGCTCGGCGTGGGGCTGGCCCAGGACCTCACCCGGCTCGACACCCGGTCGCCTGCGCGGTCCGGCGGCCGGGACGGCTGGCGGCTGGACTGCCGTGAGATACGCGGGGGCTTCCTCGTCGGAGTGGCGGTGGGGCCGGGCGGCGGGACGGACAGCGGTTCCGTCGGCGATTCGGTCAGCGGTTCGGTCGGGGGTTCGGTCGGCGGTTCGGTCAGTGGTTCGGTCGGCGGGCCGGGCAGCGCGTGAACTCGTCGGGCCCGCAAACGAGTCAACGATGTTTCGATACACCGTTGACTCGATTGCTCGCCGGGTCTAGCGTCGAACGCGGGCCGCTGTGAGTCGGGCTCGTTTTCCCGTCCCACCGGCGACAGTTGACTGGCCGTCAGACCAGGGAGACCCGATGCGTACACCGCCCCGCCAGGACCGGTCCGGCCAGCCGGTGGACCGTCAGGACCGGTCCGACCAGCCGGCGGCCGCCTCGGAGCGGACGTACCGAGGTGGCCGCCGGCGCGACCCGGCCGCCGACCGGGCGATCCTCGACAGCACCCTCGGCCTGCTCGCCGACGGACACAGCTTCGCCGAGCTGTCCATGGACCAGGTCGCCCAGCGCGCCGGAGTCGCCCGCGCCACCGTCTACCGCCGCTGGCGCAACAAGGAGGAACTGGTGCTCACCGCGCTCGGCTCCCTCGACCTGCCCGTGCCGCCGCTGGCCGGGCTCGGGCTGCGCGAGCAGCTGGTGACGCTCGTGGACCAGCTGCGCCACCGCGGCCAGGACACCGCGCTGCACCGGCTGATCGGCAGCCTCCTCGGCGAGGCGGTGCGCCGCCCGCACCTGGTGGCGCGCTTCGAGGAGACCGTCGTCGCCGCCCGCCGCGAGGCCATGGTCCAGGTGCTGCGCGACGCGGTCGCCCGCGGCGAACTGCGGCCCGGCCTCGACCCGGACGACGCCGTCGAACTGCTCGTCGGACCCATGGCCTCCCGGCTGATCCTGCGGCAACGCCCCGTGGAGTCGGTCGCGTTCGCCGAGACCATCGTCGACACCTTCCTGAACGGAACCCGCGCACCCCGTGCCGGAACAGGCCCCGGCACGCCCCACGAGCACCTGCCCGCAGCAGAGGAGCCGCTGCCATGACCTTCCTCTTCGACGACCCCGCCTTCGACTACCAGGCCCTGCGCACCGCCGGCTACGCCGACTACGGCGGCGCCCAGCTCGGCGAGGTCGTCGCGGTCGCCTCCCGGATCGGCGACGGCGACACCGAGGCCTGGCGGCAGGCCTGGACCGCGCTCGCCGAGCGCGTCCACCGCCTCGGTGCCGCGGCCCGCGACGAGCACCGCCCCGTGGACGCCCGCGCGGCCCTGCTGCGCGCCCACAACTACTACCGCACCGCCGAGTTCTTCCAGCGCGACGACCCGCACGACGCGGAGGCGCTGCGGCTGATGCGGCTGTCCCGGGAGACCTTCGCCGACGCCGCCGCACTCATGGACCGGCCCCCCGAGTTCGTCCGCATCCCCTACGAGGACACCTCGCTGCCCGCCTACCTCTACCGCGCCGCCGACACCGGCGCGCCCCGGCCGCTCGTCGTCCACCACGGCGGCATCGACTCCACCCTGGAGGAGGGCTGGTTCTTCGTCGCCGCGGCCGCGCTCGCCCGCGGCTACGACTGTCTGTGCTTCGAAGGCCCCGGGCAGGGCTCGGTCCTGCGGGAACAGGGGCTGGTGTTCCGGCCGGACTGGGAGCGGGTCGTCACCCCCGTGCTCGACTACGCGCTGGACCTGCCCGGCGTCGACCCCGACCGAGTGGTGCTCGTCGGCACCAGCCTCGGCGGGCTGCTCGCGGTGCGGGCGGCGGCGTACGAGCACCGGCTCGCCGGCTGTGTCGCCCATGACGCCGTCTGGCAGCTCGGTGACGTGGTGGCGCTGCCGCCGTTCGTGCTGGAGTGGGTCGAGCAGGGCTGCGACGACTTCGCCGACCCGGTGATGTGGGGCATCGCCGCCCAGCAGACCTTCACCCGCTGGCTGCTGCGGCAGGCACTGTGGACCTTCGGCGCCCGCACCCCCTCCCAGCTGCTGCGCATCCTGCCCCGGTTCGGACTGTCCGAGGTGATCGGCCGGGTGCGCTGCCCGGTGCTGGTGCTGGACGCCGAGGAGGACATGTTCTTCGCCGGGCTCGAACACGCGAAGAAGGTGTACACCGGCCTGAACGCGCCGAAGACGCTGTACGTCTTCACGGCGGACGAGGGTGGCGGCGCGCACTGTCACTCCGGCGCCATGCGGCTCTTCCACGACCGGCTGTTCTCCTGGCTGGGACACACCCTCGACCGGGAGCGGCCCGCCGCGGCGGCCTGACCGCCGCCTCCGCCCACTCCGCCCACTCCGACCGGTTCCACCGCGCGAACGGCCCGGCCCGGCCCGCCTCCACGGCGGTCCGGGCTGTCCGCGTTTTCCGGCGACCGGCTTCGGTGAATGGCTGATTCGTTTTCCGCGGTCGCTCCAAAACCGGCCGAGTTCCATTCTCTTTAATGCCGGTGTAACGGGGCGGGACTGGTATCGGGCAACGAGCTGACATAGGCTTCCGGCTAAAGAGCTACCATCGAGTAATGGACGTCCCGGACCAGGGGGCGTACGGGGGAGACCGGAATTTAGTTGAATGCGCACCGCGCATTCGGGGGGTAGTCGTGTCCCTGTCCTCTGCACGCACCGACCATCCACTGCGCTACGAACTGCTGGGCCGGCTGCGGATCACCCGCGGCGGCGTCGATCTGACGCCCGAGGCGCCCAAACTCACCAAACTGCTCGCCCTTCTGCTGGTCAGGGCGGGGGAGGCGGTACCCGGGGAGAAGCTTGTCGCGGAGCTGTGGGAGCAGCGGCCACCCCGCTGCGCCCATGCGAGCCTGCGGGTGTACGTCTCGCAGGCGCGCAAACTCCTCAGCGGGCCCCGGGAGGCGTCCCCGATCGTCACGACATCGTCCGGATACATTCTCGACGCCGGTGCCGCCATGACCGATTTCCAGGAATTCCAGGCGCTGTACGAACTCGGCCGCGAACGCTACTTCGCGGCTGATTTCCGCCAGGCCTTCGAACTCCTCCGGCGTGGGCTCAGCCGCTGGCGCGGCCCCGTTCTGGAAGGGCTGCCGGGCTCCCTGGCGATCGAGTCGTTCGCGGCGGTCCAGGAGGAGAAACGGCTGAACTGCACCGAGCTGGGGATCGACTCGGCCCTGGCGATCGGCCGCCACCACGAGGTGATCGAGGAACTGAAGGGCCTGCTGGTCCAGCACCCGTTGCGGGAGCCCTTCTACCGCCAGCTGATGGCCGCGCTGTACCGGGCCGGCCGCCAGGGCGACGCCCTGAACGTCTACCACCACGCCCGCCGTGTCATCCGGGAGGAGCTGGGCGTCGAGCCCGGCCCGTCCCTCCGCCTCGCCCAGGAGGCCATCCTGCGCGCGGACCCGTCCCGCCTCCAGGAGGCGGGGGTTCTGCCGGCGGCGGCTCCCTGAGAACGCGGGGCCCGGACCGCAAGGCGCGGAGGGCCCATGCGTGTCCGCGTCTTCACGCCCCCTCCGCCGCGCCTCCTTCCCGGCGCCGGCGGTAGTGGCGGGCGACGCGGGTGCGGTTGCCGCAGCGGGTGGGGGAGCACCAGCGGCGGCGGGGGTGGGCCGGGAGGAACAGCAGGACGCAGTCGTCCGCCTCGCACTGCCGGACGCGGCTGACCGCCGGGCCGGCCAGCAGGGCGACGGCGGACTCCGCGAGCAGGGCCGCGAGCCGGACGCCCAGAGGGCCGGTGCGGCGCGGCGGCGCGCTCACCGACGTACCGTCCCACACCGGTTCGCGGACCGCGGGGGCCGCGCGCTGGGCGTCGGCGAGGGCGCGCAGCGCGGACTCGGGCGGCCGCTGCCCGGCCAGCAGGGCCCGCAGCGCCGCCTCGGTGTGCTCCCGCACGGCGTGCACGGGGGCGAGGTCGGCCTCCTCGGGAGCGGCGCCGGCCGTCTCCCCGTCCAGCCGGTCCGCCTCCAGCGCCAGCCAAGCGGCCAGCCGGGAGGCGGAGTCGAGCAGGTCGACACGTCGCCCGCCGTGCAGCGGACGGGTGTTGACGAGGTCGAGGGGCAGGGGCTCGCCGGTCGGCGGTTCACTGGCGTACACAACTCTAATGCTACACAAATCGATTGACGCATTAGAAGACGTCGGCGTATGACTGACCCATGACCTCCTCGGTGACCGCACCGCGCATCAGCACACCCGCCCGCACGGCCCACCGGCACCTCGACGTCGGCGGCGTCGAGGTCTTCTACCGGGAGTCCCTGCCCGACCGGCCCGACGCCCCCGTGCTGTTGCTCCTGCACGGCTTCCCGTCCGCGTCCCACCAGTTCCGGCGGCTCATCGACACCCTCGGACGGCACTACCGGCTGATCGCCCCCGACTACCCCGGCTTCGGACACACCCGCGCCCCGGAGGACTTCACGTACACCTTCGAGCGGCTGACCGACGTCGTCGAAGGCTTCACCGAACGGCTCGGACTGACCCGGTACACGCTGTACCTCTTCGACTTCGGCGCCCCGGTCGGCCTGCGCCTGGCGCTGCGGCATCCGGCGCGCGTGGCCGGGCTCGTGGTGCAGAACGGCAACGCCTACCTCGACGGACTGTCCGACGCCGCCCGCGAGTTCACCGCCCTCACCCCGGACACCCCCGGCGCCGAGCGGACCGTCCTCGACCTGTTCACCCTCGCCGCCACCCGCGCCCAGTACGAGGGCGGCACCGCGGACCCGGCGCTCGTCGCTCCCGAGGGCTGGCTGCTCGACCAGTACTTCCTCGACCTGCCGGGCCGCAAACGGGCCCAGCTCGCCCTCGCCCACGACTACAAGAGCAATCTCGCCGCCTACCCCGACTGGCAGGCCTGGCTGCGCGCCCACCGCCCGCCCACCCTCATCACCTGGGGCACCGGCGACCCCTTCTTCACCCCCGACGGCGCCCGCGCCTACCTGCGCGACCTGCCCGACGCGGAACTGCAGCTGTTCGACACCGGCCACTTCGCGCTGGAGGACCGGCTGCCCGAGATCGCCCCCCTGATCGCCGGCTTCCTCGACCGCACCTGGGACGGCCCCGCCCCGACGACCGGCCGGGAGGCCTCGTGATCGTCCGCACCCTCACCGACGCCGACGTCGACCGCGTCCTGCCGCTGTTCCCGGCGGACGAGATCGGCGTCTGGGCCGACGCCGACACCTTCCGGGACCGGCTCGCCACCCGTGAGTACCGGCGGGAGTGGACCTGGCTGGCCGAGGACGGCGGCGAGCCGCACGCCGTCGCCACCTGGTGGGGCGGCCCCGACGACACCCGGCCCGCCGCCCTCGACGCGCTCAACGTCAGCACCGCCGGCCGCTCGGACGACGACCGCACCGAGCTGGCCGCCCGCCTCCTCACCACCGCGCACGCCGCCTTCGCCGAGGCCGGCGTGAAGACGCCGCCTGACTACCACGTGCTGCTGCCCGGCGACTGGCGCGAGCGGCCCGAGGCGGTCGCCGCCCTCGCCTGGCGGCAGGAGGCGGCCCGCCGGGCCGGACTCACCGCCGCCCTGGAACGGCTCCGCTTCGAGTGGACCGCCGAGACCGGCCTCCCGCGATCCTCCGGCCGGCTGCGCTTCCGCGCCGAACCGGACGACGAGGTCTTCGTGGACCTGTTCCGCCAGGTGCTGAAGGGCACCCTGGACGCCGGGTCCCGGACCGGCGCCGAGACGGTCGGCGCCGAGGCCCAGGCCCGCGCCGACGTCGCCTTCTACCGCGACGAGATGCCCGGCGACCGGTCCTGGTGGCGGACGGCCGAGACGCCCGACGGCCGGCCCGTGGGCTTCGCGCTGCCCTCCCGCAACACCAGCGTGCATGTCGTCGGCTACCTCGGTGTCCTCCCCGAGCAGCGCGGCCAGGGTTATGTGGACGACCTGATCGCCGAGATCACCCGTCTCCTCGCCGAGGAGGCCGGCGCGGACGTCGTGCGCGCCGACACCGACCTGGCGAACGGCCCGACCGCCGCGGCCTTCACCCGCCTCGGCTACCGCAACTTCGCCCGCCGACTGGTCCTCTCGGCGGACTGACGGTCTGACGGACTGACCGGACCGACCGGACCGACCGGACCGACCGGACTGACGGACCGACCGGACCGACCGGACCGACCGGACTGACGGACTGACGGACTGACCGGACCGACCGGACTGACGGACTGACCGGACCGAGCGGCCTCAGCGGGGACCGGGCGACCGGCGGGCTCGCCCCCGCCCGGCCCCCGCCCGGCCCCCGCCCGGCCCCCGCGCAGGCCCCCAACCCAAGCCCCCACCCGATCCCGCCCGGCCCTCCGCCCAGGCCCCTAACCCAGGCCCGCACCCGCCCCCACCCGATCCCGCCCCCGCCCGACCGCCGTCCGGACGCGCTCGCCGGGCGGCCCGGCCGCCGGTGTGCCAGATTGCGGACAGAGGGAAGCCGGGTGCGGGCTCGCTGTCCCCCACACAAGTGCTGCTCGGGTGCTCGCCCCCGGCCTTCCTCGAAGAGCCCCTGCGACCGGGAGAGACCCGTGGCCCTGCACCAGACCGACCGCCAGTCGGCGGGTCCCTTCGACGACGTCTACGCCCTGCCGATCAGCGAGCAGGCGCTGCCGAAGTTCCGGATGCCGGACAAGGTGTCGGACGCCCGCGCCATCCGGGCGCTCATCCACGACGAGCTGAGCCTGGACGGCAACGCCTCGCAGAACCTCGCGACGTTCTGCACCACCTGGGCCGAGCCCGAGGTGCACGCCCTGATGGACGAGTGCCTCGACAAGAACATGATCGACAAGGACGAGTACCCGCAGACCGCGGAGATCGAGAACCGCTGCGTCCACATGCTCGCCGACCTGTGGAACTCCCCGGACGGCGCCAACACCCTCGGCTGCTCCACCACCGGCTCCAGCGAGGCCGGCATGCTCGGCGGCCTGGCCCTGAAATGGCGCTGGCGCGAGCGCCGCCGCGCCGAGGGCAGGTCCACCGACCGCCCCAACCTCGTCGTCGGCCCGGTCCAGGTCTGCTGGGAGAAGTTCGCCCGCTACTTCGACGTCGAACTGCGCCAGGTCCCCATGGAACCGGACGCCCTGGGACTGCGCGCCCACCAACTGCGTGAGTACGTCGACGAGAACACCATCGGCGTGGTGGCCATCCTCGGCGTCACCTACACCTGCGTCTACGAGCCGGTCGCCGAGATCGCCGCCGAACTCGACCGGATCCAGCAGGAGACCGGCTGGGACATCCCCGTGCACGTGGACGCCGCCAGCGGCGGCTTCGTCGCGCCCTTCGTCCAGCCCGACCTCGTGTGGGACTTCCGGCTGCCGCGGGTCGCCTCCATCAACGTCTCCGGCCACAAGTACGGCATGGCCCCGCTGGGGGTGGGCTGGGTGGTCTGGCGGTCCGCCGACCTGCTCCCCGAGGACCTGGTGTTCCGCGTCTCCTACCTCGGCGGCGACATGCCCACCTTCGCCCTGAACTTCTCCCGCCCCGGCGGCGAGATCGTCGCCCAGTACTACAACCTGCTGCGGCTCGGCCGCGAGGGCTACGCCAAGATCCACGGCGCCTGCGCCGCCACCGCCGGGATGCTCGCCGAACGGGTCGCGTCCCTGGGCCCGTTCACCGTCCTCTACGACGGCCAGAGCGCCCTCCCGGCCGTCACCTGGACCCTGACCGACCCCGCCGCGAGCCCCTTCACGCTCTACGACGTCACCGACGAGCTGCGCCGCCGCGGCTGGCAGGTCCCCGCCTACCCGCTGGCCACCGGCCGGGAGGACACCGTCGTGCAGCGCGTCCTGGTCCGGCACGGCACCGGCTACGACAAGATCGCGCTCCTCGCCGACGACCTGCGCGCCGCCGTGGACCGCCTGGAGAGCGGTACCGGGGGGCACGCCTCGGAGCAGCCGGGGTTCCACCACTGAGTCAGCGGCCGCGCACCTCCGCGACGCGGACCGGCCGGTGCTCGGCCAGCGACAGCGTGCACGCCTCCGCGATCCAGCCCGCCTCCAGCGCGTCCTCGACCGTGCACGGCGAGGGCCGGGAACCGGCCACCACCTCGGTGAACGCCTGGAGTTCGGCACGGTAGGCGGCGGCGAAGCGGTCCATGAAGAAGTCGTGCGGGACACCGGACGGGAAGGTGGCACCGGGCTCCACGGACCGCAGCGGCAGCTTCTCCTCGAGACCCACCGCGATGGAGTCCTCGAAGCCGTGGATCTCCATCCGGACGTCGTGACCGCGGCCGTTGTGGCGGGAGTTGGAGACGACGGCGAGCGTGCCGTCGTCCAGGGTGAGGGTCGCGGCCGTGGTGTCCGCGTCGCCCGCCGCCCGGATGTGGCCGGCGCCCCGGTTGCCGCCGACGGCGTACACCTCGGTCACCTCGCGGCCCGTCACCCAGCGGATGATGTCGAAGTCGTGCACCGAGCAGTCACGGAAGATGCCGCCGGAGGCGGCGACGTACGCGGCGGGCGGCGGCGCCGGGTCCAGCGTCGTCGACCGTACGGTGTGCAGCGTCCCCAGCTCACCGGCGCGCACGGCCGCGCGGGCGGCCGCGAAACCGGCGTCGAAGCGGCGGTTGTAGCCGATCTGGATCGGCACGCCGGCGCCCTCGACGGCCTTCAGGACCTCGACGCCCTCACGCATGGTCCTGGCGACCGGCTTCTCGCAGAAGACGGGGACGCCCGCGCCGACGGCCGCGAGGATCAGCGCCGGATGGGCGTCGGTCGCGGCGGCGATCACCACACCGTCGACCCCGGCGGCCAGCACCGCCTCGGGCGAGTCCGCGACCTGGCCGCCGAGCCGTTCGGCGGCGGCCTTGGCGGCGTCCGCGAACGGGTCGGCGAACACGAGCGAGTCGACGGCGTCGAGGCCGGACAGGGTCTCGGCGTGGAAGGCGCCGATGCGGCCGAGGCCGAGGATGGCGATGCGCATGGGTTCGCTGCTCCTTTGCGGACGTACGGGGGAGGCGGGTGCGGTCAGGAACGGACCGTCACCCAGGCGCCGTCGCGCGCCGAACGCGTCATGGCGTCCAGCACGGTCGCGCTGTGCACGGCGTCCGACAGGGTGGTCCCGTACGGCGTGCCCTCGGCGATCGAGCGGAGGAAGCGGTACGCCTCGATCACCTTCAGATCGTCGTAGCCCATGGCGTTCGCCGCACCCGGCTGGAACGCCGCGAACTCGCCGTCACCGGGGCCGACGTAACGGGTGCTGACGGGCTGGTCCTGGTACGCGGTGCCCTGGCAGACGCCCAGCTCGTTCATCCGGCGGAAGTCCCAGAACACCGCGCCCTCGGTGCCGTGCACCTCGAAGCCGTAGTTGTTCTGCTCGCCGACCGAGACCCGGCACGCCTCCAGCACCCCGCGCGCGCCGGAGGCGAAGCGCAGCAGACAGCTGACGTAGTCCTCGTTCTCCACCGGGCCCGGCTCACCGCCGGCGGCACGGGCGTGACCGGCGACGGCGGTGGTGGGCCGGGCCCGCCGGGGCACGAACACCGCCGTGTCGGCGGCCACCGACGTGATCTCGCCGAGCAGGAAGCGGGCCAGGTCCACGCCGTGCGAGGCCAGGTCGCCGAGGACGCCGCCGCCGCCCCGCTCCCGCTGGAACCGCCAGGTCAGCGCCGCCTCCGGGTGGGCGGCGTAGTCGCTGAACAGGCGGACGCGGACATGCGTGGGGTCGCCGATCCCGCCGGAGGCGATGAGCGCGCGGGCGCTCTCCACGGCGGGCGCGTTGCGGTAGTTGAAGCCGACCGAGCCCTGCACCCCGGCCGCCGCGACCGCGTCCGCCACCGCGCGGGCGTCCTCGGCGGTCAGGCCCACCGGCTTCTCGATCCACAGGTGCTTGCCCGCCTCGGCCATCGCGACGCCGATCTCGCGGTGCAGGAAGTTGGGGACGGTGACACTCACCGCCCCTACGCGCGGATCGGCGGCGACCTCCCGCCAGTCGCGGGCCGTCCCGGCGAACCCGTACCGGTCGGCGGCCTCCTCGGCCCGGCCGGGCACCTCCTCGGCGACGGTCACCAGCTCGGGACGCAGGGGCAGCCGCGGAAAGTGGTGGCGGACCCTGGCGTACGCCTGGGTGTGCACCCGGCCCATCCAGCCGAACCCGACGACGGCGACGCCCAGCGTGTCCACCATGACAGCCCTTCGTTGGACCGGTCCATGTCCTGTGCAGCCCACCTTGGGCGGCGCTGCTCCAGGGTGTCAAGGTATCGCGGCCCTTTGACAACGAGGACGACCGCGTGGAACGGTCCATACCATGAGACCGCCCACCATCCGCGATGTGGCCGAACGGGCCGGAGTGTCCAAGTCGCTGGTCTCGCTGGTGCTGCGCGGCTCCGGACCGGTGCGGCCCGAGAAGCGGGACGCCGTACTGCGGGCCGTACGGGAGCTGGGCTACCGCCCCAACGCCGCCGCGCGCACCCTCAGCGAGCGGCGCACCCGCACGATCGGCGTCCTCCTGCACGACCTGCGCAACCCCTGGTACGTGGAACTGCTCGACGGTCTGAACGCCCCGCTGCACGCCGCCGGACTGCACACCGTCCTCACCGACGCCCGCCTCAACCGCCGCGGCGGCCAGGACCCGGCCGGGCCCTTCCTCGACCTCGGCGTCGCGGGACTGGTCGTCGTCGGCACCATGCCCGACCCGGCCGCGCTCGGCCCGGCCGCCGCGCGGATGCCGGTGGTCGTCGCCGGGGCCCGCGAGCCGGTGCCGCCCGGCGTGGACGTCGTCGCCGGCGACGACACGGAAGGGACGCGGCTGGTCACCGACCACCTCGTCGGGCTCGGCCACCGCAGGATCGCGCACCTCGCCGGCTACGGCGCCGTCGGGGAACTGCGCCGCCGCAGCTTCGAGGACACCATGCGGGCGCACGGCCTGGCCGCGCAGGCGTCGGTGGAGGCCGGCGACATGACCGAGGAGGGCGGCTACCGGGCGACCGTACGGCTGCTGAGCCGCGCCGACCGGCCCACCGCGCTGCTCGCCGTCAACGACATCACCGCCGTCGGCGCGCTGTCGGCGGCGGCCGAACTCGGCCTGCGCGTGCCGCGGGACGTCTCCGTGACCGGGTACGACGACACCGCCATCGCCCGGCTGCGCCACCTGTGGCTCACCACCGTCGACAACGCGAGCCACGAGGTGGGCCGCCGCGCCGCCGGCTGTCTGCTGGACCGCTTCGAGCGGCCCGGGGGAGCGGGGCGGACCCATCTCGCCGCACCCGCGCTGGAGATCCGCGGCACGACTGGCCCGCCACCGCTCACAGCGTGATCGCGTACGCCTTGCGCAGCGTCTCGTGCACCGTCCAGGTCGTGCGGTCGCCCTCGCGCAGCACCGCCATGTCGCCGGCCCCGACCGTCAGCGTCGGCCCGCCCTCCACCTCGATCGTCGCCGACCCGCTGATCACCACGAACAGCTCGTCGGCCTCGGTGTCGGTCACCACGCCCGGCGTGATCTGCCAGATCCCCCGCACCTGACGCCCGTCCGCCGACTCCCAGACCACCTTCCCGGTCACCTCGGGCGCGCCGGAGACGATCTGCTCGGGCCGCAGCGGCTCGGGTTCCAGCACGGCGTCGGGGATGTGCACTGCGAAGCTGTGGTCCATACCCCCGACCCTAGCCACCCCCGCCCCCGCCCCGACGCTGACAGAGTGTGGGGTATCACCCCTGCCCACCGGACACTCCGTCGGGTCGCCGGCCGGACTCCACCCGCTGCCGCCACACGGATGGGTCACGCTGCTCGCCGCCGCCCGGCAGCCGTCCGCCAGGACGCCCTCACCCCCGCCGCCCCAGCATGCTCGTCGCGTTCGCGGTGACCACCGCGCCGATGGCTGCCCACTCCCAGGCGCCCAGGCCCTCGTCGAGGACGATCCAGCCGACCAGTGCGGCCAGGACCGGGTTGACGCTCATGAAGAGGCCGAAGGTCTGGGCCGGGACGCGGCGCAGGGTCAGCAGGTCGGCGAGGTAGGGCACGGCGGAGGACAGGACGCCCGCGGTGACGGCGCAGGCCACCGCTCCGGCGCTCGGGGGGCGGTGCAGGACCACCAGCAGTCCGGCCGGGAGGAACAGCACCGCGGACACCCCGGCCGCGGCCGCCGCGCCCTGTGCGCCGGGGACGCGGTGGCCGATCGTGCGGTTGAGGAGGATGTACGACGCCCAGCAGCCGGCCGCCAGGAGCCCGAGCCCCATGCCCAGGTGGTCCGCGGAGGGCTGCGGGCGCATCAGCACGATCACGCCCGCCGCGGCGAGCACCGCGCAGCAGGCGTCGAGCCGGCGGCGTACCGCGGCCAGGGCGATGGCCAGCGGGCCCAGGAACTCCAGGGTCACCGCGAGGCCGAGGCCGATCCGGTCGACCGCGCTGTAGAGGCTGAGGTTCATGGTGCCGAACACCAGGGCGAGCAGCAGCACCGGCCACCACTGCGACCAGGCGAACTCCCGCAGCCGGGGCCGGCCGACGGCGAGCAGGACGGCGGCGGCGACGTACTGGCGTACCGCCACGACCCCGAGCGGGCCGAGGACCGGGAAGGCGAGGGCGCCGACGGCGGCGCCGGTCTGGTTGGACAGTCCGCTGCCGAGCATGGTGGCGACGCCGGCCAGCCGGTGCGTGGCGGACGGAGCGTCGTCGGCGAGGGCGCGGAATTCTCGCGGGGTGGTGGCTGTGCGCATGGGTCGTATCGTGCGGGTGAGGCCTGGTTGCACATAATGCATGCACGCCACGATCTATACGCTTGGCGTATGGATATGCGGTCCGCAGGTGTGGACCTGCGTCAACTGCGGTGTCTCGTCGCGATCGTCGACGAGGGCACCTTCACCGACGCCGCGATCGCGATCGGCGTCTCCCAGGCCGCCGTCTCGCGGACCCTCGCCGCGCTGGAGGGCGCTCTCGGTGTCCGGCTGCTGCGGCGCACCTCCCGCTCGGTGACGCCGACGGCGACCGGGCTGCGGGTGGTGGCGCACGCCCGCCGGGTGCTGGCCGAGGTGGACGAGCTGGTCCGGGACGCCACCTCGGGCCGGACCGAGCTGCGGATCGGCTACGCCTGGGCTGCGCTCGGCCGGCACACCCTGCCCTTCCAGCGCCGCTGGAGCGCCGCGCACCCGGAGACCGGGCTGCACCTGGTGCGGGTGAACGCGCCGACCGCCGGGCTGCTGGAGGGCATGTGCGACCTCGCGGTGGTGCGCCGCGCGCCGGACGACCGCCGCTTCGACTCGGCGATCGTCGGCCTGGAGCGGCGGCTGTGCGCGCTGGCCGCCGACGACCCGCTGGCCCGGCGCCGCTCGGTGCGGCTGGCCGAGCTCGGCGGGCGGGTGCTGCTGGTGGACCGGCGTACCGGCACCACGACCCCGGAGCTGTGGCCGCCGGACATGCGTCCGGCCACCGAGGAGACCCACGACGTCGACGACTGGCTCACGGTGATCGCCACCGGCCGGTGCATCGGCATGACGGCCGAGTCCACCGCCCACCAGTACCGGCGGCCCGGCGTGGTCTACCGCCCGGTGCGCGACGCCGAGCCGGTCGCCGTACGTCTCGCCTGGTGGCGCGACGATCCGCATCCCGCCACCCAGTCCGTGGTCGAGCTGCTGACCGGGCTGTACGGCCTCGGCTGACCCCGGGCCCCGCCGGGAAAAAGAGCGAACAAAATTGTTGACAATCTTGTTTGGCTAGATTTACGTTCGACAGGCACTCACTCAGGGAGGGCACATGCCGAAAGAAGCCCGTCCGGGCAGCGGAGAGCAGGCCAAACAGCTGGCGCTGAGCCGGCTGCGGCAGGCGATCCTGCGCGGCGAGATGGCACCGGCACAGCGGCTGGTGGAGAACGAACTCGCCGAGCAGTTCGGAGTGACACGGGCGAGCATCCGCGCGGCGCTGATCGATCTGGAGGCCCAGGGCCTCGTCGAGCGGATCCGCAACCGCGGTTCGCGGGTGCGGGTGGTGACCGTGGAGGAAGCGGTCGCCATCACCGAGTGCCGCATGGTCCTCGAAGGACTGTGCGCGGCCAAGGCGGCCGTCGCGGCCAGCGACGAGCAGCTGGACGAGCTGACCGACCTCGGCACCGCCATGGGCAAGGCCGTCGCCGACGGCGAGCCGCTGACCTACTCCGACCTCAACCAGGACCTGCACGCCAGGATCCGTGAGTTCTCCGGTCAGGCCACCGCCGTCGATCTGCTGGAGCGGCTCAACGCCCAACTGGTGCGCCACCGCTTCCAGCTGGCGCTGCGGCCGGGACGTCCGCAGCACTCCCTGAACGAGCATCTGACCATGATCGAGGCGATCAGGGCCAGGGACCCGCAGGCGGCCGAGGCGGCCGTCCGCGCCCACCTCACCAGCGTGATCGAGGCGCTGCGCGGCTGACACGCGCAGGACGGACACGCGCGCGACCGATCCGCGCGCGAGGCGGGCGCACACCTGTCCACCAAGGAGAGACCGAGCAATGAGCCAGGCTGCCAACGCGCCCGCAACCCCACGATCGACCCTTGTCGTCACCGCGCACGCCGGGGACTTCGTCTGGCGGGCGGGCGGAGCCATCGCCCTGGCCGCCGCCCGCGGCGAGAAGGTCACCATCGCCTGCCTGACCTTCGGTGAGCGCGGCGAGTCCGCCAAGGCGTGGCGCGAGGGCAAGCGGCTGGAGGAGATCAAGGCGATCCGCCGCGACGAGGCCGAGCGCGCCGCCGCCGTCCTCGGCGCCGAGGTCCGCTTCTTCGACGCCGGCGACTACCCGCTCGTCGCCACGGCCGAGCTGACCGACAAGCTCGTCGAGGTCTACCGCGACACCCAGCCCGACGTCGTCCTCACCCACCCCGTCGAGGACCCGTACAACGGCGACCACCCGGCCGCCAACCGGATGGCCCTGGAGGCCAGGGTGCTCGCGCAGGCCATCGGCTACCCCGGCCCCGGCGAGATCATCGGCGCACCGCCCGTCTTCTACTTCGAGCCGCACCAGCCCGAGATGAGCGGCTTCAAGCCCGAGGTGCTGCTCGACATCACCGAGGTGTGGGAGACCAAGCGCAAGGCCATGGAGTGCCTGGGCGCCCAGCAGCACCTGTGGGACTACTACACCGACCTGGCCGTCCGCCGCGGTGTCCAGCTCAAGCGCAACGCGGGCCCCAACCTGGGCCTCGCCCACAAGACCATGGCCGAGGCGTACATGCGGCCCTACCCGCAGATCGCGAAGGAACTGGCATGAGCGAGCCGAGGTGCAGCGGAGGCTGGGGGTCCGCGGAGCGAAGCGCAGTGGGCACCCGGCCGCAGCGGAGCCGAAGCGGAGCTTCGCAGAAGGAGGAAGTATGAGCGGCGTCATCGTCACCAACCCGCCGAAGGCACAGGCCGAGGACGTCGAGGCGCTGGCCCGCTACGGCGTGGCCACCGTCAGCGAGGCGATGGGCCGCACCGGGCTGCTCGACACCGCGCTGCGCCCCGTCCAGCAGGGTGTCCGGGTCGCCGGCACCGCGGTCACCGTGCTCAGCTGGCCCGGCGACAACCTGATGATCCACGCCGCCGTCGAGCAGTGCGGCGAGGGCGACATCCTGGTCGTCACCACCACCTCCCCGTCCACCGACGGCATGTTCGGCGAGCTGTTCGCGACCGCGCTCCAGCAGCGGGGTGTGCGCGGCATCGTCATCAACGCGGGCATCCGGGACACCCAGGAGCTGCGCGAGATGGACTTCCCGGCCTGGTCCCGGGCCGTCTGTGCGCAAGGCACCGTCAAGGCCACCGGCGGCTCGGTCAACGTGCCGGTCGCCATCGGCGGCCAGGTGGTCCGTCCCGGCGACGTGATCCTCGCCGACGACGACGGCGTGGTCGTCGTCCCGCGCGAACGCGCCCGCGAGACCGCGCAGAGGTCCGAGGCCCGCGAGGCCAAGGAGGCCAGGTCCCGCGCGGCCTTCCTCGACGGCGAACTCGGCCTGGACCGCTACGGGTTGCGCGACACCCTGAAGCGGCTCGGCGTCGAGTACCGGACGTACGAGGAGTACGCGGGAGCCGAAGGTCCCGCGGGGGAGGGGACGTGAGCCCCGGCCCCGAGGGGATCCGCTGTCTGCTGATGCGCGGCGGCACCTCCAAGGGCGCCTACTTCCTCGCCGAGGACCTGCCCGCCGACCCGGCCGCCCGCGACGCGCTGCTGCTGCGCGTCATGGGCAGCCCCGACGCCCGGCAGATCGACGGACTCGGCGGCGCCCACCCGCTCACCAGCAAGGTCGCCGTGGTGTCGAGCTCCACCGACCCGGACGCCGACGTCGACTACCTCTTCCTCCAAGTGGCCGTCGACCGAGCCGAGGTGACGGACCGTCAGAACTGCGGGAACATCCTCGCCGGGATCGGCCCGTTCGCCGTGGAGCGCGGGCTGGTGCCGGCGGGGGAGGAGACGACGTCCGTCCGGATCCGCATGGTCAACAGCGGTGACCGGGCGACGGCGACGTTCCCGACACCGGGCCGGCGGGTGGACTACACGGGAGACGCCGCGATCTCGGGTGTGCCGGGCACGGCCGCACCCGTGGTGATCGAGTTCCCGCCGGGCGCGGGCGCACTGCTGCCCACCGGCAACGTCCGCGACGAGATCGACGGCACCGCGGTGACCTGCGTCGACAACGGCATGCCGACCGTCCTCATCGAGGCCACCACCCTGAAGGTCACCGGCTACGAGTCGCCCGCCGAGCTGGAGGACGACGAGGAACTGGCCGACCGGCTGCGCGCGATCCGTCTGGCGGCGGGCCGGCTGATGGGCCTCGGGGACGTCTCGGACGCCACCGTGCCCAAGCTCACGCTGCTCGCTCCGCCCCGCGACGGCGGCACGATCAGTACCCGCACCTTCATTCCCGTGCGCTGCCACCCCTCGATCGGGGTGCTCGGCGCGGCCGGCGTCGCCGCCGGCCTGCGGATCGAAGGCGGCGTGGGTGCGGACCTTGCCGTACTCCAGCCCGGTGGTGACCGGATTCGCATAGAACATCCCACCGGATTCCTGGACATCGAAAGCAGCCTCGACGTCACCGCCGGCCGGCCCACCGCCCGCCGCACCGCCGTGGTCCGCACCGCCCGCAAGATCTTCGACGGCACCGTCTTCCCCCGGTCCGCCGAGACGGCCCCCCTCTCCGCACAACCCTCTGGAGGTCACCGATGACCCCGCCGCTCGGCGACATCGCCCACATCGGCCACGCCCAGCTCTTCACGCCCGACCTGGACGCCAGCGTCGCCTTCTTCACCGACTACCTGGGCCTGACCGTCAACGGGCAGCACGGCGACACCGTGTATCTGCGGACCTTCGACGACTACGAGCACCACAGCCTCGTCCTCACCGCACGCGCACAGCCCGGCCTCGGCAGGCTCGCCCTGCGCACCTCCAGCGAGGCCGCCCTCCACCGGCGGATCGCGGCGATCGAGGCGGCGGGCGGCTCCGGCCACTGGGCCGAGGACGAACCCGGCCTCGGCAAGCTCTACGTCACCACCGACCCGGACGGCCACGAGCACGCCCTGTACTGGGAGAGCGAGCACTACCAGGCCCCCGAGGAACTGCGGCCCGCGCTGAAGAACCAGCCGCAGGCCAAGCCCAACCGGGGCGTGGGAGTGCGGCGGCTTGACCACGTCAACTTCCTCGCCGCCGACGTGCTCGCCAACGCCGAGTTCCAGGAGCAGGTGCTCGGCGCCCGGCCCACCGAGCAGATCCGGCTGGACAGCGGGAAGATCGCGGCCCGCTGGCTGACCTTCAGCAGCAAGTCGTACGACGTCGTCTACACCTCGGACTGGACCGGCTCCAGCGGGCGGCTGCACCACATCGCCTTCGCGACCGACACCCGCGAGGACATCCTGCGCGCCGCCGACCTCGCCATCGACAGCGGGGTGTTCATCGAGACGGGCCCGCACAAGCACGCCATCCAGCAGACGTTCTTCCTCTACGTCTACGAACCGGGCGGCAACCGCATCGAGCTGTGCAACCCGCTCACCCGGCTGGTGCTGGCGCCGGACTGGCCGCTCGTCACCTGGACCGAGGCCGAGCGGGCCAAGGGGCAGGCGTGGGGGCTGAGGACCATCGAGTCCTTCCACACCCATGGCACGCCGCCGATCGCCTGAGCAGGGCCGTACCGGGGGTGGGCCGCGCATCGCTGTGCGGTCCACCCCTTGTCGTCGTGCCCGGTCACCGCGCCGTCCGGTGCCCTCCAGGGCCGTCCAGGGCCCGTCCGCGCCGCTGCTCAATCGTTGCTGAGATTGTTGACAAAAGCGTTGACACTCCTTGGAGCGCTCCTTAGCGTCTAGCGCACACCGGGTCAGCCGCTGGAGCCGCCTCGACCCGCCTCACCATCCCCTCCAGGGCACGCGCCTCCTGGACGAGAGGAAAACAACGATGTCCTCCTCCCCCGCCCCGTCCGCTCGCGGCAGCAGACTGGCTCTGCTCGTCGTCGGTCTGTGCTGGCTGGCCGTCCTCTTCGACGGCCTCGACATGTTCATCTACGGCTCGGTGCTGCCGCACATGCTGGAGCAGAAGGCCCTCGGCCTCACCCCGGACCAGGCCGGCGACCTCGGCAGCTACGCCACCTTCGGCATGCTGATCGGCGCCCTCACCGCCGGCACGGTCGCCGACCGGATCGGCCGCAAGAAGCTGATGGTCGCCTGCGTCGCGCTCTTCTCGCTGGCCTCCGGCCTGTGCGCGGTCGCGAGCGGCGTCGAGGTCTTCGGCCTCGGCCGCACCCTCGCCGGCATCGGCCTCGGCGGCCTGCTGCCCACCGCGATCAGCATGGTCTCCGACTACGCCCCCCGCGGCCGCGCCGCCCTCACCATCGGCCTGCTGATGACCGCCCACCACGCCGGCGGCATCCTCTCCGCCTACGTCGCCCTGTGGGTCGTCGAACCCCTCGGCTGGCGCGCCGCGTTCTGGGTCTGCGTCGTCCCGCTGCTGTTCGTCCCCGTGCTGCTGAGGTTCCTGCCCGAGTCGCTGAGCTTCCTGGTCGCCAAGGGCCGCGCCGAAGAGGCCCGCGCCCTGGCCGGCCGGTTCGACGTGGAACTGCCCGCCGCGCCCGCCAAGGAGGCCGCCGGCCGGCGCTGGGCCGCCCTCGCCAACCTCTTCCGCGGCGGCGAGTGGACCCAGACCCTGCTCTACTGGCTCGCCTCCTTCGGCGGCCTGCTGCTCGTCTACGGCGTCGCCACCTGGCTGCCCACCCTGATGCGCAGCGAGGGCTACGAACTCGGCTCCGCCCTCACCTTCGTGGTGCTGTTCAACCTCGGCGGCATCGTGGGCATGCTGGTCGCCGGCCGGGCCTCCGACCGCTTCGGCGCCCCGCGCATCTCCGCGATCTGGTTCGCGCTCACCGCCTGCGGCGTCTTCCTGCTCAGCGTCCACATGCCGCTGGCGCTCACCTTCGCGGTGGTCTTCCTGACCGGTGTCTTCCTCAACAGCGCCCAGACGATGATCTACGCCACCGTGTCCATCGCCTCCGCCCCCGACAACCGCGCCACCGCCGTCGGCTGGACCTCCGGCATGGGCCGCTTCGGCGCCGTCTTCGGCCCCTGGCTCGGCGGACAGCTGCTCGCCGCCGACCAGGGCGACTGGGGCTTCACCGCCTTCGCGCTGGCCGGATTCAGCTCCATGGTGTTCATCGGCGTCGCCGCCCTGCGCGGCGCCCGCCGGACCCCCCGGAGCACCGCGGACCCGGCGCTGGTCGCCACCCACTGAGCCGCCGCGTCGTCCGTCGGGCCGGGAACCGGTCAGGGGCCCCCGGCCGACGGGACGACGACAGCGACCGGGACGACGACGCCGGCCCCCCCCGGGGGTGGGGGGGGCCGCGGCGGCGGGCCCCGCGCCGCGCGCCCCCCCCCCTAGGGAGGGGGGGGGTGGGGGCAGAGGGT
>NZ_JBEPAL010000051.1:0-63158 GCF_040298625.1 Streptomyces sp. NPDC001532
CCGACCGCCTGGATCTTGTACGGCGGTGAGTAGACGCGGCCCTGGAGGATCAGGGTGTTGCCCACGCAGCGGACGGCGCTGGTGGACTCCCCGCCCACGTCGTCGCCGCCGCCCTCCGCCTCGGCGGCCCCCGCTTCACCCTGGACGCCGCCTGCTCCTCCGCCCTCTACGCCCTCGAACTGGCCTGCGCCCAGCTCGCCACCGGGCGCGCCGACCTGATGCTGGCGGGCGGCGTCTGCGCACCCGACCCGACCGTCATCCACCTGTCCTTCTCCGACCTGCGCGCCTACCCGCCGGACGGCGATCCGAGCCAGCCGTTCGACGCCCGCTCCCGGGGCATCATCACCGGCCAGGGCGCCGCCATGGTCGCCGTGAAACGGCTCGCCGACGCCCGCCGCGACGGCGACCGGATCCACGCCGTCATCGAGGGCATCGGCCTCGGCAACGACGGCCCCGGCAAACACCTCCTCGTCCCGAACGTCAACGGCCAGCTCGCCTCCTACGAGCTCGCCTACCGGCGGGCCGGGGTCGACCCGCGCAGTGTGCGGTACGTCGAGTGCCACGCCACCGGCACCCCGCTCGGCGACCGCACCGAACTGGAAGGCGTCGAGCGGTACTTCGGACGCACCCCGCTGCTCGGCTCGGTCAAGGGCAACATCGGGCACCTGCTGACCGCGGCCGGCATGAGCAGCCTGCTCAAGGTGGTCCTCGCGCTCACCCACGGCACCCTGCCCCCGACCGCCGGAGTGCTGCGGCCGCTGCCCGGCACCGTCGCCGACCGCGTCGTGCGCGAACCCACCCCGTGGCCGGCCGGCGACGGCGTGCGCCGCGCCGCCGTCTCCGCGTTCGGCTTCGGCGGCACCAACGCGCACGTCGTCCTCTCCGGCCCCGAACGGGCCGCCGACGCGGCGCCCGACGACCCCGACGACGCGGAGGACCGGCAGCCCCCGCCGCCCATGGCCGTCATCGGCATGGGCGCCCACTTCGGCTCCCTCACCACCCTCGACGCCTTCGAACGCGCCGGATACGACGGCCTCGACGCCGTACGGGACCTGCCCGCGCACCGCTGGCGCGGCTTCGAGGCGGTCCCCGGCGGCCCGGCCGCCCGGCTCGGCGCCCCCGACGCCGCGTACGTCGAGGAGTTCGACGTCGACGCCACCTCCTACCGCATCCCGCCCAACGACCTCGACCACTTCAACCAGCAGCACCTGCTGATGATGCGGGTCGCGGAGGAAGCCCTGCGGGACGCCGGATACGAACGCGGCGCACCCGGCGGCAAGGGGCGGCGGGTCGCCGTCGTCCTCGGCATGGAGATGGAACCCAGCGCCCACGGACACGCCGCCCGGTACGCGCTCGGCCGCCGGCTCGCCGCCTGGTGCGCCGCGGCCGGCCTCGCCCCGACCGGCGAACAGCTCGCCGCGCTCACCCGCGCCGCCCGCGACGGCATCCACGACTCGATCGAGGCCAACGAAGTCCTCAGCTACATCGGCAACATCATGGCCGCCCGCATCTCCTCCCTGTGGAACCTCACCGGCCCCTCCTTCACCGTCTCCTCGGACAGCACCGCCGGCGCCGACGCCCTCGACGCCGCCCGGCTGCTGCTGCTCGACCCGACCGTGGAGGCCGTCCTCGTCGGCGCCGTCGACCTGGCCGCCGGACCCGAGGCCGCGCTCGCCCGCGAGCTGCTGGAGCCCGGCGGCGTACGGCTGCTCGGCGAGGGCGCCGGCGCCGTCGTCGTCACCCGGCCCGGCTCCGTACCGCCCGACCGCACCGTGTACGCCACCGTCGACGCCCTCGCCGTCCACCACTGCGCGACCCTCTCCCCGCGCCCCGACCCCGAACTGGTCGCCGCCGCGGCCGAGGAGGCGCTCGCCGCCGTCGGGATCACCCCGGCCGACGTGGAACTCGTCGAGACCGGCACCGCCGACCCGGCCGTCCTCGCCGGACTGGCCCGGGTCTGGACCGCCGCACGCGCCGGCGGCGAACTGCGCACCGCGCTCTCCGCGGCCGGCGCGGCCGTCGGCGACACCGGCTGCGCCGGCGTGCTCGCCTCGCTCATCCGGGCCGCCCTGTGCCTGCACCACGCCTACCAGCCGGTGGCACCCGACGGCGTCGACGGCGACCGGCTCACCGGCTCCGCGTTCTTCCTCCCCGCCGACTCCCGCCCCTGGCTGCGGCAGCGCCGTGAAGGCCGCCGCACGGCCTGCGTCAGCGTCACCGGCACCGCGGGCAGCCACGTCCACCTCGTCCTCGGCGGCGCGCAGACCCGCGGCGAGGTCGCCGCGACCGACTGGACCCGCTCCGGCGGCAGTCTCGTCGTCCCCGTCGGCGCCGACGACCTCGACGGACTGCTGCGCCGCCTCACCGAACTGCGCGACGCGATCGCCGCCGGCGGCGACTGGGGACACCTCGCCCAGGACCGGCCCGCAGCGCTGAAAGCCGTCCTCGTCGCCGACGATCCCGCCGGGCTCGTCCGCCAGGCCGAGCAGGCGGTCAAGGACCTGCCCGGCGTGCACCGGGCCGGCGGCGAGTGGACCTCCCCGTCCGGCAGCAGCTTCGCCGCCCGCCCCGTCGGCGGGCCCGGCGTGCGGACGGCACTGGTCTACCCCGGCGCCTTCAACTCCTACCTCGGCCTCGGCCGCGCCCTGTTCCGGGCCTTCCCCGGACTCCTGCCGCGCTTCGAGACCCAGGCCGAGACGCCCGCCGCGATGCTGCGCTCCGCGGCGCTCTACCCGCGCTCCCGCGGGCCGCTCGACCGGCGCGAACTGATGCGCCGCGAGACCGCGCTCATCGACGACATCCCGCTGATGCTGGCCGTCGGCACCAGTTACGCGCTGCTCTCCACCGACCTGGTGCGGGAAGTGCTCGGGGTGCCGGTGCACGGGGCGTTCGGCTACAGCCTCGGCGAGAGCAGCATGCTGTTCGCGACCGGCGGCTGGGCGAAGGAGGCCCGCGCCACCACGAAGATCGACGCCTCGCCGCTCTTCGTCGACCGGCTGCGCGGACCCAAGAAGGCGGTACGCGCCCTGTGGGGCCTCGGCGACGAGGTGCCCGACCAGCAGGTGTGGACCACCCAGGTGCTGCTCGCCCCCGCCGACGAGGTGCGTGCCGCCGTGGCGGGCTACGACCGGGTCTTCATCACCCACGTCAACACCCCCCACGAGGTCGTCGTCGCCGGCGACCCCGGCCAGTGCCGCGCGCTCGTCGACGCCCTCGGCTGCCAGAGCGCGCGCTCGCCCGCCAACCACGTCATGCACTGCCCCGTCGTGGACGGCGTCCTGCCCGAACTCGCCGACCTCAACCGCTATCCCACCGGCGACACCGGCGGCCTCGTCCTCTACAGCAGCAGGCACTACGGGCCCGTCGGCGACCTCGACCCCGACGGCGTCGCGCAGGACATCGCCGTCACCCTGCGCGAGACCGTCGACTTCCCCCGGCTGATCCGCCGGGCCTACGACGACGGCTTCCGCTGCTTCATCGAGGTCGGGCCGTCCAGCACCTGCACCCGCTGGATCCACGAGACCCTCGGCGACGCCCCGCACCTGTCCGTCCCGGTCGACCGCCGCGGCGCCCGCGGCGCCACCGACCTGGCCCGCCTCGTCGCCCGCCTGGCCGCCCACCACATCCCGGTCGACCTCACCCCCTTCCACCCCCGCACCACCCACCCCCACCGCCCCCTGGGCCTGCGCACCTTCACCGTCGGCGGCACCCCGGTCGCTCCGCTGGTCACCCGAGCGGCGACGCCGGTCCTGGCGGCGATGGGGGCGGGGGAGACGCCGGTGGAGGAGCCGCTGCGGATTCCGGTCGCGGAGCCGGTGCGGGTTCCGGTGACTGAGCCGGTGCTGGAGCCGGCGGCGGTGCCGGTGGCGGCTGGTGCCGCTGCGCCCGCGTCGGCGGTGCCTGCGGTGCCTGGTGTCGCCCCGGCGATGTCCGGGACCGTCGGTGCCGCCGAGCCGCCGTCTCCCGCGCCCCGACCCGCCGCCGGCACCCCCGCGCCCGTGGCCGCCTCCAAGGACCCCGCTCCGGTGTCCGCGGGCGCCGGTGCTTCCGGGCCGGTCGGCGCGGCCGGTCGGGCCCTGTCCGACGTTCACCCGGTGGGCCGGGGGGCCGAGTCGGCGGTGCCGCGCCGTGCCCCGGGCCCGTCCGGAGATTCCGACCTCGCCCCTCGACCCCCCGCCACGGAATGGGACACCGCGATGCCGACCCGCCCCGCCGGTCCGCCCGTACCCGCGCTCGCACTGGAGCGGGACCCGATCACGATGCTCCCTGCGGAGGCGGTGCGTGCCGTACCACCGTCCGCCCCTCCCTCCGCCAGTCCGCCCGCCGAGCCGATCCCCGCGCCCAGGCGTCCGGCCGACGCCGCCGAGGGCCACGCAGCCCTCGGAGCCCCCGGAGCCCCCGGAGCCCCGCAGGCTCCGGACACGCCCGACGCGTCCGACGCGCCCGGCACCCCCAGCACCCCCGACGTCCCGCCGCGCCCCGCCATCTTCGGCGCCCCCCTCCCCGTACCGCCGAAGCAGCCCGCCCGCCGGGCCGATGCGCACGAGTCGGCTCTCACGCTGGTCCGGAGCCTGCGTGCCGAGGTACTGGAGGCGCACCGGGAGGTCCTGGACGCGCAGCGCGCGTTGCGTGACGAACTGCTGACGGTGCTGTCCACCGCGCCGCCCGCCCCCACCCACGCCCCCGGCTCCACCCCCGCCGCCGTGCCGCAGGCACCGCGGCCGCCCAAGCCCGAGGGTGTCGTCTGGGACGAGCACGACCTCCTCGAATTCGCCAGCGGCAAGATCGGCAACGTCTTCGGTCCGCGGTTCGCCCGTATCGACGGCTACCCGCGCCGCGTCCGCCTGCCCGCGCCGCCCTACCTGTTCGCCACCCGGGTCACACAACTGGACGCCGAGCCGGGAGAGTTCAGGCCCAGCTTCATCCGGACCGAGTACGACGTCCCGGAGGACGCCTGGTACGCGGTCGACGGGCAGGTGCCGCCCGCCGTCACCATCGAGGCCGGCCAGTGCGACCTGCTGCTGATCAGCTACCTCGGCGCGGACTTCACCAACCGGGGCCAGCGGGTGTACCGCCTGCTCGACAGCACCCTCAGCTTCGTCGGGGACCTGCCGCGCACCGGGCAGACCCTGCGCTACGACATCTGGATCGACCAGTTCGTCCGGCAGGGCGACACCCTGCTCTTCTTCTTCCACTACGACTGCTACGCCGACGGCGAGCTGATCCTGAAGCTCACCAACGCCTGCGCGGGCTTCTTCACCGACGAGGAGCTGGAGAGCTCGCCGGGGCTGGTGCAGGGCCGCGCCGTGCCGAAGCCGCCCACCGAGCGGACCGGCTTCAAGCCGCTCGCCCGCACCGACCGCACCGCCCTCACCACCGCCGACCTCGACGCCCTCGCCGACGGCCGGATCGCGGACGTCTTCGGTGCCGGCCACCGCCAGCCGCCCGGCAGCAACCCCTCCCTGCGACTGCCGGACGGACGGCTGCGCATGGCCGACGAGGTGACCGTCCTGGACCGCACCGGCGGCCCGCACGGGCTCGGCCGGATCGAGGCGGTCAAACGGCTCGACCCGGACGGCTGGTACTTCACCAGCCACTTCCCCGACGACCCGGTCCTCGCCGGCTCGCTGGTCGCCGAGGGCGCGGTGCAGCTGCTGGAGGTGTACGCCCTCTCCCTCGGACTGCACCTCACCCTGCCGGACGCCCGCTTCCAGCCGGTGCCGGGGCTGACGACGGAGGTGAAGGTCCGCGGCCAGATCACCCCGCGCACCGAACGCATCGAGTACCGCATCGACATCACCGAGCTGACCCTGCTGCCCCGCCCCGCGCTGGTCGCCGACGTGGTCGTGCTGCGCGACGGCACCCCGTCGATCAGCGTCACCGGCCTCGGCATCCGGCTGCGCGAGAAGCCCGGCACTCCGTTCCGCCCGGAGGCCGGCGGCACGGTCCCGCACTTCCTCGGCCGGCTCTCCCCGGCCTCCGGCGAGCCCGCGCTGCTCAACGAGTTCCACATGGCGCACGCCGCCAAGGGCGACCTCGCGGTCGCGATGGGCCCGGAGTTCGAGGTGTACGCCGACAGCAGGGCGCCGTACATCCCGAACGGCGACTTCCTCTTCGTCGACCGGGTGATGCGCCTGGACGGCACCCGCGGCAGGCTCGAGCGCGGCGCGGTGATGGTCACCGAGTACGACGTGCCGGAGGACGCCTGGTACTACGCCGACAACGGGCACCCGTACATGCCGAACTGCGTCTACATGGAGTCCAGCCTCCAGGCGGCGATCCTCCTCGGCTACTACCTGGGCGCCACCCTGCCCTTCCCGGAGGAGCAGTTCAGCATCCGCAACCTCGACGGCCGCGCCACCCTCGTCAAGGACCTCGACCTGCGCGGCAGGACCGTCCAGCACCGCTCCACCCTGCTGTCCAGCGACCGGATGCCGGGCTCGATCCTGCAGAACTTCTCCTACGAACTCTCCTGCGACGGCGAGGTCTTCTACACCGGCGAGTCGCTGTTCGGCTACTTCAACGAGAAGGCGCTGGCCCGCCAGGTCGGCCTCGACAAGGGCGGTCTGGTGCCGCCGTGGCTGGACGCGAGGCCCACCCGCCCGCCGGGCACCCGCCGGATCGACCTGCCGGCGTTCCGGGACCGCACCGCCTCCGCCGCGCCCCGCCTGGCCGGCGGCCGGCTGGACCTCGTCGAGTGGCTGGACGTGCTGCCGGACGGCGGCGAGCACGCGCAGGGCTATCTGCGCGGCCACCGGGCCATCCGCCCCGACGAGTGGTACTTCTCCTGCCACTTCCACCGCGACCCGGTGATGCCCGGCTCGCTCGGCGTGGAGGCCCTGCTCCAGGGGCTCCAGGTGTACGCCGTCGAGACCGGGCTGACCGAGGGCCTGCGCAATCCGCGCTTCGCGCTGCTGCGCGGCACCGAGACCACCTGGTCCTACCGCGGCCAGATCCTGCGCGACGACCCCGACATGGAGTTCGACGTGCACATCAAGGAGATCCGCCGGGAACCGGGCCGCATCGTGATCACCGGCGACGGCCACGTCTGGAAGTCGGACCTGCGGATCTACCGCCTCGGCGACCTCGGCATCGAGATCCACCACGACCAGGACCCGTCGCGCCCTTAGGCCGTGTCCGCAAAGTCCCTCCTGCCCCGCGACGCCTGGCACGCGCTCTCGCCGCACCGGACACCGTCCCGAGTACGCCCAAGTACGAGGGACCGCGTCCGGCACGCCGAGAGCACGCACCAGACGCCGCAGGCCCGCCCTCCGGGCGGACGAAGGGACTTCGCGGACCCGACCTGGGCCCTGCCCGCCTCACCCGCCGCACCAGCCCCGGAGGAGAGACCTCATGAGCACCGAGCAGCCGCGGCCGCGCTGGAGCGGACCCGTGGCCCCCGCGGTCGGCGACAGCTCGATCCGCGACGCCCTGACCCGCCTCGACGAACCCGTGTACATCCTGCGCGGCCCCCACGGCCTCGGCGCGGCCGCCGGCGGCTCCGTCGGCCCGGACGGGGAGCACGAGGTGGTGGCCGCCGTGCCGCCGCTGGGCCCCGAACGCCTCGGCAGCGCCGCGTTCCTGCGCGCCCACGGGGTGCGGCAGGCGTACATGAGCGGCGCCATGGCCAACGGCATCGCCTCCGCCGACCTGGTGATCGCCATGGCCCGGGCCGGCTACCTCGGCTCGTACGGCGCCGCCGGACTGCTGCCGGAGGCGGTGGAGCGCGCGCTGCTGCGCTTCGCCGCCGAGATCCCCGGCCTGCCCTACGCCTGCAACCTGATCCACAGCCCCAGCGAGGAACGTCTGGAGCGCACCGCCGTCGACCTGTTCCTGCGGCACCGGGTGCGCTGTGTGGAGGCGTCCGCGTTCCTCGGGCTCACCCCGCACATCGTGCGCTACCGGCTCGCCGGGCTGCGCGCGGGCGGCCCGCACGGGGTGGTGGCGGAGAACCGGGTCATCGCGAAGGTGTCGCGCACGGAGATCGCCGAACTGTTCATGCGGCCCGCGCCGGAGCCGATGGTGCGGTCGCTGCTGGCCGAGGGCGCGATCGACGAGGAGCAGGCCCGGCTGGCGGCACGGGTGCCGCTCGCCGACGACATCACCGTCGAGGCCGACTCCGGCGGCCACACCGATCGCCGTCCGCTGCCCGCCCAGCTGCCGGTGATCCTGCGCCGGCGCAACGCGCTGGCGGCGGAGCTGGGCCTTCCGGAGCGGATCCGGGTGGGAGCGGCGGGCGGCATCGGCACCCCGGAGGCGGCCTGGGCGGCGTTCGCGATGGGCGCCGACTACGTGGTGACCGGCTCGGTCAACCAGTCCTGCGTGGAGGCCGGCACCTCGGAGCGGGTCAAGGAGATGCTGGCCCAGGCCGACCTCGCGGACTTCGAGATGGCACCGGCGGCCGACATGTTCGAGATGGGCGTCGAGCTCCAGGTCCTCAAACGCGGCACCCTGTTCCCGATGCGGGCCCGCCACCTGTACGAGCTGTACCGCGACCACGACGGCGTCGACGACATCCCCGCCCCGGTCCGGGCCCGTCTGGAACAGCAGGTGTTCCGGCGGCCGCTGGCGGACGTGTGGGCGGAGACGGTCGCCTACTTCGAGCGCCGCGACCCCGCCCAGCTGGCCCGTGCCGCCGACCATCCCAAGCGCAAGGCCGCGCTGGTCTTCCGCTGGTACCTGGGCATGGCCTCCCGCTGGGCGAAGACCGGCGAGGCGGACCGCGCCGTGGACTACCAGATCTGGTGCGGGCCCGCGATGGGCAGCTTCAACTCCTGGACGCGCGGCACCTACCTGGCCGCCCCGCGCAACCGGCGGGTGGCCGACGTGGCCCGCCATCTGATGGCGGGCGCCGCCTACCACCAGCGGCTGTCGATGCTCCGCGCGGCCGGCCTCGCGCTCTCCCCGGCGCTCGCCGACTACCCGGTGCCGCAGCCGGCGCCCGAGGACGACACCGTCGTACGGGTGCGGCCGTGACGGCGCCGTACGCCGCCGCCGCGCGGCTCGACGCGCTCCTCGGCGACCCCTGGGACCCGGACAACCCCTACGGCTTCACGGCCGGGGCGGTCCGGGACGCCACGGGGGAGTACCCGGCGGCCTTCGCCGCCCGGCTCGCCGCCGCCGACTTCCCGCTCGCCTACCTGCCCCCGGCGCTCGGCGGCGATACGCGCCCCCTCGACGACACCCTGCTGCTCGTGCGGGTCGCCGCCCGCCGGGACGCCGCCGTCATGCCCGCCACCCTGCTGTCCTGCTCGGCGGTGATGACCGTGCTGGCGGCCGGCACCCCCGAGCAGGCGAAGACCGTCGCCGAGTGGGTGCGCGAAGGCCGTACCGTCGCCTTCGCGCTCTCCGAGGAGGAGGCCGGCAGCGACGTCCTCGCGGGCCGGTGCCGGCTGGACGCCACCGCCGACGGCCATGTCCTCACCGGCCGCAAATGGCTGGTCGGCCGGGGCGCGAGCGCCGACGCGGCGGTCGTGGTGGCCCGGACCGCACCGCGCGGCGCCGCCGCCTTCACCGCCGTCCTGCTCGGCCCGCCCGAGATGGCGGCGGTGACCCGCCGGCCCGCCCAGCCGGTCACCGGGATGCGCGGCATCGACTTCGCCGACCTGGTCTTCGACGCCGTCCCGGTCCCCGCGACGGCCGTGCTGGGCGCCGTCGGCGGCGGACTCGCGGCCGCCATGCGCGCCCAGCAACTGGTCCGGCTGCTCTCCACCGCCGCCTGCCTCGCCACCGCCGACACCGCGCTGCGCACCGCCCTGCGCTTCACCCGCGCCCGCCGGGTGGGCGGCGTCCCGGTCGCCGGCACCGGCCACGGCTCGCGCGAACTCTCCCTCGCGGCGGCCGAACTGATGGCGGCCGACGTGGTGTCGCTGACCGCCGCCCGCTACGCCCACCTCGCCCCCGGCGGCTTCGGCCTGTGCTCCTCCGTCGTCAAACGCGCCACCACCCGCCTCACCGCCTCCGCCATCGCCCGCTCCCGCGCCCTGCTGGGGGCGCGCGGTGTGCTGGCGCACGGGCCGGGTGCGGTCGTGGACAAGGCGCAGCGGGACAACGCGGTCGTCGAGTCCATCGACACCAGCCCGTTCGGGGTGCTGCGCGCGGTCGCCGCCCAGCTGCCGCCCTACGCCGGCCTGCTGCGGGAGGCGGCCGAGCCGCCCGGTCTCGACCGGCTGCTCGCCCTCGGCGACCCGCTGCCGGACCTCGACCCGGCCGCCCTCGACCTCGCCGCCCGCCCCCGCGACCTGGTGCTGCTCGGCTTCGCCGCGCACGCCGACGCCATCGAGGCCCGCCTCGCCGACCATGGCGCGGACCGCGCGGCGGTGCTGGTGCGGCATGTGCGGGCGGCGCTGGAGCGGACCGTCGCCGCGGCGGCCGGCGTGCGGCGCGGCGACAGTGCCGCGGCGACCCGGCAGCTCGACCTCGCCGACCGCTGCTGCCTGCTCTACCCGGCCGCCGCGGCGGCGCTCACCTGGTGGGCGCACCCCGAACGCGGCCTGTACGGCGAGGAACCCGGCGGCGCCGGCTGGCTCACCGCCGTCCTGGCCGTGCTGCTCGCGCACGCCGAGGGCCGCGCGCCCCGGCAGGCGGCGTCCGATCTGCCGCCCGCCGGCCGCGCGCTCGCCCGGCTCGACGACGCCCGGCTGCTGTTCACCGCCCTCCCGGTCCCGCTCAGCGACGGGCCGGGACCCGACGAGGGATCCGACGAGGGGGACGACCCGACATGACCGACCTGATCGCGCTCATGGCCGACCTGGAGGAGTACCTCGGCGACCCCTGGGACGCCGGGGCCCCCATGCCGTACCCACGGATCCTCGCGCACGACGAGGACCAGCGGTATCCGCACGAGTTCGTCGACACGCTCGCCTCCTGGGGCCTGTACGACTGGATCGTGCCCGCCGCCAACGGCGGGCGGGCCGTGCACGTCGAGGACGGCTTCAACCTGTACCGGCTGGTCGGCCGCCGCGACCCCACCTCGGCCACCGCCATGGTCCTCACCAGCCTCAGCTACATGCCGGTGTGGATCGCCGGCAGCCCCGCGCAGCGCCAGCACTTCGCCGACGCGATCAGGAGCGGCCGCAAGCTGGCCTGGGGCCTGTCCGAGCGCCGGCACGGCAGCGACGTCCTCGCCAACGAGACCACCGCCCGCCGCACCGACGGCGGCTGGCTGCTCACCGGCGAGAAGTGGACCATCGGCAACGCCACCGTCGCCTCCACCGTCATGGTCTTCGCCCGGACGTCGGAGCAGGGCGGCCCCGGCGGCTACTCGATCTTCGCCGTGGAGAAGGACGGCATCCCGGCCGGACAGCTCGCCCACCTGCCCGACGAGCCGCTGCACGGCCTGCGCGGCCTCGACATGAGCGGCGTCCGGCTCACCGACTGCCGGGTGCCCGACAGCGCGCTGGTCGGCCGGGTCGGACAGGGCCTCGAGATCGCCCTGAAGAGCAGCCAGCTGGCCCGGATCGCCATCGCCTCCATCGCCATGGCCTGCGTCGACACCGCGCTGCGCAGCACCCTGGACTTCGCCGGCCGCCGGGTGATCTTCGGCGGCACCGTGGCCGAGGTGCCGTACTCCCGGCGGCAGCTCGCCGAGAGCTACGCCGAGCTGCTGATCGCGGACGCCCTCACCACCGGCGCCGTACGCTCCCTCCAGCTGGCGCCCGCCCAGGCGAGCGTCTGGTCGTCCGTGGTGAAGTACTTCGTCCCGACCCTGCTGGACGAGACCCTGGCCCGGCTGACCACCGTCCTCGGCGCCCGCTACTACCTGCGCGCGCACCCGCGCCACGGCATCTTCCAGAAGGTGCTGCGGGACTTCGCCATCTCCAACTTCGCCGACGGCAACACCGTGGTGAACCTCAAGAACATCGCCCTCCAGCTGAAGGGCCTGCTCGCGAACGCCGTCGGCCAGGAACCCGCCGCGGTCGCCCGCGCCACCGCCTGTGTCGCCGCGCTGTTCGACCCGGCCCGGCCGATGGAACCGTACGAGCCCGCCCGGCAGCAGCTGTTCAGCCGGGACGGCGACGACTCGGTGCTGGCGCTGCGGGCGGCCGTCGGTGAGCTGCGCCGGGCCGCCGAGCGCGCCGACGGCCCGGACGCCGCCCGGCTCGCGGGCTGCGCCGACACCGCCGCGCTCCTCGCCGACGAGGTGCACCGCATCGCCGACGACCACGCCAAGCTCCTCGCCGAACAGGGCCGCGCGGCCGGGCAGTCCGCCGAACTGTACGACCTGGCCAAGCAGTACAGCGCGATCTCCGCCGCGGCCGCCTGCGTCCACCTCTACCTGCACGGCCGCGACAGCTTCGCGCCCGCCCTGCGCTCGCCCGCCGTACTGCTGCTCTGCCTGGAGCGGCTGCTGCGCCGCTTCCACCCCACCCACCTGGTCACCGGCCCCGCTGACGTCGACGCCGTCGCCGCGGTGCTGTCCGACGCCCACGGCGAGGGCCGGCTGTTCTCCTTCCGGCCGTACCGGGTGAGGTGGTGACGGCCGATGACCGCGACCACGCCCGACGCCGGCCCGCCGCCCGGCGGCACGGGCACCGACCCGCTCGCCGGCGGCGCCGACGTGTGGCTGCTCGCCGAGGAGGACGTGCCCCGGTTCGCCGCCGCGACCGGCGGCCTGGACCTGCTCACCGAGGAGGAACGGGCCCGGCACGACCGGCTGCTGTTCCCGGCCGCCCGCGCCCGCTTCCTCGGCGCCCGGCTGCTCTCCCGCCAGGTGCTGTCGCAGTACGCCGACGTGGCACCCGATCAGTGGCGCTTCGACAAGGGGAAGTTCGGCCGGCCCACCGTCCAGGGCTCCGACTGGGGGCTGGACTTCAACCTCACCCACACCAACGGACTGATCGCCGCGATCGTGGTGCGCGGCCGCACCGCCGGAGTCGACGCCGAGAACACCCCGGCTCGCCCCGAGGCCCTCCGGTTCGCGCCCAAGGTGTTCACCCCGCTGGAGCAGGAGGTGCTGCGCCGCGACCGCGAGGACCAGCGCGGGCACGCCTTCGCCGACTCCTGGGTGGCCAAGGAGGCCTACACCAAGGCCACCGGCATGGGCATGGCACGCGGCTTCGACGCGTTCTCCGTGCACCGCCTGCGGGGCGGCGGACTGGCCGTCGTCGACGACGAGATCCCCGAACCGGAGCGGCCCCTGTGGCAGATCCAGGTGCTCCAGGTGTGGGACCGCTTCGCCCTCGGCATCGCCATCCGCGCCAACGCGGACGACACCGGCCCGATCCCGGTACGGCTGCGCTCGGCGATGGCCGAGCTGCTGCCCCGGCCGGCCGCGGACGGCCGGCGATGACGGCCCCCGGCCACCCGGCTGTCCACTCCTGGTATGTCCGCAACCTGACAGCGGCGGACGCCCCCGGCCGCCGCGCCCGGTGTGTTGCATGGAAGGCGGAATCCGCCGGAGTGCGCGCCGAGGCGCGGGAGTTGGCATACGGAGGACGAGTCATGCCGTCGAAGTCGAAGCCGAAGCCGAACGCGGAGCTGCTGGCCGGCTGCGCCCGCGGCGAGGCCGAAGCGTGGGACGAGACCGTCGACCGGTTCGGCGCGCTGGTCTGGACGGTGGCCCGCAGCCACCGCGTCAGCCCGGCCGAGGCCGAGGACGTACGGCAGCTCACCTGGTTCCGGCTGATGCAGAACGTGGACCGCATCCGCGACCCCGACCGGCTCGGCGACTGGCTCGCCACCGTCGCCCGGCGCGAGGCCATCAAGGCCGCCACCCGCGCCCGCCGGCTGGTGATGGTCGGGGACAGCGAGACCCTGGAACACCTCGTCGACCGCCGGGCCGGCCACCACGAGAGCCCCGAGCAGATCACCCTGCGCGCTGACCACGCCCGCGAACTGCGCCGCGCGATCGACACCCTGTCCCCGCAGTGCCGCGACGTCCTCAGACACGCCCTCCAGGACCCGCCGCCCTCCTACCAGGACCTCGCCACCGCGCTGTCCGTCCCGGTCGGCTCCATCGGCCCCATCCGCACCCGCTGCCTGCGGCGCCTGCGCCGCGCCCTGGAACACACCGCGCCCCGCACCGACCCCCCGCCCCCGACCCCCGGCTGCGCCGACTGCCCGGCGGGGCGCCCCGACGGAAGTGAGGTCCCCAGGTGACCACTCTCACCGACACCCCGACCCTGCTGACCAGCCGTGAGATCACCACCGGTGCGGAACTGGGCAGCGTGGCGCTGGCCGGCCCCGACCGGGTGGCCTCCGCCGCCCGGCGGGCCGCCGCCGCGGCGCCCGGCTGGGCCGCGACCGGGCCGGAGCGGCGGGCCGAGATCGTGGAGCGGGCCGCCGAGCTGCTGGAGGCCCGCACCGAACGGGCCCAGGAACTGCTGGTCCGCGAGGGCGGCGCGATCCCCGGCAAGGCGTTCTTCGAGGTGCTGCTCGCCGCCCAGGAGCTGCGCCACGGCGCCCGGCTGGCCCGCGACCCCGGCCCGCCGCACCCCGGCTCCGACGACCCCTCCCGCACCGCCGAGGTGACCCGCGTCCCGCTGGGCGTGGTCGGCGTGATCGTGCCGTGGAACTTCCCGCTGCTGCTCGGCGCCCGCTCCCTCGGCCCGGCGCTCGCCCTCGGCAACGCGGTCCTGCTGAAACCCGACCCGCACACCCCGCTGAGCGGCGGCAGCCTGTTCGCCGAGGTGTTCGCCGAGGCCGGACTGCCGCCCGGAGTGCTGGAGGTGGTGCACGGCGACGCCGAGACCGGGACGGCCGTCGTCGAGGCCCCCGACGTGGCGATGGTGTCCTTCACCGGGTCCACGGCGGCCGGCCGCCAGGTCGGCGCCGCCTGCGGCCGGCTCCTGAAGCGCGCCGTCCTCGAACTCGGCGGCCAGAACGCCTTCGTGGTCCTCGACGACGTGGACGTCGAGCAGGCCGCGGCCGCCGGCTCCTGGGGCGCCTTCCTGCACCAGGGCCAGATCTGCATGGCGGCCCGCCGGCACCTGGTGCACCACACGATCGCCGCGGAGTACACCGAGGCCCTGGCCCGGCACGCCGCCGCCCTGCGCGTCGGCGACCCCTTCCGCGGCGACGCCCAGATCGGCCCGGTCATCGACCGCCGCCAGCTCCGCTCCATCGCCACCGCCGTGGAACACGCCGTCGCCCAGGGCGCCCGGCTGCTCACCGGCGGCCGGCCCGACGGCCCGTACTACCCGCCGACCGTCCTCGCCGACGTCACCGAGCGGATGGACATCTTCCACACCGAGGTGTTCGGCCCGGTGGCGACGGTGACCGCGTTCACCGACGACGCCGACGCCGTACGCCTCGCCAACACCTCCGACCACGGCCTGACCTCCGCCGTCTATACCGGCGACGCGGAGCGCGGCGCCGCCCTCGGCCGCCTGCTGCGCTGCGGCGTCACCCACATCGGCGACCAGACCGTGGTGCAGGACGCCGCCCTGCCCTTCGGCGGGACCGGCGCCTCCGGCAACGGCTACGGCTTCGGCGGGCAGGCCGCCCTGGAGGCGTTCACCCGCTGGCGCACCCTCACCACCAGCACCCCGCCCCGCAGCTACCCCTTCTGACCGGCCGCCGGCCCCGAACAGCTCTGTCAGCCCCCGCTTCCGCCGACACGGAGGAAACCCCAATGGACCTCAAGGTCGTCACCGAGCCGCGGATCGCGGTCCCGCCCGAAGGCACGGTGGTGCTGCTGATCGGCCTGCGCATCAACAAGTTCCGGATGGTGCACCGCTGGATGCCGGTGATCGGCTCGATGATCCCCATGCTCATCGAGCTGAAGAAGAACAAGGAGCACGGCTTCCTGTACTCACGGGCCTGGTTCAACCGCACCGTGATCATGGTGCAGTACTGGCGCAGCATGGACGACCTCATGCGCTACTCGCACCGCACCGACGGCCGGCACCGCTCCATGTGGGCCTGGTTCAACCGGGCCGTGCGCAACGACGGCGCCGTCGGCATCTTCCACGAGGCGTACATCGTCTCCCCGGACCAAATGCACACCGTCTACCGCAACATGCCCCGCTTCGGCATGGCCGCCGCCACCGAGTCCGTACCGCAGAAGGCCGCCCCGCCCGTCCCCGGCGGCGAACGCGGGAGGAAAGCGGCATGACCACACCCCGCCAGGTCCGCGCCGACCAGGACGTCCAGTGGCGCCGGTGCGCCTCCTGCGGCGCCTTCGTCTACGGCAAGCGCCTCGACCGCAACCTCAAGGTGTGCCCCGAGTGCCAGTTCCACTTCCGCATCCCGCCCGAGGTCCGCATCGCTCAACTCGCCGACCCCGGCAGCTTCCAGGCCCTCCCGGACACCCCCGCCCCCGGTGACCCGCTCGGCTTCACCGACAGCAAGCCCTACCCGGAGCGGCTGCGGGACGCCCAGGCCCGCACCGGACGGCAGGACGCCGTCCTCGCCGGCCGGATGACCATCCGCGGCCGGCCCGTGGTGACCGCCGTCCTCGACTTCTCCTTCATGGGCGGCAGCATGGGCACGGCCGTCGGCGAGCGGATCGCCGCCGCCGCCCGCCACGCGCTCGCCGAACGGCTGCCGCTGCTGCTGGTCGCCGCCTCCGGCGGGGCGCGGATGCAGGAGGGCGCGCTGTCGCTGATGCAGATGGCGAAGACCGCCCAGTGGGTCGCCACGCTCCGCGAGGCCCGCGTCCCCGTGATCAACCTCAACACCGACCCGACCTTCGGCGGGGTCAGCGCCTCCTTCGCGCTGCTCGGCGACGTCGTCCTCGCCGAACCGGGCGCGCTGATCGGCTTCGCCGGTCCGCAGGTCATCCGCAACACCATCCGCCAGGAGCTGCCGGCCGGCTTCCAGAGCGCCGAGTTCCTGCTGGAGCACGGCATGATCGACGCCGTCGTCCCGCGCGAGAGCCAGCGCGAGCACCTGGCCCGGCTGCTGCACCTGCTCGGCCCGTCGGTGCCCGAACTGCCCGACGCGCCCGACCCGGCGGTCCTGCTCACCCGGCCCCCGGCCACCACCCGCACACCCCGCGAACTCGTCGCCCTCGCCCGCGACGTCCAGCGGCCCACCACCCTCGACTACATCGGCTACGTCTTCGACGACTTCGTCGCCCTGCACGGCGACCGCGTCCACGGCGACGACCAGGCGCTCGTGGGCGGACTGGGCCGGCTCGGCGGGCAGAGCGTGGTGGTGCTCGGCCACCAGAAGGGCCACGACACCGCCGAACTGGTGCGCAGCAACTTCGGCATGCCCGGCCCCGACGGCTACCGCAAGGCCCTGCGGCTGATGCGGTTCGCCGACCGGTTCGGACTGCCGGTGATCGCCTTCATCGACACCCCGGGCGCGTTCCCCGGCATCGACGCCGAGGAGCGCGGCCAGAGCGTCGCCATCGCCGACTGCATCCTGGAACTGTCCCGGCTGCGCGTCCCGGTCGTCTCCGTCGTCACCGGCGAGGGCGGCAGCGGCGGGGCACTCGCCCTCGGCGTGGCCGACCGGGTGCTGATCCTCCAGCACGCCTACTACTCGGTGATCAGCCCCGAAGGCTGCTCCACCATCCTCTTCGGCACCGCGGAGCACGCCGGCCGGGCCGCCGACGCGCTCCGGCTGACCCCTGCCGACCTGCTGCGCCTCGGTGTCGTCGACGGCATCGTGCCGGAGCCGCCGGACGGGGCGCACACCGCTCCGCACACCACCGCGCTGACCCTGAAGAGCGCCCTGGTACGCACCCTCGCCCCGCTGCTCGACCGGTCCGGCCGGCAGCTCGTCGACGCCCGGCGGGAGCGGTTCGACCGCTTCGGGGACCCCCTGTTGCAGCCTGCAGTGGACTGGGAGAGGCACGATGAGCACTGACACGGAGAGCACGGCCGCCGACGGCACGGCGGCGGACCCGACGGTCGAGGAACTGCGGGCGCACACCCGCCTGCTGGCCGGTGAACTCCCCGGCACCCTGCGGCGGATCACCCTGCGGGCCGGGACGATCAGCGTGGACGTGGAGTGGGAGACCGCACCGGCCCCCGCCGCAGCCCCCGCCCCGGCCGCGACCGCCACCGCCGCCACGACCGCGCCCGCGGCACGGACCACCGGCCCGGGCCAGGACCCCGCGGAGGAGACCCCCGCGAACCTGGTCCGCGTCACCGCCCCCCTCGTCGGCACCTACTACCAGGCCCCCGCCCCCGGCGCAGAACCCTTCGTGAAGGTCGGCGACACCGTGGAGGCCGGCCAGCAACTGGCCGTCGTCGAGGCGATGAAACTGCTCAACGCCATCACCGCCGACGTCAAGGGCACGGTGCACGCCATCCACGCGGCCGACGGCGAGATCGTCGAGTACGCCCAGCCGCTCATCGACCTCCTCCCGGCCGGCTGAGGCGGCGCGGCATGTTCGACAAGGTGCTCATCGCCAACCGCGGCGAGATAGCGCTGCGGATCATCCGCGCCTGCCGGGACCTCGGCGTCCGTACCGTCGCCGTGTACTCCACCCCGGACGCCGACGCCCGCTTCGTGCGCGCCGCCGACGAGGCGGTGCACATCGGGCCCGGCGCGCCCACCCGCAGCTACCTCAACATCCCCAACATCATCGGCGCCGCCCTGCGCACCGGCGCCCAGGCCGTCCACCCCGGCTACGGCTTCCTCTCCGAGGACCCCTACTTCGCGGAGATCTGCGCGGACGCCGGGATCACCTTCATCGGCCCGCCGCCGGACGTCATGGAGAACGTCGGCGACAAGGCCACCGCCCGCAAGCTGATGACGGCGGCCGGACTGCCGCTGCTGCCCGGCACCACCGAACCCGTCGACTCGCCGGAGGCCGCCGAGGAGATCGCCCGGGAGATCGGCTACCCGGTCATCATCAAGGCCGCCGCGGGCGGCGGCGGACGCGGCATCACCGTGGTGCACCGGCCGCAGGACCTCCGGGAGGCCTACACCACGACCCGGGCCGGCGCCCAGGCCGTGTTCAAGAACAGCGCCGTCTACCTGGAGCGCTACCTCCCCGTCACCCGGCACATCGAGATCCAGGTGCTGTGCGACGACTTCGGCGGCGCCGTCCACCTCGGCGAACGCGACTGCTCGGTGCAGCGCCGGCACCAGAAGCTCATCGAGGAGTCACCCGCCCCGGGGCTGCCGCCCGACCTGCGCGAACGCCTCGGCGCGGCGGCCGTCGAAGGGGCCCGCGCGGTCGGCTACCGCGGCGCCGGCACCGTGGAGTTCCTGCTGGAGACCGGCCCGGACGCCGACCACGCGTTCTGGTTCATGGAGATGAACGCCCGCATCCAGGTGGAGCACCCGGTCACCGAACTCGTCACCGGCGTCGACCTGATCGCCGAACAGTTGCGGGTCGCCGCCGGCCGGCCGCTCACCGTCAAGCAGGAGGACATCGAGATCCGCGGGCACGCCCTGGAGTGCCGGATCAACGCCGAGGACCCCGACCGCGGCTTCGCGCCCACCCCGGGCCTGCTGGAGGAGTACCGCACCCCCGGCGGCCCCTGGGTCCGCGTCGACACCGACTACGTCCCCGGCTCACGGATCAGCCCCTACTACGACTCGATGATCGGCAAGCTGATCGTCTGGGGCCCCGACCGTGCCACCGCCCTCGACCGCACCCTGCGCGCGCTCGACGAGTTCGCGGTGTCGGGCCCCGGAGTCCGCACCACCATTCCGCTGCACCGGGAAATTCTCCAGCACCCCGAATTCCGCCGCGGCGGTTTCTCCACGGATTTCCTCACCCGCCACTTTTCACTCTGAGCGGGCCCAACCACCTGCTGGTGTATGGAAATTCCTGATCGCCGCTTTCGGATATTCGTTCCGCGGCAGCTGTACTTTTCGCCGGACGAATCCAAGAGTGAGAGACATGTCTGTTCACCCGATACGGACCCGCCCGCTGCGCATCCTGGTCTCCAGCGTCTCCTCCGACGCCCACATGTGGAACCTGGTCTATCTGCAGCTGCTGCTGGAAGAAGCCGGACACGAGGTCGCCAACCTCGGGGTGTGCCCGCCGGACGCGACCGTGCTGGACGCCTGCCGCGGTGCCGACCGGCCCGACCTGCTGGTGCTCAGCACCGTCAACGGCCACGGCCACCTCGACGGACTGCGCCTGGTGCGCGCCCTGCGCCGCGACCCCGAACTCGCCGACCTGCCCGTGGTCATCGGCGGCAAGCTCGGGGTGCGCGGCGCCGCCGACGACCGCCTCGGACAGCGGCTGCTGGACGCCGGATTCACCGCGGTGTTCAACGAGTCCGAGGCACCGGCCCCGCGCCTGATCGCCGACTTCACCCGCTTCCTCGACACGCTGGCCGCGACGGCTCCGCCGGTGCCGGCCGGAGCACGCTGATGGGCCGTTTCGCCGACTTCGTGCGCACCGCGCGGGCGGAGCGGCGGCTCGTCGTCCAGCCCCGGATGGGCTTCGGCGCCCTGGACCGGATGCGGGCCGGCCTGACCGCCGTACGCGACTGCCGGGCCACCACCGTCGGCACCATCACCCTCGACAGCTACACCCGGGTCGGCGACCACGCCTCCGCCCGCCGCGCCCTCGCCGAGGGCGCCGACCTCAACGGCTTCCCGCTGGAGGCGCACGGCGCCCGGACCGTCCGGGCGCTGCTCGCCGACGTGGCCCACGAGGACTTCCCCGTCCAGGTGCGGCACGGCTCGCCGCTGCCGCTGGAACTGTTCCGGATCATGGTCGAGGCGGGCGTCGACGCCACCGAGGGCGGCCCCGTCTCCTACTGCCTGCCCTACGGCCGGGTCCCGCTGCCGGAGGCCGCCGACAACTGGGCCCGCTGCTGCGAACTGGCCGCCGCCGCACCCGCACCCATGCACCTGGAGACCTTCGGCGGCTGCATGCTCGGCCAGCTCTGCCCGCCCTCGCTGCTGGTCGCGCTCAGCGTGCTGGAGGCGAGGTTCTTCCACGAGCACGGACTGCGCTCGATCTCCCTCAGCTACGCCCAGCAGGTCCATCTCGGCCAGGACCTGGAGGCGCTGGCCGCGCTGCGCCGGCTGGCCGCCGAGCACCTGCCCGACGCCGACTGGCACGTCACCCTCTACACCTACATGGGCGTCTTCCCGCGCACCCCCGTCGGCGCCTTCCGGCTGCTGGAGGACAGCGCCCGGCTCGCCGTGCACAGCGGCACCGAACGCCTCATCGTCAAGACACCCGCCGAGGCCCGCCGCATCCCCGCGATCGAGGAGAACGTCGAGGCCCTGGAGTTCGCCGACGCCGTCGCCCGGCAGTCCGCCGCCGACTGCGCGGTGACCCGCTGCCCCGAGCCCGCCGACACCGGCCTTCACGACGAGGCCCGCACCCTCGTCGAGGCCACCCTGGAGCTGGGCCGCACCACCGGCGCCGCCCTGGTCGCCGCCTTCGCCCGCGGCGTCCTCGACGTGCCGTACTGCCTGCACCGCGACAACGCCGGCGCCGCCCGCGCCGTCATCGACGAACGGGGCATGCTCGCCTGGTCCCGGGCCGGCGGCATGCCGGTGACCGTGCGGGCCGCCGACCGGCGCTGCGCCGCCCCGCTCACCGCCCGCCGGCTCACCACCATGCTGGCCCACAACGAACGCCGCTACGACCGCGAGCACACCGTCGGCGCCCTGCTCAGGAGCCCCGCGTGACCGCCCGCGCGGTGCTCGCCGACACCCTGGGGACGGTCCGCGACCGCGGCGCCGTGCGCGCCCTGGTCTCCCAGGGCCAGCCCGGTCTGTCGCAGCGCGCCCCGGACGGCCGCTGGACCGGCCTGGACGCCGATGTGGCACGGGCCGTCGCCGCCGCCGTCCTCGGTGACCCGGAGGCCGTCGACTGGCGGCCCGCCGGCCCCGCCGCCCGGCTGACCCGGCTGGCCGCCGGCCACGCCGACCTGACGGTGTGCAACGTCAGCTGGACCATGGGCCGCGAGGCCGCGCACGGACTGCTGTTCGCCGGCGTCACCTGCTACGACGGCGAGGGCTTCCTGGTCCGGGCCGACTCCGGCGTGCACGACCCGGGGGCGCTCGCCGGCCGCCCGGTCGCCGTGCACGCGGGCTGCACCACCGAGGCCAACCTGACGGCCTGGTACCGGCCGCGCGGCCTCACCGTCCGCCCGGTCGCCTTCGACCACCCGCGCCAGGCGCTGGAGGCGTACGCGGCGGGGGAGTGCGCCGCCTACGTCCTCGACAAGGTGGCCCTCGCCGGCGCCCGGCGCACCCTGCCCGACCCGGACGCGCACCGCATCCTGCCCGCCGAGATCTCCCGCGAGCCGATGGCCGCCGTGGTCCGCGACGACGACCCGCGCTGGTTCCGGATCTGCCGCTGGGTCCTGCAACTGCTGTTCGCCGCCGAGTACGAGACCCACCGCGCCGGTGCCGAGGGCCGCGCCGCCGTCGCCCGCCAGGCCGGCCGGCACGGCCCCGCCGCCGGACTCGACGCCGGCTGGGCCGCCCGGGTGCTGGACACCGTCGGCGACTACGCCGAGCTGTACGAACGCAACCTCGGCCGGGCCTCCGGCCTCGACGTGCCGCGCGGCCCCAACGAGCTGTGGACCAGAGGCGGTCTGCACTACGCCGTCCCCCTGCACTGACATCCCCCCACCGAACGCGAAGGCGAGGTACGACCTGTGACCACCCCCACCTCCCGGCAACAGACCAGAGGGGCCGTCGAACTCACGGCGGCGATGGTCCTGTCGGGCACCCTGGGCGTCTTCGTCGTCGAATCCGGCCAGTCCAGCTTCAACGTGGTCTTCTTCCGCTGCGTCTTCGGAGCCCTCGCCCTGGCCGCCTACTGCCTGCTGCGCGGCTTCCTCCGCGGCCACGGCTTCACCCGCCGCACCTTCGCGCTCGCCGCGCTCGGCGGGGTCTGCATCGTCTTCAACTGGGTCCTGCTGTTCAGCGCGTACACCACCACCTCCATCTCGGTGGCGACCGTCGTCTACCACACCCAGCCGTTCTACGTCGTGCTGCTCGGCCTGCTGCTGTTCAAGGAACGCCTCGACCGCCACCAGGCCGCCTGGATCCTGCTCGCCTTCGCCGGGGTGCTGCTGGTCGCCGACCTGAGCGCGGGCGGCGGCGCGGAGGGCGGCGCCTATCTGCTCGGCGTCGGCCAGGCCCTGCTCGCCGCGCTGCTGTACGCGTTCGCCACCGTCATCGCCAAGCACCTCACCGGCGTACGCCCCGAACTCACCGCGCTCATCCAGGCGTCCGTCGGCATCCCGCTGCTGCTGCCGTTCACCGCGCTCGGCCGGACCGCGGGCCTCGGCGCCGACTGGGGCTGGCTGGCCGGCCTCGGGGTGATCCACACCTGCCTGCTCTACATCCTGCTGTACGCCTCGTACCAGAAACTGCCCACCGCCCGCATCGCGGTGCTGTCCTTCGTCTACCCGGCGGTGGCGATCCTCGTCGACCTCACGGTCTACGGCCACCACATCACGCTGCTCCAGGCCCTGGGCGTCCCGCTGATCGCGGCGGCCGGCCTCGGCGTGAACCTGGGCTGGCCCCTGCTGCCCGCCTCCCGGCGCCGCACGTCACGGGACGACGTGCCGCCGGCCGCGCTCACCCGGACCCCGACCGTCCTTAAGGAACCCCGATGACACTCGTCAGCGACCCCACGGCCCCGCGGCTCGCGATCGCCGGAGCGACCGGAGCCGTCGGCCACACCCTCATCGAACTGATCGCCTCCCGCGGACTGCGCCACCGCGGCGTCCGGCTCGCCGCGTCCGCGCGCTCGGCGGGCCGCCGGATCGACGTCGACGGCCACAGCACGGTGGTCGAGGACCTGGAGCGGTTCGACTTCTCGGACGTCGACATCGCCTTCTTCTCCGCCGGCACGTCCGTCAGCCTCCAGTGGGCCCCCAAGGCGGCCGCGCAGGGCGCCCTCGTCATCGACAACACCAACGCCTTCCGCATGGACCCCGACAGCCCGTTGGTGGTGCCGCAGGTCAACGCCGACGTGCTCACCGGACGCCCGGCGAGCGGCATCATCGCCAACCCCAACTGCTCGACCATCCCGCTGGTCCGGCTGCTGACCACCGTGCAGCAGCGCTGGGGCATCCGGCAGGTCGTCGTCAGCACCTACCAGGCGGCCTCCGGGCAGGGCGAACACGGCATCGAGGAGCTGCGGGAAGGCAGCGAACTGGCGCTGCGCGACCCGGCGGCCGAACTGCCCGCCGAGCGCTTCCGGCCGGCCCTCGCCTTCAACGTCGTGCCGTTCATCGACAAGCTGCTGGACACCGGGTTCACCCTGGAGGAGCAGAAGATGCTCCAGGAGTCCCGCAAGATCCTCGGCCTGCCGCACCTCGACGTCACCACCACCTGCGTCCGCGTGCCGGTCGTCAACTGCCACTCCGAGGCGGTCTGGGTGGAGGCCGGAGCCCCCGTGGACCGCGCCGAGCTGGTGGCCCGACTCGCCGCGCTGCCCGAGGTCACCGTCCACGACCAGGACGTCCCCGGCGGCTTCCCGACCCCGCGCACCGCGGGCGAGCCGGACCACGTCCACGTCGGCCGGGTGCGGGTGGCCCCGCACAACCCGCGCGGATTCTGGCTCTGGCTGGTCGCCGACAACCTGCGGATCGGCGCCGCCCTGAACGCCGTACAGATCGCCGAGAACGTCCTCGAACGGGGGTTGCTGTGAGCGACGCTGCCATTCTCAAGTTCGGCGGCTCCACCTTCCGGACCCATGCCGCCTACGACGTGCTCGCGGCCGGCCTGGAGGAACGGCTGGAGCGCGAGGGCCGGCGGCTGGCCGTGGTGGTCAGCGCCATGCAGGGGGAGACCGAGCAGCTGCGCGGCCGGCTGCACGAGGTCAACCCGCACCCCGAGGACACCACGTCGGCCGGCATGCTCGCCACCGCCGACCTGGTCAGCGCCCATCTGCTCGCCACCGCCCTGCACCGCAGGGGCCGTTCGGCGACGGTGCTCGCCGGCCACCAGGTCGGCCTGATCACCAACTCGTCCTTCCTGTGGGCGCGGGTCATCGAGACCGACCCCGGCCCGCTCAGCCGCACCCTGACCGACCACGAGGTCGTGGTGGTGCCCGGCGGGCAGGCGGTGGACGCCCAGGGACGGCCCACCTGGCTCGGCAAGAACAGCTCCGACCTGTCCGCGATCGCCGTCGCCCGCGCGCTCGGCGGCACCGCCTGCGAGATCCACTCCGACGTCGACGGCATCTACACCTCCGACCCGCACCTGGTCCGCGGCGCCCGCCTGCTGCCCAGGGTGTCGTACAACATGGCCGCCCTGATGTCGCTGTACGGCGCCAAGGTGCTGCACCGCAGGGCCGTCCAGCTGGCCCTGCGGCACGGCATCGAGATCGTCTGCCGCTACAACCGGGCGCCGTTCTCGCCGGGCACCACCATCAGCCGCGAGGGCGACCAGATGGCCGCCATCGTCTTCAACCAGCGGTCCGTGGTGCTCGGCTACGACTCCGACGACATCGCCGACTGCGCGCACGGCGTGTTCCACGCCGCCGGCATCGACACCGTACGGCTCACCGACAAGCCCTGGGTGGCGGTCGTCGGCGGCTATGTGGACCTGGAGGCCGTCCAGCGGCGGCAGAACATCGAACCCGGCAGCTACATCGGGGTGCCGGTGGCCGAGATCCGCGGCTCCAAGGTCACCACCCACATCGCCGAGAGCGGGGAGGACGCCCTGCACCTCGCCCAGCGTCTGCACGACGCGCTCGACATGCCCGCCGCCGACACGCCGCGCCCCCACCTCGCCGGAGTGTGACCGCCGTGACCTCTGCCGACCTCGCCCTGCCCGACCGGGTCCGCGACGAACTCGCGGCCCGGCTCGCGCCGCTGCCCGACCCGGTCCCCGACCTGGACGCCGCGCTCACCCGCTACCACCAGGTCTTCGCCGCCGCCCTGCCCGCCGCGCTCCTGCAGCGGCTGCTGGACTTCGGCCGGCACAACGACGCCCCCGGAGTGCTGTGGGTGCGCAATCTCCCGCACGACGCGGACCTCCCGCCCACCCCCGCCGACGGCGGCCCCGGCACCACCCGCGGCGGTTTCGTCGCCGAAGGCGTGCTGCTGGGACTCACCGGACTGCTCGGCGAACCCATCGGCGTGCTCACCGAGAAGGACGGCCGGATCGTCCACGACGTGGTGCCGGTACGCGCGGGGGAGCGGGCCCAGACCAACCAGGGCTCCGCCGTCTTCCTCAACTTCCACAGCGACATCACCTACGACGCCATCGGCCGCTACGACCTCGCCAACCCCGACTTCCTGGTCCTCAACTGCCTGCGCGGCGCACCCGACGACGACGCCGTCACCTACTACGCCGACGCCCGCGACATCTGCCGCCGGCTGCCCGACCAGGTCGTCGACACCCTGCGCAGCCCGCTGTTCCGCCTCAACGCCCCCGGCAGCTACACCCGCGCCGTGGCCGGGGACGCCGAGGTGCTGTCCGACCCGGTGCCGATCCTCAGCGGCGCCGCCCGGTTCCCCGAGATCGCCGTCTCCGCCAACGGCACCCGGCCCCTGACCCGCGGCGCCGAAGCCGCCCTCAAGGCCCTCGAGGAGGCCTGCGAGGAGGTCGCCCACGCCGTCCGGCTCCAGCGGGGCCAGGCCCTGCTGATCAACAACCGCAAGGGGGTGCACGCCCGGTCCACGTTCCGCGCGTACTACGACGGCCGGGACCGCTGGCTCCAGCGCACCTACATCCGGCGCAGCCTGTGGAACGTGCGCTACCGGGCCACACCGGAGGACCGGCGAGTCCATTACTGAGCCGGTCAAGCGGCCCACATAACGCTGTCAAGACGGCGTGCGCCGCCGGACCGCCGGGCGCGGGGCCCCCGCCCTACGCTGGAACGGATGACCGAAGCAGGCCGCGGAACCACCGCGACACCGGCCGGGAGGTGAGGAATTGACGGACGGTATTCCTCTTCTGGACGAGCTCGCGGTCGCGGCCTACGAACGGGCCCTGCGCCTCGGCCGCTTCGAGGACGCCGAGACGGCCGACGCCCTCGGCGTCGACCCCTCCCGGGTCGAGCAGGCCCGCAAGACCCTCCAGGACCTCAGGCTGCTGAGCGCCACCGCGCCCGGCCGGCCCGTCGTCCCGCTCGACCCGGAGGCCGCCGAGGCCGAACTGGTCGGCCCCCTGGAGGTCGCCATCGCCCGGCGGCGCCGCGAGGCCGCCCGCATCCACCAGGAACTGCGCTCCCTCGCCGCCGCCTACCGGGCCCGGCACCAAGGGCCCGCCGGCGCCGACACGGTCACCGTCCTCGACGACGTCGACGAGGTGCGCCGCGAGATCGACCGGGCCCGCTACGGCTGCACCCGGGAACGGATGAGCCTGCAGTCCGGCGGCGGCCGGCCCCCCGAACTCCTGGAGGCCGACCGCGAACACACCCTGGAACTGCTGCGCCGCGGTGTGCGGGTGCGCACCCTGTACCAGCACACCGCCCGCAGCAGCCTCGCCACCCGCACCTACGTCCAGGAGATCACCCGGCAGGGCGCCGAGGTGCGCACCGTCGAGGAACTCAGCGAACGCCTCATCATCTACGACCGTGAGGTCGCCTTCATCCCGAAGGAACCGCCCGACGGCCGGCCCCCCGGCGCGGCCGTCGTCAGCGAACCCACCATCGTCGGCTACCTCTGCCGGTCCTTCGAGTCCGTCTGGCAGATCGGCCGGCCCTTCGAGGTGGACGGGCACCCCGCGGAGTACCAGCAACTCGCCGAAGAGGTACGGCTGTCCATCCTGCGCCTCATGGCGCTCGGCCTGAAGGACGAGGTCATCGCCCGCCGCCTGGGCATGGCCACCCGGACGTGCCGGCGCCACATCTCCGCGATCATGGAGGAGATGGGTGCGGTCAGCCGTTTCCAGGCGGGCCTGATGCTCGGCCGGCAAGGGCATTTCCCGAAATTCGAGAACGACGACGCGGATGGCCGCTAACTGACGCCGCCTGTCCGCAAGGAGACAGCACCGGATCGTGGCGCTCCCGACGGCGCCGGTGATTCCCTGAATTGACAGATCCATTCGGTGTCGGCCCAGGCAGGGAGAGGACCATGGATATCAGGCAGCTGGCGGCGTTCCACAAGGTGGCCACGCTGCTCAGCTTCTCGAAAGCGGCCACGGAGCTGAAGTACGCGCAGTCCAGTGTCACCAGTCAGATCAAGGGCCTGGAGATGTCGCTCGGCGTGGACCTCTTCGACCGCCTCGGCGGGCGCATCCAGCTCACCGAGGCGGGCCAGCGGCTGCTGCCCTACGCCGAGCAGATGCTGAGCCTGGCGGGCGAGGCGCGCGGCGCCACCGTCGGCTCCGGAGACCCCGCCGGTGTCCTGACCGTCGGCTCGATGGAGTCCATCACCTCCTACCGGATGCCGCCGCTGCTGGAGTTCTTCCACCACCGCTACCCGGCCCTGCACATCGTGCTGCGGCCCAGCCTGTGCGCGGAGACCTGCCATGCGCTGCGGCAGGGCATGTTCGACATGGGCTTCCTGATGGAGGCCGAGACCCGGCACCCGGGGGTGCAGACCGAGGTGCTCGGCTCCGAGCCGCTGACCGTGGTCGCCGCGCCGGACCACCCGCTCACCCGGGCCCCCAAGGTGACCACCGAGGAACTGCGCCGCACCCAGGTCATCTCCGCGGAGGCCGGCTGCGCCTACCGGGAGCTGTTCGAGGCCGAACTGAACGACGGCACCGGCGAGGCACTGCCGTTCCTGGAGTTCGGCACCATCGAGTCCATCAAGCGCGGCGTCGCCGCCGGCCTCGGCATCTCCTTGCTGCCCACGGCCTGCGTCCAGGACGCCCTCGACAACCGCGTCCTCGTCCGCCTGGACTGGGACATCCCCTTCCAGGTCTTCACCCAGCTCGCCTGGCGCCGCGGCAAGAACCTCACCCGAGAGATGCGCGTCTTCGTCGACCAGACCATGAGATTCCTGGCGGAGGAGTACGCCCACTAGTCCGGCAGTCCCGCGCGCGAAGAAGGCCCTCCCGTTCACGGGAGGGCCTTCCGCCTGGACCGGGCACGACGACGGGGACACGCCTAGCCCGTGGCCACCGGCCGCAGCTCCCGCAGAGTGCTGGCCAGCATGCGGATGTGGTCGTCGACGGTGGCGAGGCCGAGGCCCATGGTGCTCAGGGACAGATGGGTGGCGCCCAGGTCGCGCCAGCCGGCGACGAAGTCGGGCCACTTCGGCTCCGGCACGTCCGCGAGGACCAGCCGCGCCTCGAAGCCGAGGTCCGCCGGGTCGCGGCCGGCGGCCAGCGCGTAGCCGCGCACCCGGCCCACCATCGAGCGGGCGGTCTCGTCCGGCGGGCGCTCGGGCAGCCAGCCGTCGCCCAGCTCCCCGGCCCGGCGCAGCACCGGCTCGGCGCTCCCGCCGAACCACACCGGGATCTCGCCCCGCGCCGGACGCGGCAGGATCGACGCGTCGTCGAGCCGGTGCCAGCGTCCCGCGAAGTCCACGGCCGGCCGGGACCACAGCGCCCGCAGCAGCTCGACCTGTTCGGCGCTGCGGGCCCCGCGGTCGTGGAAGTCCGCGCCGAGGGCGTCGTACTCCGCCTTGTCCCCGCCGATGCCCACGCCGAGCCGCAGCCGGCCGCCGCTGAGCACGTCCACCTCGGCGGCCTGCTTGGCGACGAGCGCGGTCTGCCGCCGGGGCAGTACGAGGACGCCGGTGGCGAGTTCCAGGGTGCGGGTGACCCCGGCGAGGTAACCGAAGAGGACGAACACCTCGTGGAAGAGGCGGTCGCCGGGGTGCCCGGACGCGCCGGGCCGGTCACCGCTCCCGGCGCCCAGCACCTGGTCGAAGGCGACCACGTGCCGGAAGCCCGTCTCCTCCACGGCCTGCGCCCACGCCCGTACCGCTCCGGGGTCCGCGCCGATCTCCAGGTGCGGGAAGACCGCGCCGAGACGCACGACGCTGCGCTTGGCCATCGCGCGCCCCCGTCAGCCGCGTCCGACCAGACCCCAGCCGTCGTCCTCGTCCGCTGCCGGCCCGCGGTGTGTCCTGGTCACGTGAGTCCTCCCTCGGTCGCCATGCCGCGGCGCGCGCCCACCCGGGCGCGCGCTCTCTCGCGCCTCCACCGTCCTCAGGTGCCCCATGCCCCAGTGCCCGGCCCGGCCCGGCGGCTCTCACTCAGTCATCCCGGTGGTCACACTTCGTCAAGTGCCGCCGTCAAGGCCGCGGACCGGGCGCCGCACGCCCCGCCGGGCGGCCGTCGCGGGCCGAGCGCCACGGACTTGCCGTAGTGCCGCCACCCACTTGGGTATGTGCGCCCTCCGCCCGCCCCCGCTCTGGTGGCGCGCGGACCGCCAAAAATAGACAGGGGTCCGGTAGTTCACGTGTCCGAGCGCGGCCCGACGCACGCTGCCGGACGCCGACCGAGAGGAACCCCCATGAGCAGGCGCATCCTCGTCGTCCTGTCCGAGTACGGCTACTGGGGCGAGGAGCTGATAGGCCCCCTGGAGACCTTCGACAAGGCGGGCTACCACGTCACCTTCGCCACCCCGACCGGCAAGCGGCCCGTGGCGCTCCCGCCCAGCATGGACCCCGACTACGTCGACCCGCCCCTCGGGCGTTCCGTGACGACGCCCGAGATGGCCGCCAAGGTCAAGGCCGTCGAGGCCTCCGACCGGCTCGACCACCCGCTCGACCTGTCGTCCTGGCTGCCCGACCGCCCGTACCGCTCCAAGCCGTACTTCCTGCGCGACTGGGAGGCCTACAACTCCCGGCTGGAGAAGGTCCAGGAGCAGATCGCCGACCGCTACGACGCGCTGCTCATCGTCGGCGGCAGCGGCCCCATCGTCGACCTGGCCAACAACTGGCGGGTGCACGACCTGATCCTCGCCTTCCACGCCCTCGACCGGCCGATCGCCGCCGAGTGCTACGGCGTCGCCTGCCTGGCCTTCGCCCGCGACCAGGAGGACCGGCGCAGCATCATCCAGGGCAAGCACGTCACCGGCCACTGCATCGAGTACGACTACCTGGACGGCACCGGCTTCGTCGGCACCGACTTCGTGATCGGCCCGCCGCCGTACCCGCTGGAGTACATCCTGCGCGACGCCACCGCGCCCGGCGGCGCCTACCACGGCAACTTCGGCAAGACCACCTCGGTGATCGTCGACTACCCGTTCATCACCGGGCGTTCCACCCCCGACTCCTACCTGACCGGCCAGAAGACGGTCGAGGTCCTCGACCACGGGCTGCGGCAGTGGGGATTCAAGGCCCAGGACTGAGCACCCGGCAGCGAAGACCCGGCGAGGCGGACGAGAGGCGGTAGGACCATGGACAGCAGGCCGGCCCGGGCGGCGTTCCTCGAGCAGTTGACGGTCGAGGGCGTCACCCACATGTTCGGCAACCCCGGCACGGTGGAGCAGGGCTTCCTGGACGAACTGCGCCACTTCCCCGGCATCGACTACGTGCTGACCCTCCAGGAGTCCGTGGCCGTCGGCATGGCGGACGGGTACGCGCGGGCCACCCGCCGCCCGGCCGTCGTCCAGCTGCACTCCGGGGTGGGGCTCGGCAACGGCATCGGCATGCTCTACCAGGCGATGCGCGGTCACGCGCCGCTGGTCGTGGTGGCCGGCGAGGCCGGGGTGCGCTACGACGCCCTGGAGGCGCAGATGGCCGCCGACCTGGTGGGCATGGCGAAACCGGTGACCAAGTGGGCCACCCGCGTCATCGACCCGGACTCCACGCTGCGGGTGCTGCGCCGCGCCTTCAAGGTGGCCGGCACCCCGCCGTACGGGCCGGTCCTCGTGGTGCTGCCCGCCGATGTGCTGGACCGGCCCACCAGCGAGGAGGCGGTGCCGGTGTCGTACCCCGACACCGCTTCCGCACCGGACCCCGAGGCGCTGGAGCGGGCCGCGCGGCTGCTGTCCGGCGCCCGGCGGCCGATCGTGATCGCCGGTGACGGCGTCCACTTCTCGGGCGCCCAGCCGGAGCTGGCGCGGCTGGCCGAGGTGTGGGGCGCCGACGTGTGGGGCGCGGACTGGGCGGAGGTCAACCTGTCCGCCGAGCACCCCGCCTACGCCGGCCAGCTCGGCCACATGTTCGGCGCGAACAGCCGCAAGGTGACCGCCGAGGCGGACGCCGTGCTGCTGTGCGGCACCTACGCGCTGCCGGAGGTGTTCCCGGCCCTGGACGGCGTCTTCGCCGAAGGGGCCCCGGTGGTCCACATCGACCTGGACACCGACGCCATCGCCAAGAACTTCCCCGTGGACCTGGGCCTGGTCGCCGACCCCAAGCGCTCCCTCGGACTGCTCGCCGACCTGCTCGCGCGGCGGATGAGCGAGACCGAGCGGGAGGCCGCGACACTGCGGCTGCGCAGGGCGGCCGCCGAACGCAATCTGAGCCGGGCGGTCACCGCCCAGCGCGCCCAGGAGTCGGCGGCCGCGCAGGATCTCCCGCACATCGTGTTCGCCGAGGAGCTGGCCCGGCTGCTCCCCGACGACGCGGTGCTGTTCGACGAGGCGCTGACCGCCTCCCCGGACCTGTTCCGGCCACTGCCGCCGACCCGGCCCGGCCGCTGGCACCAGACGCGCGGCGGCTCGCTGGGCGTCGGCATCCCGGGCGCGCTGGGCGCCAAACTGGCCCACCCGGAGCGCACGGTGGTCGGCTTCACCGGCGACGGCGGCAGCATGTACACCGTGCAGGCGCTGTGGACGGCGGCCCGGCACGGCATCGGCGCCAAGTTCGTGATCTGCAACAACGGGAGCTACAAGCTCCTGGAGGACAACATCGAGCAGTACTGGCGGGAACAGGACATCCCCGCGCACGACCATCCGGAGATCTTCGATCTCTCGCGGCCCGCCATCGACTTCGTCGCGCTGTCGAGGTCGCTCGGGGTGCCCGCGCTGCGTGTGGAGAAACCGGACCGGGCGGCCGCGGCGGTGGCCGAGATGCTGTCCCACCGGGGTCCGTTCCTGATCGACCTGGTGACCGGACGGGGGAAGGGACGGTAACCGTGCGACTGACGGGGCACAAGATCGCCGTACTGATGGAGAGCGACTTCTACGAACCCGAGATCCTCTACTACCGGCACCGCTTTCCCGAAGAGGGTGCGGAGATCCACTTCCTGTCCCGGCTGTGGGGCGAGCCACGCCAGACCTTCCGGGGCCACGAGCACCGGATGCCCTTCACGGTCACCGAATCCTTCGAGGACGTCGACGAGTTCGCGCTGAAGGAGTTCAGCGCGGTCATCGTCCCGTCCGGCATGGTCGCCGACCGGCTCCGCTACACCGAGGACCCGGACCGGCTGCCGCCCGCCGCCCTGTTCCTGCGCCGGGCGTTCGCCGACCCGGCCATCGTCAAGGGCGTCATCTGCCACGGCATGTGGCTGGCCGCGCCGGTGGCCGGACTGGTCCGCGACCGGCGGGCGGTGGTGCACAACAACCTGCTCGGGGATCTGCGCAACATGGGCGGTGTCTACGTCGACCAGGACGTGGTCGTCGACGACGATCTGGTCACCGCCCGCACCGGCGACCACTGCCATCTGTTCGCCCGGAAGATCATCGACCTGCTCGCCGCCCGGCCGCACGGTCGCGCACACCCGCGAGGAAACGATTCACCGGTCGCGGCGGCACCGCGATGAGCACCACGACACACCACGGGGCCGCGGTCCACGGCGCGGACCGCGCGGCCCGCGCCGTCCCCCGGGCGGCGGAGGCCGGCCGGCACCGCGCCGACGCGCTGCTCGGCCCCCTGCTCCCGCTCCTCGTCCCCTGGTTGGCGACCCGTCGCCGCCACCAGGGGACGACCATGAGCACCCCGCGCCCGGTCACGGCCACCGTCATCGGCGGCGACAGCCGCCCGGACCTCGTCGTCGCGGTCGTCGAGACCGCCTCCGGCGACCGCTGCCCGCTGCTCCTGGGCCTGCGGCGCGACCTGCCCGGACGCCTGGAGCCCGCGGCCATCGGCACGGTCCCCAACGGACCGTGGGCCGGCCGGCACCTCTACGACGGCACGGCCGACCCCGCGCTGATGGGCGTCCTGCTGCGCGCGCTGGCCGCCCGCCGGGCCGGCCCACTGCGACTGGAGGCGGCCGGACCGCACCCGCTGCCGGTCGGCCTGATCCCGCGCCCGCCCGCCGACGGCGGCCAGGGCGGCGCGGTGGTCTACGGCGACCGGCTGCGCCTGCGGCTCTACCGCGACCCGCGGCCCGGACCCCACCCCGAGGTGGAGCTGCTGCGCGCGCTCACCGACCGGGCCTGTCCGCGCACGCCCCGGCTGTACGGCTCACTGCACCTCGACGGGCTCCTCCTGGGCGTGATCGAGGAGCACCTGCCGGCGGCGGAGGACGGCTGGCGCCAGGCCGTCGCCCACGCCCGCGACCACATCCTCGGCACCGCCGACACCGGCCGGACCGGCTGCTTCACCTCCCGCGCCCAGGCGCTCGGCCAGGCCGTGGCCGAGCTGCACGACGCGCTCGGCACGGCGTTCCCCCGGCAGCGGATGAGTCCCGAGGAGACCGCCGCCGACGCGGCCCGGATGAAACGCCGGCTCGCCGCCGCGACGGCCGCCGTCCCGCAACTGGCCCGGCACCGCAGCCGCCTCACCGCGCTGTTCGACGAGTACGGCGGGCCGGCCGCGCGCGGCTGCCCGGTCCTCGCCCAGCGCGTCCACGGCGACCTCCATCTGGGCCGGGCCCTGTACACCGGCGACGGCTGGCGCCTCGTCGGCCTCGCGGACGAGGCTGACCCGCCCGCCGGACCGCCCCGGCCGCAGCCGGTGCTGCGGGACGTGGCAGGCGTCCTGCGCTCCTTCGACCACGCGGCCCGCGCGGCACTGCTCTCCGTCTCGGCCGAGGTGGAGGCGAAGACGGAGGCGGAGGCGGAGGCCGACACCGGACCCGGCCGGCAGCTGAGCCGGCTGCGCCGCGCCTCGGCCTGGGCGCTGCGCAACCGCCGCGCGTTCTGCGCCGGTTACACCGCGGCCGGGGGCGAGGACCCGTCCTGCCGGACGGTCCAGCTGACCGCCTTCGAGGCGGACCGGGCCCTGTCCGAGGCCGTCCACGAGGCGAGACATCGACCGCACGGGCTGCCGGTGCCCCTCGCCGAGGTGCACCGGCTTGCGGGTCGGGTGCGCTGATGAGGGCCGACGGGGGAGAACGGCCCGGCATCATCGCCGGCGCACCGCCGCGTGCGCACCGGTCAGCCGTGCGGCTGCCGGGCCAGGGACTGCGCGGGGTCGTAGCTCATCGGCATACCGGAGGCCAGCAGCGCGTGGTCGTACGCCTCCAGCGCCTCCTTCGAGCGGCCCTGGCGCTTCCACACGTCCCCGAGCCGACGCCACTCCTGCGCGGTCTCGTACGAGGGCGTGAAGTGCCGCAGCTGGCGGGTGGCCGCGTGCAGCGCCTGCAGGCCCTCCTCCGTCTCGCCCCGCAGCAGGTGCAGTTCGGCGAGCCGCACCCGCGCCCCGACCGCCTCCACCCGCGGGCCGGAACTGAGCAGACCCAGGGCGCGCCGGGCGTGCGCGGTGGCCTCGTCCCACCGGCCGAGCTGAGTGTTGGCGTCGATCATGCAGATCTCGCACTTGGCCTGCTCGACGGCGGTGCCCAGCTCCGCGAGGGTCCGCTCGGCGTCCTCCAGGAGTTCCAGGGCGCGGGCCGGGTCGGGGTGGTCGGACTGGAGCTCCAGCCAGGCGACGTTCAGCCTCAGCATCGCCACGTGCCGCAGGTTGTCGTCGTCGGCCATCAGGGCGAGCGCCCGCTCGGTGAGGGCCAGCGCCTCCGGGAACTGCCGACGGGACAGCGCCACGAGGCCGGCGTTCCAGTACACGGCGCCCCGGCCGGTGCGGCCGCCGTGCTCGTCCGCCACCGGGATCAGCCGCTGGGCGAGCAGATGGGCCCGGGTGAGGTCGCCGCGCATGAGGTACGACCCGATGAGCGTGGAGCCCACCTGGATGTGGTCCACGGTCACGTCCAGCCCCAGGGAGTCCAGGGTGGCCATGGTCCGCTCGCCGATCTCGATGCTGAGGGCGATGTCGCCGGTGTTGCGGTAGCAGCGGCTGAGCGCGACCGAGACCCGGCACCACTCGTCGGAGCCGGCGGCGAGCGCGGGGTCCTTGCCGAGCTCCTCCAGCACCGGGATCGCGGCTTCGATGCGGTCCAGCTTCTCCAGCGCGGTGGCCTGGCCGATACGGGCGCGCAGCAGCATCGGCCGGTCGAGCAGATCGGGCTTCGCCAGCAGTTCCCCGAAGGACTGGAGTGCCGCTCCGTTGTCCCCGTTGCGCAGGGCCATTTCGGCGAAGGAGAGCTTCAGTCTGGCGTCTTCCAGGGCGTGGTCGTCATGACCGGTCCTGAGATGGTCCGACGAGCAGCCCAGTTTCTTGGCGAGGGCGGTCAGCACCGCATCCGAGGGAGCCCTTTTGCCTGATTCGATGAGCGAGATGTAGCTCGCCGAGATATCCGTGGAAGCAAGGTCCTGCTGCTTGAGGCCGAGCTTGACCCGAAGGTTTCGGATGCGCCTGCCCACCTGGACCGGAGATGCCTCTTCGACGTGATCCATTTGGCTTCCCAGTGTGAGCGCATGACTTGAGATGTCATAGATCACGATACCAGCATGACTGGGTCCCGCCAATGGGTTGGTTCAGCTTTCCACTGACTGACGGCCGAAGTTCGCTGCTCGGCCGACCGGGCGGATCTGCGGACAGAGGAAATGGAAATTCCGATTCCGCTGCCGTATTCTTTACTATTTCGAACTTGACTTGATCTGTAGAGTCACATGACTATATAGGTAAATCAACTCGCCCTAAAAGAATGGAGAAAAGGAGTGATTTCAAAACCGTTGATATTCCTCGCTGTGGCACTCTTTCTGGTCGGTCTGCTCGGTGCCGGCTCCTACGTCGCAGCAGGTGAGCCCAAGTACGAGACGATCAAGCCCGCGAAGGAAAACGGCCCCGTCGTCTGCTGCCGCTCGATCGAATAACACGCCACCGGGCCCCGTGACGGCCGGGCGCGAGCGATCAGACTCGCCCCGGAGCAGGCGCCCGCAACGGAAAATGACAGGCGACCGATCGGTCGCCGCCCGCGGAAATCTCCGCCACCGGGGGAACCTCCCGCTCGCACCGGATCCGCTGCTCCGGCTCCAACCGCGTGAACAACGCGCAACGTGGCCGGAATCGGCAGCCTTCCGCCCGCTCGCCGGCCGTCGGCGGATCACCGCCCAGGACGACGGACGGCCTCGCTCGCTCCACCGCCGGATCCGGCACGGGAACAGCGGCGAGCAGCGCCCGAGTGTACGGGTGGCCCGGCCGCCCGAACACTTCACGGACCGCGCCGGTCTCGACGACGCGACCGGCGTACATGACCGCGACCCGGTCGGCGATGTGCCGTACCGCCGCCAGATCGTGCGAGACGAACAGACAGGCCGGGCCCGGATCCTCCTTCAGGCTGCGCAGCAGATCGAGGATCCCGGCCCGCACCGACACGTCCAGCGCCGAGACCGGCTCGTCCAGCAGCAACAGCTCCGGCTCCACGGCCAACGCGCGGGCGATCGCGATGCGCTGGCGCTGCCCGCCGGAGAACCGGTGCGGATGGGCGTCGGCGTCCTCGGGGCGGAGGCCGACCAGTCGCAGCACCCGCGCCACCCGTGCGGCGACCCGGTCGGCCGACACCCGCTGCACCAGCAGCGGCTCCGCGACGATGTCCCCGACCGGCATCCGCGGGTCGAGGCTCGACATGGGGTCCTGCGGCACGTACTGCACCGCTCCCCGCAACCGCCGCACCGCGTCCCGGGAGAGCGCCGCGGTGTCGTGCCCCAGGACCTCGATCCGCCCACGCCGCAGAGCCGCCAGGGCGATCACCTCCAGCAGCGTGGTCGACTTCCCGCACCCGGACTCACCCACCAGCGCCAGCGTCTCGCCCCGCCGCACCTCCAGATCGACCCCGTCCACGGCCCCCACCACGGACCGCCGCCGCCCCCGCCCCACCGAGAACGTCCGAACAAGCCCACTGACCCGCAACACGACCGCGGCCCCGGGGTCCGGCGAGGCCCGCTCGGCCGCCGGCGCTCGGGCGGCGGACGGGGTACGCGTGTCCTGCGGTGCGTGCTCGGCCCGCTCGGCCGGTGGCGCGTGCCGGGGCCGCGGTGTCCGTGCCGCCTGCCGGGCCGGTGGGAACAGGTCCACGGCGCTGTGCCTGGCGCTCTCCTCGATTCGGTGGCAGGCGGTGGCGTGGCTGCCGTCGGGCCGGAGTCCGGGCTCCGAGTCGGTGCACTGGCGCGTGGCCAGGGGGCAGCGGGGTGCGAAGGCGCAGCCCGGTGAGGTGCCGCCCGGCCGGGGTGGGACGCCCGGCATCGGCGTGGGCGGGATGTCGGAGTCGATGCGGGGCACCGAGCCGATCAGCCCCTTGGTGTACGGCATCCGGGGCCGGGCGAACAGCGCGTCGACCGGGGCGCGTTCCACGATCCGCCCGCCGTACATCACCGCGACCCGGTCCGCGGCGCCCGCCACCACGCCCAGGTCGTGGCTGACCAGCAGCAGCGCGGCACCCGTCTCTCGCCGCGCGGCCGCCAGCGACTGGAGCACCTGCGCCTGGACGGTCACGTCGAGGGCGCTGGTGGGTTCGTCGGCCACGATGACGTCCGGGCGATTGGCCATCGCCATGGCGATCATCGCCCGCTGCCGTGTCCCGCCCGACAGCTGATGCGGGTAGGCGTCGGCCACCCGGCCCGGCTCCGGTACCCCCACCGCGTCGAGCAGCTCGGCAGCCGCCCGCCGCGCGGCGGCCCGGCCCGGGCGGGGCCGCTGGTGGATGCGCAGCGCCTCGCCGATCTGGTCGCCGATCCGCTGCACCGGGGTGAAGGCGGTCAGCGCGTCCTGGAAGACCAGGGCGATACGCCGGCCGCGCAGCCGAGCCAGGTCCCGGGCCGGCAGACCGGACAGCTCCTGCCCGAGCAGCCGGACCGAGCCGGTCACCCTCAGCTCCGGCGGGCACAGCCCGAGCAGGGCCAGCGCGGTGAGGCTCTTGCCCGCGCCCGACTCGCCGACCAGCGCGAGCACCTCGCCCCGGCGCAGCTCCAGGTCGACCCCGCGCACCAGCGGCAGCGCCGGGCGGCGGCGGGTCGCGGGCCGCTCGATCCGCAGTCCGCGCGCCGTCAGCAGCGCCTGTCCGGGCTCCGCCGCCCTCATCCCGTACCCCGCTCGGAGACGGACACGGACACGGACGCGGACAGGGGCGCGGCCGTGGCCGTGGGCTCGGATCCGCGTGCCGCCCGGTCGACCGGGTCGAGCGCCTTGCGCAGCGCGTCGCCGATCAGGTGGAACGCCAGCACCAGCAGCACCAGCAGCACGGCCGGGACGGCGAACATCCACGGATAGACGGTCGGCACGTCCGACGCGTCGGCGATCAGCGTGCCCAGTGACACGTCCGGCGGCTGCGTCCCGAAGCCGAAGTACGACAGCCCGGTCTCGCTGATCACCGCCCCGGCCACCGTCACCGTCGCGTCCGCGATCAGGAAGGAGGCCAGGTGCGGCAGGATGTGCCGGCGGATCACCATGACCGGCCCGACCCCCATGTACCGTGCCACGCGCACGAACTGACGCTCTCTCAGTGACCTGGTCATGGCCCGTACCGCCCGCGCGGTGACCATCCAGCCGAACGCGGCGATCAGTCCGACGTACGCGAGCGGGCCGGTGTCGCGCAGGCGAGGGGCCACGGCGAGGAGGACGAGGACCGCCGGCACCACCAGCATCAGATCGACGAGGAACATCAGCGCCCGGTCGGTCCATCCGCCGAAGTACCCGGCGCACACCCCGACGGCCGCCGCGAGCACGGTCGACAGGACCGCCGCCAGCGTCCCGACCAGCAGCGACTTCTGAAGGCCCCGCGCCGCCTGCGCGAACAGGTCCTGGCCGATCCGGTTGGTGCCGAGCCAGTGCCGGGCACCGGGCGGGCGGTGCAGCGCCGTGTAGTCGACATCGGCGTACCCCCAGCCGGTGAGCCGCGGACCGGCGCAGGCGAACGCGCACAGCAGGAGCAGCAGGGCCAGGCCCGCCAGCGCGCCCGGTGAGCGGGCCAGCCGCCGTCGTACCGCCTTCGCGCGCCCGGAGCTCACGGCCGCCGGACCCTCGGATCGAGCGCCTGGTGCAGCAGCTCCGCGAGCAGCCCGGCCGCCAGCACCAGCGCGGCGCCGAACACCTCGACGGCCACGACCGCGTGCACATCGCCCTTCTGCACCGAGTCGACGAACCAGCTGCCCAGGCCGTGCCAGCCGAAGATCTTCTCCGTGAACACCGCGCCGGTGAACAGGGTCAGCACGCCGAAGGAGAAGTACGTGGCCAGCGAGATCAGCGAGACCCGCAGCCCGTGCCGCAGCAGGGCGCGCCCGGGTGTGAGCCCTTTGGCGCGGGCGGTCAGCAGATGCTCCGAGGCGAGGACGTCGAGGGTGGCCGCACGCTGGTAGCGGCTGTAGGTGGCGACGGCCGCCATGGCGACCGCGGCCGTCGGCAGCGCGAGATGCACCGCCAGGTCGCGGAGGTGGGCCGCCGGCCCGCCCTCCAGGCCGGGCGTCCGCTCGCCCGTGTACCGGATCACCGGACGGCCCGCCAGGTCGTTCACGCCGAGCGCCCCGGCCTGGAGCAGCAGTCCGAGCACGAACGGCGGCACCGCCAGCACCGCGAACGAGAACACGGTCAGCGCCCGGTCCGGCAGCCGGCCCCGCCGCACCGCCGCCCACACCCCGGCCAGCACGCCGAGCACCGTCCCCACGACGGTGCCCACCAGCAGCAGCCGCGCGGTCACCCCGGCCCGCCGGCCGAACTCGGCGCTCACCGAGGCCCCGTCCAGGGTGCGGCCGAGATCTCCGTGCAGCGCCCGCCACGACCACCGGGCGAACCGCTCGGTGACCGGATCCCGCTGGTCCAGTCCGAGTTCCGCCAGCCGCCGGTCGACGACCGCGGCGGGCGGACGCGGGGTGCGCTCCTCGAAGTAGGCGCGCGGGTCGAGCGCCGCCGAGGAAATCAGATAGGAAAGAAATGTTGAAGCGAGAAGCAATACGAGACAGCGTGTCAGACGTATTGCCGACAATGCGAGCATCCGGAATCCGGCTCCCCGGTAACCGGGGGGTCTTTCCCCCGTGCACCTCACCAGCGTGACATGCGCCAATGTTAAGCTCCGACCCGCTCCTTGGAAGACGTGTTCGCATTCATTCGCACCGGCGCTGTGGTTGAGCGGTGAGGACTTCACGCCGTGGAGAGGGCAGCGCAATGACGGGGTTCGCAGTCCGCAGCAGGTTGTCGGCCGCCGTGCTGGCGGGGGCCGCGCTGGCCGGTCTGCTGACCGGCTGCACCTCCGGCCCCGGCACCGCCGACGGCCGGCCCCCGCACAGAGCCGTCCCGGCCTACGGCCGCGCCGACGTCAACCCCCGGCCCCCCGGCGAACTGCGCCGCGGCGGCACCCTCACCCTGCCGATGGCCCAGTGGCCGACGCAGTTCAACAACCACCACATGGACGGGGCGCTCAACGACGTCGGCACCATCGCCTGCCTGCTGGAACCCCGCCTGTTCGCGCGCGACGCCAAGGGCGTGCCCCACCCCGTCCCCGACTACCTGCACTCCGCCGAGGTCACCTCCACCGACCCCCAGACCATCACCTACCGGCTCAACCCCAAGGCCCGCTGGTCGGACGGGAAGCCGCTCGGCTGGCGGGACTTCGAGGCCCAGTGGCGGGCCCTCGGCCGCGGCGACACCCGCTTCCAGATCGCCGACCCCAGCGGCTACGAGGACATCGCCTCGGTGCGCCGCGGCACCGGGGAGCACGAGGTGCGGGTGACCTTCGACGAGCCGTTCGCCGACTGGCGGCGGCTGTTCACCCCGCTCTATCCGGCCGCCGCGTTCAGCACGCCCGAACGGTTCAACGAGGGCTGGCGGCAAGGCCCGCCGATCACCGCCGGACCCTTCCAGGTCGGCGAACTGGACGCCACCGGCCGCACCTTGACCCTGGACCGCGACCCCGACTGGTGGGGCACCCCTCCGCGCCTGGACCACGTCGTCCTGCGCACCCTCGATCCCACCACCGCCGTACAGGCCTTCCTCAACGGGGAGATCGACGCGGTCAACGCGGCCGCCGCCGATGTGTACGACCGCCTCGACGGCGCCCACGACACCGACATCCGCACCGGCTCCGCCTGGGACCACGTCCAGGTCGCCCTCAACGGCGACGCCGGGCCCCTGAAGGACCCCGAGGTCCGCCGCGCCGTCCTGCGGTCCATCGACCGCCGCGCCCTCGCGGACGTGGCCGGCGAGGGCCTGCCGGTCGGCGTCCCGCTGCTCGGCAACCACTTCTACATGACCAACCAGCCCGGATACGCCGACCACGCGGACCCGCACGCCGACCACGACCCGGCGGAGGCCGGGCGCATCCTGGACCGGCGGGGCTGGCGGCGGGACGGACCGGGCGGAACCCGCAGCAAGGACGGCGAGCCGCTGAGACTGCGCTTCGTCCTGAGCCAGTCCACCAACCGCCTCGGCCTCGACCTCGCCCAGCTGGTCCAGCAGATGCTGAGGAATACGGGATTCCAGGTGGACATCCGTAAAGTCCCGGCCGACGACTATCTGCCGAAATACCTCAACCGCGGGAATTTCGACCTCGCGATCTTCCGGTTCGTCGGCCTGACATTTCCCAGTTCCCTCTATCCGGTCTACCGCCCCGCCGACGGCGAACAGATTTATGCGAACTACGGCCGGATCTCCAGCCCCCGCCTCGACGCCCTGCTGCGCGAGGCGGGCCGCACCCTCGACGAGGACCGCCGCACCCGGCTCTACAACCAGGCCGACGAAATCGTCTGGGAACTCGGCCACGACGTCCTGCTCTACCAGCGCCCGCAGGTGCTCGCCGTCCGCGAGGGCCTCGCCAACTACGGCGTACCCGGCCTCGGCGACATCGACTTCACCGCCGTCGGCTGGGAACGGTAGTCCGGCGCAGCGCGTCGTACCCCAGCGCCACCGAGGCGAGCGTGACGTGGTGGTGCCAGCCCCGGAACGACCGGCCCTCGAAGTCCGCCAGCCCGAAGTCCCGCTGCATCCGGCCCAGACTCTGCCCGGACAGCGCCCGCAGCTGCGCCAGCGGCAGCACGTCCGACAGATTGCGGGCCGGCAGATTCGTCAGCCAGTAGGCGCGCGGCGTCGGCCGGCCGTACGGCCAGTCGGTCACCAGATGCCGGGGCCGCTGCGCCGGCCGGGACTCGGCCGGACGCCCGGCCGCGGCGGCCGGCTGCGCCTCCGTCTGGAGCAGCGCCGGCATCGACAGCACCTGCGACTGCCGCATCCGCGCCGTCGCCCGGTCCTGCCAGGCGATCGGCGTGCGCCCCCGGTGCTGCGCGGCGTGCCCCGCCAGCTCCACCAGGGTGCCGCTGCCGTACGGGGAGCCGGCGCACGGCCGCGGCAGGGTCACCGCGACCGTGGGCGAGACCTCCACCAGATAGGCCAGGCCCCGCGCCTCGAGACCGCGCAGCAGCGGCGCCACATCGCCCTCGCCGCGCCAGTCCACGAGCACCGGCAGCGGCTCCAGGCACCAGTCCTCCAGCATCTCGTCGACCGCTTCGAGGATGTACTGCCAGCGCGGGCGGCTGCGCTCCTCGACCGGCAGATGGGCCTGCCGGCGCAGCTCCTCGTCCCGGTCCCAGCGCTGCGGCAGCAGCAGCCGCCAGCTCACCGGCACCCCGCCGTGCCGGCCCACCAGCGAGGTGGCCAGCGCCAGCTGGCAGTTGACGGTGCGTTCCAGCGAGGGCGCGTACTGCCGGGCCACGCCGACCGAGCGGTCGCCGTTCTTGGTGAAGACGACCTCGTCGACGCACCAGGCCTCGGTGGCGAAGGCCTGGTCCAGCTGCCCGGCGAGCCGGCGCCGCACCGGACCGCAGGGCCACGGGCTCTGGTTGACGAACTGCTGGATCTGCTGGACCGCCCGGCGTCCCAGGACCTGCTCGGAGATCCGGGCCGGCGTCTTGCGCCCGGGTACGTCCAGCAGCCCCCGGACGTACACCTCGCCCCAGCGCCGCTGGTCGGAGCGGGACAGCGTGCCGAAGAGGTCCTGGCAGTAGGCGGAGAAGTCGACCGGCTCGGCGGGCATCCGCACCGGCTCGGCGGGCATCCGCACGGCCGCGGCGGTCTCCGCCTCGGCGGTCAGATACAGGGGAGGCAGGGTGGTGGTCACGGCTTCTCAGTCCTCCTCGCCTTCGAGCAGGAAGGCGTCGGTGGCCAGCAGGGCTTCACGGACCTCGGGCAGTACCGAGCCGACGACGACGAAGTCGACGTCCAGGCCCGCCTTGGTCCGCTGCACGAGGAGTTCGTTGACGGCGGGCCGGCACATCTCGGTCACCTCGCCCAGGTGGAACTCCACCCGCTGCGGACCGGCGGCCATCACCTCGCCGAGCACCCGGCGGAACTTCTCCAGCTCGACACCGTCGACCGCGCCGCCGCAGCGCACATGCGCGGTGCCGCCGTCGAACTCGCCGCGGATCCGCAGCCGCATCTGCACCGGCTCCAGCTCCACGCGCACCCGCAGCGGTCCGTCGCTCTCCGGGAGCCGGACCGTCAGCTCCTTGGCGTCGAACTGGTGGTGCGGCCGGCCCTCGATCCACACCCGGGTCAGCTCCACCGAGCCCGGCGGCAGCAGATCCGGCGCCACCCGCAGCTCCCGGTTCGGCAGATCGCCGGGGCGCGGCCGGAAGTGCAGGGTCAGCGGTTCGTGGCTGATCAGCAGCCCGGTGTAGGCGGCGGCCAGGTAGCACAGCTCCAGCGCGTGGTAGCCGGCCATGGCGTGCGAGCCCTTCAGTCGCTCGGTGCCCACCAGGTACGGGATGCCGTCGGCCAGCACGTTGAAGTAGACCCCGCCGTCCTGGTGGTCGAGGAAGAAGGCGTTGTAGAACGAGGCCGCCTCCCGCGCCAGCCGCAGCGACTCGGGGTCACCGCTGGTGCCGGCCAGGATCAGATAGGCGAGGATCGCCTGCTCCTGCTGCCACCAGGCCTTGCGGTCGTGCCAGACCATGCGGTGGATGCCGCTGTCCGGGTCGGCCCGCCGCTCCACCACGTCGTACCAGCCGCCGCGCTGCTGGTCGCTGCCGACCGGCGGCATCAGCTCGGCGATCCGCCGGGCGGTCTCGGCGTACTCCGGCTTGTCGTGCAGCGCCTGGATCCGGGTGAGGTTCCAGGCGATCTTCAGGTTGTGGCCGACCACGGCCCGGTCCTGCTGCCAGCCCCAGGTGCGGTCCGGCGTCCAGTCCTCGTGGAAGCGCTCCTGGACGAAGGGGCTGTCCGGCTCGTCCGGGAACCGCTCCACGATGGTGTCCGCGGTCTCCTCCAGCAGCGCGGCGAAGTCCTCGCGGCCGGTGGCCAGATACGCGTTGATCAGATAGGCCGGGGCGTGGTCGCCGATGGAGTTCCAGTTCTTGCGGGACCGGTTGCGGCCCAGCGCGTCGTCGCACGGGCTGAGGTTGATCGGGTCGATGTGCGAGAAGAAGCCCCCGCGCTCCTCATCGCGGAAGTACCGCTGGAACAGGGCGACCGTGCGGTCGATGTCCTCCAGGATCCGTGGATCGCCGGTGACGCGGTACGTCTGGGTGGGACCGGCCAGCGCGTAGATCTGCTCGTACATCGGGATGGCGTCGAAGTCGTCCCCGAACTCCGAGGCGAACACCTTGCGCCGCCCGGTCGGGGTGATGTCCATCCCGTGGTACCAGTAGACGATCCCGTCCTGCTTGTCGTCGACGCGCATGTACTGCCGCAGGTACTCGGTGCCGCTCTCGGCCGCGTCCAGGAACCGGTCCTCGCCGGTCAGCAGGTAGGCCGTGGACAGCCCGTAGACCAGCCGGGAGATGGTGTCGGTCTCCTGGCGCACGTTCTGCCCGGCGAACTCCGGCAGATGGGCGCCGTCGAGGGTCAGGTGCGTGCGGTAGTTGCGCCAGTCGTACTTGCCGTCCGGGAACTGCCCGCGCAGATAGAAGTCGGCGACCGCGGCGGCCTGCTGCACCCACCACCTGGGGTGCTCGAAGACGTACTGGCCCCGGTTCTCCTCGGGGAAGGTGATCTCCTTCGCCTCGAACCGGGCGCCGCCCTGCCACTCGTAGAAGATCCCGTACGCGAACAGGAAGCGGCCGGTGCCGAGCATGTCCCGGGTGTGCGCGGTGGTGTCCCGGTAGGGGTCGCCGAGGTTGCGGACGACGCGGGAGACGACGTTGCGGGCGAGGTGCACGGTGTACTCGCGGCCGTCGGAGGTGCGCAGCCCGAAGCGGTGCTGGGTGGGGCTGTGGTAGGTGACGTAGCCGGCGAGGGTGTCGGAGTAGGTACGGCGGTCGGCGCTGGGGCTCATCTCATGTGCCCTTCTCGTCGGGTAAGGCCACGAGCAGCACGACGCTTCGGCCGTGGGCGTGGAAGACGTCGCCGTCGACGGCCTCCTCCTGGCCGGGTGGGAGCAGGTCGTGCGGCCCGGAGCAGGCCGTGTCCAGGACCCGGTACCAGCGGTGGCCGTCGACGGCCGGCAGCTCGAAGTCCAGGCCCAGGTGGTACATGTTCAGGATCAGGTGCAGGTCCGGGTCGCCGCGGAAGCCTCCGAGGGTGGCGGCGAGCACCCGGGCGTCGGCGTGGTCCCAGCCGGGGCAGTCCAGCCGGGTGCCGTGCCAGGTGACGTCGGGCAGCCCCCGTTCATTGGGGCGCTCGGTGAAGAAGCGGGCCTCGCGGAAGGTGCGGAACCGCTTGCGCAGACGGATCACCCGTTCCGTGAAGGAACGTATCTCCGTCTCCTTCTCGGCCTGGTTCCAGTCCAGCCAGGAGGTCTCGTTGTCCTGGCAGTAGGCGTTGTTGTTGCCGTCCTGGGTGTTGCGGAACTCGTCCCCGGCGAGCAGCATCGGCACGCCCCGGCTGAGCATCAGGATCGACAGGAAGTTCTTGATCTGCCGCACCCGCAGCCGCTCGACCTCCTCGGAGTCGGTCGGCCCCTCGACCCCGCAGTTCCAGCTGAAGTTCTCGTGCGCCCCGTCGGCGTCGGACTCGCCGTTGGCGTGGTTGTGCTTGTGGTCGTAACTGACCAGGTCGTTGAGGGTGAACCCGTCGTGGCAGGTGATGAAGTTGATGCTGTTGGTGGGCAGCACCTGCTGCGGGAAGAAGAGGTCCGCCGAGCCGCCGAGCCGCGAGGCGATCTCGCCGACCAGCCCCGCGTCCCCGCGCACGAAGCGCCGGACATCATCCCGGAACGGCCCGTTCCACTGCGCCCAGCGCTTCCCCGGGAACCGGCCCACCTGGTAGAGGCCGCCGCCGTCCCACGGCTCCGCGATGATCTTCGTCTCGGCTAGCACCTGGGACAGCTCGATCGCCCACAGCGACGGCGGCACCGCCATCTCGTAGCCCATCGGCCCCCGGGACATCTCCGAGGCCAGATCGAACCGGAAGCCGTCCACATGGTGCTCGGTGACCCAGTACTCCAGGCACTCCAGGATGAACTTGGTGACCATCGGATGGTTGGCGTTGACCGCGTTGCCGCACCCGGTGAAGTCCATGTACCGGCTCCGGTCCTGCGGCCACAGGTGGTAGTACGCCTCGTTCGCCGCCCCGCGGAAGCTGATCGTCGGCCCGAACTCGTTGCCCTCGCTGGTGTGGTTGAAGACCACGTCCAGGATGACCTCGATGCCGGCCCGGTGCAGGGCCTTGACCATGTCCCGGAACTCGGTGATGTGCGCCGCCAGATGGGGCGCGGCGCAGTAGCCGGTGTGCGGGGCGAAGAAGCCGTAGGGGTCGTAGCCCCAGTAGTTGCGCAGCGGTGTGCCGTCCGGGCCGGTGCGCAGGATGTGGGTGTCGTCGAAGTCGAAGACCGGCAGCAGCTCCACCGCGGTGATCCCGAGCCGCTGCAGCTCGGGGATCTTCTCCACCACCGCGGAGAAGGTGCCGGGGTGCGCGGTCCGCGAGGTGGGGGAGGCGGTCAGGCCCCGTACGTGCATCTCGTAGATGACGGTGTCCGCCATCGGCGTGCGCAGCGGCCGGTCGCCCTCCCAGTCGTAGCTGTCGAGGTCGACGACCAGGCTGCGCATGGAGTGTTCGACGTTGTCCGCGGTGCCGAGCGCCCGGGTGCGGTCCCAGCGGCTGTTGATGTTGGCCCGGGCGTACGGGTCGAGCAGCACCTTGCGGTGGTTGAACCGGGTCCCGGAGTGCGGGGTGTTGCGGGGGCCGTCGATCCGGTACGCGTACACCTGTCCCGGGCCGAGGCCGGCCACATGGCAGTGCCAGAAATGGAAACTGCGGTGCAGTTCCGGATGCAGCCGGATCACCCGGGACGGCCGGGGCGCGTCACAGCGGTCGAACAACAGCAGATCGACCCGGGTCGCGTGCTCCGAGAAGATCGAGAAGTTCACGCCGTCGGCATCGACGGTGGCGCCCAGCGGCTGGGGGCGCCCCGGCGTGACTCTCGCGACGGCCTCCGGCCGGTGCTCCGTCATCAGGCTTCCCTGGGTCATCACAGAGCTTCACCTCTTGTCACCTGGGTTGTCGAGCAGCAGTCAAGCCCGGTTACCGGCCAGTTCTCGCGCTCACCACCGTGTTCGCGATGACGCGTTCCGACTGCACGCCCGAATCAGTCAACAAGCTCAGTAAGTTCGAGTCAAGCGCCTTGTAAAACCGGAGGGTCGAGTGCGGCCCGGCCGGGAGCGGCCAGGAGTGGAGGAGCAGGGACTTCCCGGAAGCGGGAGGGTGCACGGAAATCTTGCGGAACCCCACCGCGGCGGGCGGTGTCCACGGTTATTTCGGCCGTGTACGCGTCAGGCGGTACGGAAGGGGCTGAAACGACGGATCCCCCGGCCGCCGCAGCGACCGGGGGATCCGGCTGGTGTCCGAGGGGGGACTTGAACCCCCACGCCCGATAAAGGGCACTAGCACCTCAAGCTAGCGCGTCTGCCATTCCGCCACCCGGACAAGGTGTCTGTCGTGCGGGGCGGTTTCCCCCGCGGCGACGTCGTAAACATTACCAGGCTTTCGGGGGTGGCCGATCACCCCCCGCTCCCGCGTGAACGGCGTGTGACGGACCGGGTCCGGTCTTGGGCCCCGACCGCCCGGGGTGGAGGATGAGGGGGAACCACCAGCGGCGACAGCGGGAGGAACAGCGTGAGCCAGACGGGCACCGGCCAGGGCGTCACCGGCGAGGACGAGGTCGTCGACCTCTGCCGCGAGCTGATCCGGATCGACACCAGCAACTACGGCGACCACTCCGGCCCCGGCGAGCGCAAGGCGGCCGAGTACGTCGCCGAGAAGCTGGCCGAGGTGGGTCTGGAGCCGCAGATCTTCGAGTCCCACCCGGGCCGCGCCTCCACGGTGGCCCGGATCGAGGGGGAGGACCCGTCCCGGCCCGCCCTGCTCCTGCACGGCCACCTCGACGTCGTACCGGCCAACGCCGCCGACTGGACCCACGACCCCTTCTCCGGCGAGATCGCCGACGGCTGCGTCTGGGGACGCGGGGCCGTCGACATGAAGGACATGGACGCGATGACCCTCGCGGTCGTCCGCGACCGGCTGCGCAGCGGCCGCAAGCCCCCGCGCGACGTCGTGGTGGCCTTCCTCGCCGACGAGGAGGCCGGCGGCACCTTCGGCGCCCGCCACCTGGTCGACCGGCATCCCGATCTCTTCGAGGGCGTCACCGAGGCGATCGGCGAGGTCGGCGGCTTCTCCTTCACCGTCAACGAGAAGCTGCGGCTCTACCTCGTCGAGACCGCCGAGAAGGGCATGCACTGGATGCGGCTGACCGTCGAGGGCACCGCCGGCCACGGCTCGATGACCAACGACGACAACGCGATCACCGAGCTGTGCGAGGCGGTCGCCCGGCTCGGCCGGCACACCTGGCCGGTCCGGGTCACCAAGACCGTGCGGTCCTTCCTCGACGAGCTGTCCGACGCGCTCGGCACCGAGCTGGACCCCGAGAACATGGACGAGACCCTCGCCAAGCTCGGCGGCATCGCCAAGATGATCGGCACCACCCTGCGCAACTCGGCGGCGCCCACCATGCTCGGCGCCGGCTACAAGGTCAACGTCATCCCGGGCCAGGCGACCGCCCACGTCGACGGCCGCTTCCTGCCCGGCTACGAGCAGGAGTTCCTGGCCGACCTCGACCGGATTCTCGGCCCGCGCGTGAAGCGGGAGGACGTGCACGCCGACAAGGCGCTGGAGACCGACTTCGACGGCCGGCTCGTGGACGCCATGCAGAGCGCGCTGAGCGCCGAGGACCCGATCGCGCGGGCCGTGCCCTACATGCTCTCCGGCGGCACCGACGCCAAGTCCTTCGACGACCTCGGCATCCGCTGCTTCGGCTTCGCCCCGCTCCAGCTGCCGCCGGAGCTGGACTTCGCCGGGATGTTCCACGGCGTCGACGAGCGCGTCCCGGTCGACGGACTGAAGTTCGGCGTGCGGGTGCTCGACCGGTTCCTCGACGCGTCCTGACCCGCCCCGCCGCGACCGAGCCGCACTTTTCGCCCGCCCGTGCGAAACGGACTGGGAAGAGTGAATGCGCTCATCAGGTCGTAGCTCTATTAGCCCCTCCTCGTTACAGGTGATGCGATCCGAGGCTTGGGATCGCATTGCCAACGAGGAGGAATAATGATCAAGAAGATCGTCGCCGCCGCGGCTGCCACCGGTGGACTGGTTCTCGCGGGTGCCGGCATGGCCGTCGCCGACTCCGGTGCCCAGGGTGCCGCCGTGCACTCCCCGGGTGTCGCGTCCGGCAACGTTGTCCAGGTGCCCGTGCACATCCCCGTGAACGTCTGCGGCAACACGATCTCGGTGATCGGGCTGCTGAACCCGGCCTTCGGCAACACCTGCGTCAACCAGTGACGTCTGAGCCTCGCCTCATGAGGGTCTGAGCCCTCGGCCCCGGAGCGCACCGCCATGCGTTCCGGGGCCGAGTGCGCTCTTCCCGGTTCTGTCACGACGTAGAAGGGGGATTCAGCAATGCGACAGGCCACCCGCAAGGGCCTGATGACCGTGGCGGCCGCGACGGGGGTGATCGCCGCCGCCGGCGGCCAGGCCCAGGCGCACTCGGGCGCGAGCGGCGCCACGGCCGGCTCACCCGGCGTGCTGTCCGGCAACACCGTGCAGGCACCGGTGCACGCGCCGGTCAATGTCTGCGGCAACACCGTCAACGTGGTCGGGCTGCTCAACCCGGCGGCGGGCAACTCCTGCGGCAACCACAGCGGCCACCACGGCGGCGGTCCGTCCGGGGGTCACGGCGACTCCGGCGGGCACGGCGGCTCCGGGGGCGCCCACGCGGGCGGACACGCCTCTGACTCGCCCGGCGTCGCCTCGGGCAACCACATCGAGGCGCCCGTCCACGCGCCGGTCGACGTCTGCGGCAACACCGTCAACGTGGTCGGGCTGCTCAACCCGGCGGCGGGCAACTCCTGCGGCAACCACAGCGGCCACCACGGCGGCGGTCCGTCCGGGGGTCACGGCGACTCCGGCGGGCACGGCGGCTCCGGGGGCGCCCACGCGGGCGGACACGCCTCCGACTCGCCCGGCGTCGCCTCGGGCAACCACATCGAGGCGCCCGTCCACGCGCCGGTCGACGTCTGCGGCAACACCGTCGACGTCATCGGCGTCGGCAACACCGCCGTGGGCAACGACTGCGCCGATGACGGCGGCTCCGGCGGCGGCCACCCGACTCCGCCGGGCGACGGCGACGGGTCGACACCGCCCGGCACCAACCCGCCCGGCACCAACCCGCCGGGAACGACGCCGCCCGGCACCCCGCCCGGCACCCAGCCGGAGACGCCCGGCACGCCCGGCACCCCCGAGCAGCCCGGCACTCCGGGCGACCCCGTCGAACCCGGCACTCCGGGAACCCCGGTGACCCCGGGCACCCCCGCGACGCCGCCCGCGGGCGACCGCACGCCCGGCGACGACGGATCCGGCAACCGGCCCGGCGCGCACTCCGTGACCCAGCCCCAGGGCACCGCCCAGCTCGCGGAGACCGGCAGCAGCCTGCCGATGGGGGCCGCCGCGGGCCTCGGCGCGGGAGCGCTGCTCGCGGGCGCGGTGCTCTACCGCAAGGCACGCGCGTCGGCGTGACGCACCCGCGGTGACGAGAACGGAGCGGGCCCCGCCACCGGCGGGGCCCGCTCCGACTCACTTCTCACCTCACCATGTGGCACGCACCTGGCGGATGATCCTCCTGCGCAACCGCACCCTGCGGCTGCCGTCACGCAGCAGGCTCAGGCGGTCCAACTCCCAGTTTCCGTACTCGGCATGGTCCGTCAGCAGACGTGCGGCATCCTTGCGGGACACCCCGCGCGGGACGTACACGTCGACAAATTCGTATTCCGGCATCGCATCTATTGTGCGGGCTGGGGCCCGGTACGGATAGCGTCTGCAGTATGTCTGATGCTGCGCAGCCCACCGCTGCCGAGGTACGCGCCGCCGCCGAGGCGGTCAAGACCGCGCTCGACCGCCATCTCGCCGCGGTCGAACGCCGGTCGGGAGAGGACGACCCGGCCGTCTACGAGGCGTTCAACCAGCTGGCCGCGGCCGCAGAGGTGTACGACGAACTGCTCTACGACCGCTACGACGAGGTCACGCCCTTCGAGATCCCGGGCGCCGACGACTCACTGCCGCCGTACACCGGGCCCGAGGAACCGAACGCGCTCAGTGTGCTGATCCGCCGCGACTACGCGGTGGCCGAACCACAGCGGCTGCTGGCGCAGGCCCAGCGGATCGAGGCGGTGGACCAGGGCGCGGACGCGGACGCCGCGGAGTCGGTGAACGGGGCGCTGGGCATCCTGTTCGGCGAGTTCGAACCGGACGAGATCGCCTCCCGGCACAAGGAGTTCGGCCTGGAGGAGGGCGACTCCACGCTGTGGGTGACCGCCACCGACGAGCCGCCCGAGCCCGGCGAGTGGCTGGCGGCCCCCTTCGAGGCCGTCGACCCGCAGCACGTGGTCTGCCGCTTCGACGTCAGCGCGGTCTTCGACGAGGACCCCGCGGAACTGGTCGACGACGACCTGGACCTCGTCGAGGACGAGGACGAGGACGAGGACGCGGAGGTGGACGACGACGCGGATGTGGACGAGGACGTGGAGGACGACGGGGACGACGATCCGGACCTGGAGCCCTTGGACGCGGACCGCCGCTGACGCACGCACCCGGCCGAGCACGACACGGCGGCCACCGGGACACCCCGGTGGCCGCCGTCTCACGTCCGGGCCCGGCGGCCGGTCACTCCGCCGGGGCCGCCGCGGGGCGCAACAGGTCCGGCAGCCGGGTGGTGCGCGGCTTCGCCAGGCCCTCCGCGACCGCTCTCGGCAGCGCCTGCTCGACGCCGTGCACCACCGACAGATGACGCTCGGCCCGGCCGAACGCGGTGTAGATCCAGGGCCGGGTGAGGGCCTGCGCGGCGTCGCCCGGCAGCACCGCGACCACGGCCGGCCAACGGCCGCCCACCGCCTGGTGCGCGGTCAGCGCCCACCCGTGCCGCACCGACTGCTCCACCCGCTCCCGCGGTACGACGACGGCCTCACCGGCGCACGACAGCCGCAGCCCGTCCACGTCGGCCCCGACCACCTGTCCCGGCACCGTACGACCCGGCGCGGGGGAGTAGGCGATCCGGTCACCGGGGTCGAAGCCGCCGAAGCGGCCGGGGCCCGGGTTCAGCCGCTCCTTCAACGCGGCGTTCAGCGCGCGCGTGCCGGCCGCGCCGCCGTGCCCCGGAGTGATCACCACCGTCTCCTCGGCGGGCACGCCGATCGCCCGCGGCACCGAGTCGGCGACCAGTTGCACCGTCCGGTGCACCGCCTCGGCCGCGTCCCGCACCGGCACGATCACGATCTCCTTGCCGGGCGCCTCGACCTGGTTCAGCTCGCCCACGCCGATCCCGGACACCAGCTCGCCCAGCGGACCGGGGTCCGGCCGCCGCGAGGCGATCTGCGGCACCCGGCGCGCCGCCAGCAGATCGGCGAAGACCCGCCCCGGCCCGGCCGACCACAGCACCGCCGGGTCCCCGGACAGCACCAGCCGGGCCCCGTCCGGCAGCGACTCGACGAGCAACGCTCCGGTCTCCACGTCCAGTTGCGGGGCGTCCAGCACGGCCAGCAGATCCAGGTCCAGCGCCCCGTCCGCGTCCCGCCCCGGCCCCTCGGCCCCGGACAGCAGCCCCGCCACGGTGGCGACCGCGGTCTCCGCACCGAACCGGCCGCGCCCCGCCGGGCTGTGCACGGCGGCCCAGGCCCGCAGTCCCAGCCCCTGTGCGGCACCCAGCAGCTCCGCGACCTCGGCGCGGGACGCCTCACCGCCGGTGTGCAGCACCAGACCGTGTCCCGCGACCGCGCGGACCAGGTCGGCCGTGGAGCTCCGGGCCGCGGCGGCGGCCCGCTCCCACTCCTCGGCCGAGCCGTCCTCCTTCGGCACCGAGTTGATCAGCCGTCCGAGCCCGTCGGCCAGGCTCTCCTCGGCGAGCGCGTACCGCTCCAGACCGACGAGCACCCGCACCGGTTCCCGCTCGCCCGCGTCCTCTGCGCCGCCGTGGCCTTCCTCGGCTTCCTCGCCGTCCGGGCCTTCTTCCCCGGTGGCGCCGTCCTCGGCCTCGAGGCCCTCCCCGGGCCCGTCGAGAGCGTCCAGACCGTCCAGGCCGTCCTGGAAGGCCAGCACCTCGCCCTCCGCGAGCGCGCTCCGCACGGCCGCGTCCGGATCGGGCACGCCCCGCTGGGCCAGGGCGCTGTGCAGCGTCGGCAGCTCCAGCGCGGTGTGCCCGGCGAGGGCCGCCTGCTCCAGCAGCCACACGGTGAGCGCGCGCAGGCGCCGCTCGTCGTCCGGGCCGCACCGGTCGCCCAGCAACGCCCGCGCGAAGCCGTCGGCCTGCTCCGGGCGCACCCCGCCGACCCGCAGCAGCAGCCACGGGTCCGCCCGCAGCCGCTCCTCGCCGCCGTCCCCCAGCACGGCGGCGACCTGCGCCGCCAGCGCCTCCGGGGCGCCGCCCTCGGCGAGCACCCGCCGCACCCCCTCGACGGCCTCCCGGGCGGGCGCGGCGACGACGGCCGGCGTCACCGGCTGGGTCCGCCGCACCGGCTCCGGCGCCGCGCGCCGCACCGCCGCCTCGGGCTCGGCGAACACCGCGGCCACGGGCTTCTCGCCGCTCTCCACGGCCCGTACCGCCGCGAGCAGGTCGGCGGCCTTGCCGCTCAGCTTGGCGCCGGCCTCGATGGGCCCCTGCTTCTCCGCCTTGCGCCGCTCGATCCGCTCCCGCTCCAGCCGCTGCGCCGCCAGCTCCGCCTCCGCCTCGGAGAGCTTCTTCGCCTCGGCGAGCTTCGCCTCCTCGGTCTCCTCGGCCTGCGGGGTGCCGCTCTCCGCCGCGGGGGCCGGCGTCGTCGGCTCGGCGTCCTCGGTGGTCTCCGGCTCCGTGCTCACAGCGTGCTCCAGTCGTGATCGGGATAGCGGTGCACGGGCGCCGACACATCGTCGAGCGCCCGGCAGATCTCGTCAGGAAGACTAAGGGCCTCCACTGACAATGCCGCCGTGAGCTGCTGCGCGTTGCGCGCGCCCACGATCGGCGCGGTCACGCCCGGCCGGTCGCGCACCCAGGCGAGCGCCACCTGCAACGGTGTCACGGCGAGCCCGTCCGCCGCGGTGGTCACGGCGTCGACGATCCGGCTCGCGGTGTCGTCGAGGTACGGCTCCACGAACGGCGCCAGCTGCTCGGAGGCGCCGCGCGAGTCCGGCGGCGTGGCGTTGCGGTACTTGCCGGTCAGCACACCCCGCCCGAGCGGCGAGGAGGGCAGCAGGCCGATGCCGAGGTCGAGCGCGGCGGGCAGCACCTCGCGCTCGATCCCGCGCTGCAGCAGCGAGTACTCCAGCTGCGTACTGGCCAGCCGGGTCCGCGCGCCCGGCGCGGCCAGCTGCCAGGTCGCCGCCTTCGCGAGCTGCCAGCCGCAGAAGTTGGACACGCCCGCGTAGCGCACCCGTCCGCTGCTCACCGCCAGGTCCAGCGCGTGCAGCGTCTCCTCCAGCGGGGTGTGCGGGTCGAAGGCGTGGACGTGCCACACGTCGACGTGGTCCGTGCCCAGCCGCGCCAGCGAGGCGTCCAGCGCGGCCAGCAGGTGTCCGCGCGATCCGTCGAACCGGCGGTCCGGGTCGGGCACGCTCCCGGCCTTGGTCGAGATGACCAGATCGCGACGGGGCACCAGCCCGTCCATGAGCCGCCCCAGCAGGTACTCGGCATCCCCGTCCCCGTACACGTCCGCCGTGTCGACGAGGGTCCCGCCGGCCTCCCAGAACGTCTTCAAGAGGTCCGCGGCGTCATGCTCGTCGGTGTCCCGTCCCCAGGTCAGGGTGCCAAGTCCGACCCGGGACACACGCAGGCCGGTACGGCCGAGATGCCTCTGCTCCATGTCCGCCGAGATTACTGGCCAGAACTGCTGCGGTGGGTTGCCTGTGGACAACCGGTTTCCGGCCCCCGCGGGCCCCTCCCCGGACCGGTCGTCCACAGCCGCCCCGGCGGCGTGCGTGCCACCCGGTATGGTCGTCCCACACAGGGACGTTACTGATCAGTAAGGGGAAGGCCATGCAGCTCGGCATCAACCTCGGCTACTGGGGCGCGGGGATGGACGCGGACAACCTCGCCGTCGCCCAGGAGGCCGACCGCCTCGGCTACGCGGTCTGCTGGGCCGCCGAGGCCTACGGCTCGGACGCCGCCACCGTGCTCACCTGGGTCGCCGCCCAGACCACCCGCATCGACGTCGGCTCGGCCATCTTCCAGATCCCCGCCCGGCAGCCCGCGATGACCGCGATGACCGCCGCCACCCTCGACTCGCTCTCCGGCGGCCGCTTCCGGCTCGGCCTCGGGGTCTCCGGCCCGCAGGTCTCCGAGGGCTGGTACGGCGTCAAGTTCGACAAGCCGCTCTCCCGCACCCGCGAGTACGTGGAGATCGTCCGCAAGGCGATGACCCGCGAACGCCTCACCCACGACGGCGAGCACTGGACCCTGCCGCTGCCCGGCGGCCCCGGCAAGCCCATCAAGCTGACGGTGCACCCCGAGCGCGAGCACATCCCGCTCTACATCGCCGCGATCGGCCCGAAGAACCTGGAGCAGACCGGCGAGATCGCCGACGGCGCCCTGCTGATCTTCCCCTCCGCCGACCACCTGGAGGACACCGCGGTCAAGCACCTCCGCGCGGGCCGCGAGAAGGCCGGCAAGACCCTGGACGGCTTCGACGTCTGCCCGACCCTGCCGCTCGCCGTCGGCGAGGACAAGGACGTCACCGCGCTCGCCGACACCTTCCGCCCCTACACCGCCCTGTACGTCGGCGGCATGGGCAGCCGCAAGCAGAACTTCTACAACCAGCTCGCCCAGCGCATGGGCTACGAGCAGCAGGCCGCCGAGATCCAGGACAAGTACCTGTCCGGCGACAAGCAGGGCGCCGCGGCCGCCGTACCGCACGACCTCATCGACAAGACGACTCTGCTGGGTTCCGTGGACCGCATCGCCGACCGGATGCAGGCCTACGCGGCGGCCGGCGTCACCACCCTGACCCTGGCTCCGGCCGGCTTCACCCTCGACGAGCGCCTCGCCGCGCTGCGCGCCGGTGTGGAGGCGCTGGAGCGGGCCGGCCTGGCGTAACCCGAACGGTCCGCCGGAGTTCCGCGGCCGTGGTGGGGGCTCGGGGGTCTTCCCCGCCACGGCCGTCACGCGGAACAACGCGCCGCCGCGCGCACGGTTACGCCCCCGGCGAAGCCTCCGGGGTCCTTCTTTCGGCGGAGTCGTCCGACACACCTGTTGCACCGCCTCCCGGGCCGCACTTGACTCGTACTTCGCGGCCTGCGGAATCCTGCAGAGAGGTGCCCAGATGCTTTCGGCCAAGAGTCTGTTCCAGGAGATCCTCGACGACGACGCGTCCTTCGCCCTGTTCTGCTCCATCGCCGCCGGCGGTGAGACCCAGGGCGGCTGGGAGAACGCCCGCATCGCCGCGCTCGTCCCCGCGAGCGAGCGCGACCTCGCGCCCAAGGTCGCCCGGCACGGCGCCGACGAGGACAAGCACGGGCGCATCTTCAACGCGCTGATGAGGAAGCGCGGAGTGGACCCCGTCCCCGTCCCGCCGGACACCGACTACACGATGCTGCTGGAGCGCGCCGGCATCGGCCTCGCCCATTCCAGGCTCAACCGCGACGAACCCCTCACCGTCCAGGACATCGTCACCTACCTCGCGCACAGCCGGGTCACCGAACAGCGCGCCTCCGAGCAGATGCGACTGCTGCGCAAGCACTTCGCCGACCACCCCGACCTCGGCCGGGCGGTGAAGATGATCTCCCAGGACGAGGACAACCACCTCGCCTACTGTCACGAGGAACTGCTCCGCTTCGCCTACGCCGGCCACGGCCGCGCCATCCAGCGCACCCTGCGCGAGTGCGCGCACGCCGAGATCCGCGTCTACCGCGACGTCAGCCTCGCCGTGATGGCCCACATGGGCCGCATCCTCGGCTGGTCCAAGGCCCGGTACGCGGTGCTCGCGGCGGGCATCCACGCGGTCTACGCCTACGAACGCCTCGGCGGCTGGCGGCGCATGGTCTCCCTCACGATGCCGGAGCGCCGCGACGCCCTCGGCGGCCCGGCCGCCTCGGCCCCGGAGTTCGCCTGACCGCGGGCCGGCCACGCGCCGCCCGCCTCACATCCAGCCCCGCCTCTTGAACGTCCGGTACAGCGCCACCTCCAGGGCGGCCATGACCGCGATCACCGCCGGGTACGACCACACCCAGCGCAGCTCCGGCATGTGCTCGAAGTTCATCCCGTAGACCCCGGCGAGCATGGTGGGGATCGCGGCCATGGCCGCCCACGCGGAGATCTTCCGCATGTCGTCGTTCTGCCGCACGCTCATCTGCGCCAGATGCGCCGACAGGACGTCGGACACCAGCCGGTCCAGCGCCTCCACGGACTCGTTCACCCGCGTCAGGTGGTCCTGCACGTCCCGGAAGAAGGGCTGCGCCTTGTCGTTCACGAACGGCACCGCCGGGCCGAACGGCCCGTTGCCCGCGAGCCGGGTGACCGGCAGGGTCAGCGGCCCGGTGGCCCGGCGGAACTCCAGGATCTGCCGCTTGAAGGTGTAGATCCGCGAGGCGGTGTTCCGGGAGCCGCCGCCGTCCGGTGAGAACACCTCCGTCTCCAGCTCCTCCAGGTCGTTCTGGAGCTCGCCCGCGACCTCCAGATAGTGGTCGACGGTGGCGTCGGCGATGGCGTACAGCACCGCCGTGGGCCCCTTGCCCAGCAGCTCCGGCTCATGCTCCAGCCGCCGCCGCACGGCCGCCAGCGGCGCCCCGTCGCCGTGCCGGACGGTGACCACGAAGCCGTCGCCGAGGAAGACCATCACCTCGCCGGAGGAGACAGTGTCGCTCTCCGGCTCGTAGACGACCGGCTTCAGCACCAGGAAGAGCGAGTCGTCGTACACCTCAAGCTTCGGCCGCTGATGGGCCTTCAGGGCGTCCTCGACGGCCAGCGGATGCAGCCGGAACTCCTCGCTGACGTGGGCGAACTCCTGCTCGCTCGGCTCGTGCAACCCGATCCACACGAACCCGCCCGCGGCCCGTGCCTCGTCCAGGGCGTCGGAGAAGTCCGAGGGCCCCTCCGCACGATGTCCGTCGCGATAGATGGCGCAGTCCACGATCACGCGGCGCATTCTCCCTTCATCGCACCGGCAACGCACCCCGGCGTACGCCTACGCTGGGCCGCATGCCCACCCTGATCCTCGTCCGGCACGGACGTTCCACCGCCAACACCGAGGGACTGCTCGCCGGCTGGACGCCCGGCGTGCGGCTCGACGAGCGCGGGGCCGCCCAGGCCGCCGCCCTGCCCGGACGCCTCGCCGAGCTGCCGCTCGCCGAGGTCGTCACCAGCCCGCTGGAGCGCTGCCAGGAGACCATCCGGCCGCTGCTCGACGCCCGCCCCGGCCTGACCGCCCACACCGACGAGCGGATCGGGGAGTGCCACTACGGCGACTGGTCCGGCCGCAAGCTCGCCGAGCTGAAGGACGAGCCGCTGATGGAGGTCGTGCAGGCGCACCCCTCCGCCGCCGCGTTCCCGGGCGGCGAGTCGATGCGGGCGATGGCCACCCGCGCCGCCGAGGCGGTACGCGAGTGGAACGCGCGCGTGGAACGCGACCACGGCCCCGACGCCGTGTATCTGATGTGCTCGCACGGCGACATCATCAAGTCGCTCGTGGCGGACGCCCTCGGACTTCATCTCGACCTCTTCCAGCGGATCTCTGTGGAACCGTGTTCCATCACCGCGATCCGTTACACCCGCCTGCGCCCGTTTCTCGTCCGCCTCGGCGACACCGGTGATTTCGCGTCCCTCGTGCCGCGCCAGGAGCCGCCGGCCGAGGACGCTCCGGTCGGGGGCGGTGCGGGCGCACCGTGATCGTCGCCCGCAGTAGGGTGAAGCGGTCAGTCGGTCCCGAACTCGATGCCGATCCACAAGCCCAGACGATTCCAGGAGACAGGACGTGTCCCGTCAGGTGTTCCTCTACGACCCACCGGACCGCTTCGTGGCCGGCACGGTCGGACTGCCCGGGCGCCGTACGTTCTTCCTCCAGGCCTCCGCCGGCCCCCGGGTGACCAGCGTGGCGCTGGAGAAGACACAGGTGGCCGCGCTCGCCGAGCGCATGGACGAACTCCTCGACGAGGTCGTGCGGCGCAGCGGCGGCAGTGCCGCGGTGCCGGCCATGGCCCCGAACGAGATCACCGACACCGCACCGCTGGACACCCCCGTCGAGGAGGAGTTCAGGGTCGGCACCATGGCGCTCGCCTGGGACGGTGACGAACAGCGCATGATCGTCGAGGCGCAGGCCCTGGTGGAGCTCGACGCCGAGTCCGACGAGGACCTGGCGGAGGCGGAGGAGCGGCTGCTCCAGGACGAGGAGAACGGCCCGCCGATGCTGCGGGTCCGCCTCACCGGCGCCCAGGCCAGAGCCTTCGCCAAACGCGCTCTCGACGTCGTCAACGCCGGCCGGCCGCCCTGCCCGCTGTGCAGCCTGCCGCTCGATCCGGAAGGACACGTATGTCCGCGCCAGAACGGATACCGCCGCGGAGCATGACCTCGGCGGAACTGCTCACCGCGGGCGAGCTGACCGTGCGCGGACGCATCCGGGAAGCCTCCAACGCGGCGCTGTACTGCACGGTGACGTACGAGGGCGAAGAGGCGGCCTGCGTCTACAAGCCCGTCGCCGGGGAGCGCCCGCTGTGGGACTTCCCGGACGGCACGCTCGCCGGGCGCGAGGTGGCCGCCTACCGGGTCTCGGAGGCGACCGGCTGGGGCCTGGTGCCGCCGACCGTGCTGCGTGACGGCCCGTACGGGGAGGGCATGGTCCAGCTGTGGATCGAGGCCGTCCCCGGCGACGGGCTGCTGGCCCTCGTCGACGCGGAGGAGCCGGAGCCGGGCTGGAAGGCGATCGGTCTCGCCGAGGTGGGGGAGGGGCGCACGGCGCTGCTGGTGCACGCCGACGACGAGCGGCTGCGGCGGCTCGCCGTGCTCGACGCGGTGATCAACAACGCGGACCGCAAGGGCGGCCATCTGCTGCCCGCCGGGGACGGCCGGCTCTTCGGCATCGACCACGGGGTCACCTTCAACGTCGACAACAAGCTGCGCACCCTGCTGTGGGGCTGGGCCGGTGAGCCGCTGACCGAGGAGGCCGTCACGGTCCTCGGCGGACTCCGGGACCGGCTGGCGGAGGGCGCGGCGCTCGCCCGGGACCTCGCCGGGCTGATCACCCCGGCCGAACTCGACGCCACCCGCGCGCGGGTCGACGCGCTGCTCACCGACAAGGTCCATCCGGAGCCGAGCGGGGAGTGGCCGGCCATCCCCTGGCCCCCGGTGTGACGGACGTCCCACAAGGCACATCGGCCGGGAAGACGCAAGAGCGCCTTCCCGGCCATCTGGCCTGGTCCGGTTCGTATACCGGACCTCAGTCCGGTTAGGCTCAAGACATGCATGCCTGGCCCGCTTCCGAGGTCCCCGCCCTGCCTGGTCAGGGCCGCGACCTGAGGATCCACGACACCGCGACCGGCACCCTGGTCACCCTCGACCCCGGCCCCGTCGCCCGCATCTACGTCTGCGGCATCACGCCGTACGACGCGACCCACCTGGGTCACGCGGCGACCTACAACGCGTTCGACCTGGTCCAGCGCGTATGGCTGGACACCAAGCGGCAGGTCCACTACGTCCAGAACGTCACCGACGTCGACGATCCGCTGCTGGAGCGGGCGCAGCGCGACAACGTCGACTGGGTGGCGCTCGCCGAACAGGAGACGGCGCTGTTCCGGGAGGACATGACCGCCCTGCGCATGCTGCCGCCGCGGCACTACATCGGCGCGGTCGAGGCGATACCCGGGATCGTGCCCCTGGTGGAGCGCCTGCGCGACATGGGCGCCGCCTACGAGCTCGACGGCGACATCTACTTCTCCGTCGAGACCGACCCGCACTTCGGCCAGGTCTCGAACCTGGACGCGGCCGCGATGCGGCTGCTCTCCGCCGAGCGCGGCGGCGATCCGGACCGGCCGGGCAAGAAGAACCCGCTCGACCCGATGCTGTGGATGGCCGCCCGGCCGGGCGAGCCCGACTGGGACGGCGGCTCGCTGGGCCGCGGCCGCCCCGGCTGGCACATCGAGTGCGTCGCCATCGCCCTCGACCACCTCGGGATGGGCTTCGACGTCCAGGGCGGCGGATCCGACCTCGCCTTCCCGCACCACGAGATGGGCGCCTCGCACGCCCAGGTGCTGACCGGCGAGTTCCCCATGGCCAAGGCGTACGTCCACGCCGGCATGGTCGCCCTGCACGGCGAGAAGATGTCCAAGTCCAAGGGCAACCTCGTCTTCGTCTCCCGGCTGCGCCGCGACGGAGTCGACCCGGCCGCCATCCGGCTCTCGCTGCTCGCCCACCACTACCGCTCCGACTGGGAGTGGACCGACCAGGTGCTGCGGGACGCCGAGGCGCGGCTGGAGCGCTGGCGGTCCGCCGTCTCCCGGCCCGACGGACCGAGCGCCGACGCACTGGTCGAGGAGATCCGCGAGGCCCTGTCCCACGACCTCGACGCCCCGGCCGCACTGGCCGCCGTCGACCGCTGGGCGGACGAGCAGCACGCGCGCGGCGGCGAGGACACCGGTGCCCCCGGCGTCGTCACCCGCGCCGTGGACGCGCTGCTCGGCGTGGCCCTGTAGCGCCGACCGCGACATCCGTCCGGGGCGCCTCCTCCACCGCGAGGAGGCGCCCCGGCCTCGTCCGCGCCCCGCGAACGACCCCGGCAACGACCCCGGGTACGGCGAAGGGCGGTGGGGTGGGGGGGCGCCCCCCACCCCCCCCCCCCCCCCCCCCCCCCCACAGTGCCCCCGCACCGTACACCCACCACAACCCCCCGG